>DASRPN010000114.1:0-39736 GCA_035646355.1 Pyrinomonadaceae bacterium | reverse complement strand
GACGACGCCTTTGAGTTGATCTTCGAGACCGATCGGAATCTGTATCGCAACGGGATTGGCGCCCAGCCGGCTGATGATCGATTCGAAGGAACGATCGAAAGACGCGCCGGCGCGGTCGAGCTTGTTGATAAAGCAGATGCGGGGAACACCGTACTTGTCGGCTTGCCGCCAGACGGTCTCCGACTGCGGCTCGACACCCGCGACACCGTCAAACACAGCTACGGCGCCGTCGAGCACACGAAGTGAACGCTCCACTTCCATGGTGAAGTCGACGTGGCCCGGCGTGTCGATGATGTTGATGCGGTGATCGACGCCTTCTCTTTCCCAGAAACAGGTGGTTGCAGCGCTGGTGATAGTGATACCGCGCTCCTGCTCCTGTTCCATCCAGTCCATGGTCGCCGTACCCTCGTGCACCTCGCCGATCTTGTGCGTGATGCCTGTGTAATAAAGGATACGTTCCGTGGTGGTGGTCTTACCGGCATCGATGTGGGCCATGATGCCGATGTTCCTGAATTTACTTAAATCGTACTTAGCCATTGCTTTTTTCGTCAGTGGTCAGTAGTCCGTTGTCAGTTGTCAGGTTGCCACAACGGACAACTGACTACTGACCACTGACTATCACCACTTGTAATGCGCAAACGCCTTGTTCGCATCAGCCATGCGATGCGTGTCTTCTTTCTTCTTTACAGCGTTGCCGCGATTGTTGGCAGCATCCAGAATCTCGGCCGCTAATCGGTCAGTCATCGTCTTCTCGCCGCGACCACGCGCGTACGAAACTATCCAGCGAATTGCCAGGGCACCGCGCCGCTCCTGGTGTACTTCAATTGGAACCTGATAAGTGGAACCGCCGACGCGCCGCGACTTCACTTCCACCGTCGGCTTCACGTTGTCGATAGCGCGCTTAAAGACTTTGAGCGGCTCTTCGCCGGTCTTGTCGCCAATCTGGCGCATCGCATCGTAAAAAATACTTTCGGCTACCGATTTCTTGCCTCCCCACATCACGCCGCTGATGAATTTGGTAACCAGCGGGCTGCTGTAAACAGGATCCGGAAGCACTTCGCGTCGTTCGGCTACTCGTCGTCTTGGCATATCTCTTTATCTCGCTCGTTTATTTGGCACTCGCTTTGGGTCGCTTCGCGCCGTACTTCGAACGTCCCTGCTTGCGATCGGCAACCCCGACTGAGTCCAGCGTGCCGCGAATCACGTGATAACGGACACCGGGCAGGTCCTTAACGCGGCCGCCTCGAATGAGCACGATCGAGTGCTCCTGGAGGTTGTGGCCGACGCCCGGGATGTAGGTCGTCACCTCGATACCGTTGGTAAGTCTGACGCGCGCCACTTTGCGCAGGGCCGAGTTCGGTTTTTTCGGCGTTTGGGTGTAAACGCGAGTACAAACGCCACGCTTCTGAGGCGAACTCTGAAGCGCGGGGCTGGCCGTCTTGTATTTGACCTGTTGGCGACCTTTGCGAACGAGCTGATTAATCGTCGGCACTGTTTCCCTCTTTGATACTTGTGCGCGCAACGCGCAAAAAGGGGCCATGCCTACCTCTTTCCGGAACCAGTCCGGCAGTCAGCGCAGGCTACTGCCCTGTTAAAAATTAGTTGTTAGGGACGTTCTGATTTTTCGCTATTCGCGGCGGGCGTGGATCGTGGCTTCCCTTAAGCCGAAACTTTTCTGTGGCGTCGCTTTATTTAGGCGAGAAGCGTGAACTTCGCGCGAGCACGCGAGGGGACGACCGCAGTCGTAACGCGTACCATTTACGCCACAATAATTGTCAACGGCCGATATTACTGGCCGAGCAACGCCTCCACACCGACAGAACCAACTTGGACGTTGCTTATTTTCGTTCAGACCCCCGTGTCCGAAACGGCAGACTATACGTACGGGAACCAACTATGTCAAGCGCACTTGCCTGTTATTGTCCCTAGAACAGCCACTTAACCAAATACCAGACGCCAAAACCCGCTGCGCCGACGACGACAATCAACGCCAGGCTCAAAGCCACCATCAGCAGCTTAAACTTGCGATACCGGTTCTTGTCAGGCGGTGCCAATGAACCCTGCGGAAAATACGGTGGTGGCGTGTAGGTGGCCATGGCTGCTTAACCCTTTGGAGTTGGCGACGGCACTGTGAGTCCGGCCTTTTTCAACTCTTCTTCCTTCTTTTTCTTCAACAATGCTTCCTGGTGTTTCTTGCCGACGCGGATCCGCTTAACACCTTCGCGGGCTTCATCAAGCGCATCCTGCGCGCGGTAATACTCCGGATCGATTTCCAACGACTTCGAAAAAGCGGCGGCGGCCTGGTCGTATTGCGCCAGTTTCGTGTGCGCGACACCGAGGTCGTAGAAGATGTCGGGATCGTCGGTTTTCAACCTCGTCGCCTGACGATATGAGCGGATTGCTTCGCTGTAATTACCGAGGTTCGCGTACGTTTGGCCGAGGTTGTAGTGCGCTTCGGCGTCGTCGGGATTCGCGTCGAGATGCTTCTTATAGGCCTCGACTGCCTTTGTGTACTGAGATTCGGCGTCTTCGCGTTTGTCGAGCGCTTCGTAGCTGAGCCCGAGACGAAAATGAGCTTCCGCGAGGTCCGGATCCAGCGCGACCGCCTGCTGGAACGCCGCAACCGCTTCATTGTCCTGATCGTCCCGGTATAACTGCTTGCCTTTGTCGAGCAGTGATTTAGCCTGCGTGCGATCGCCGTTTAAACCGTTGGACACTGCTGCCGTTCCGGCACTATTATTCGTGGACTGCTGACCGCTCCGATTGCAACCAATCGCAAAAACCAGTAAACACACGGAGCAGAATAAGAGAATTAGTCTCATCGCGCAGGAAAACTCATGCCGCTGGCGCGCATGCGCCGTTGAATAAGCCCTTTTGGGGTTGGGAAAGAAGCGCTCGTTATCTAACGCCAATTCCGGCGTGGAGTCAAACAAGCAAACACGAGCCTCCCGACTGGAAAACAGTATCCGTTGCTAATTTCTTTTAGGAGTGCCAATGTCCAAGAACCAACGCCCCCAAATGATTCGGTTCATGGCGCCAATTGCCCTGGTGACCATGCTACTTTCGCAACAAGCACTCGCTCAGAAAGCGACCGTTGTTAAATCGGTCAACGCTCCGTTGACGCTCAGTCTCTCTTCCAACTCCACGACTGTGACCGCGTGCACTGAGGCCGGTAGTCCAAAAGTGCAACTCACCGCCAAGGCAGTTTCGCCGGGCGGCAATCCGATCAAATACCGCTGGACGACGTCGGGCGGGACGGTTGCCGGCGAAGGTCCAAATGTTACGTGGGACTTGACGGGGCTGAAACCCGGTTACCACAAAGCGTCTCTGGATATTCAAACGAACGGTGCCGACGGCGAGTGTCATGCGTTTTCGTCTATTAGCGTGCTCGTAAGCCCATGCCCTGTGATTCCGCCGGTTTGTCCAACTATCGAGATCGTCTGTCCGACCAACGTGCGGCTAGATCAACCGCTCACTTTCACTTCACGGGCCAACGGCGGCACACCGTCAATTCCGGCCGTCTACAATTGGACCGTCTCCGCAGGCAGCATCATCGAAGGCCAGGGAACCAACACGATCAAGGTCGATACCTCGGGCCTCGCGGGTCAAACCGTCCGCGCATATCTCACGATGCCGGGATACGGCACGCTGAATTGTTCCGCCGATTGCGGCGTTTCGATTCCAGTACCTCGTATCACCAGCCGCAAGTTTGACGAGTTTCCCGATATCCAGCGCAACGACGAGAAAGCTCGGCTCGATAATCTCGTTATCGAGTTGCAGAACGATCCGTCGGCGACGGCTTATGTGGTGATTTATCCCGGTCGCGCCGGCAAGCGTGGCGACGTGCAGCATCATGCGAGTCGCATCGTCGATTACATGGTCAACTCACGCGGGATCGATCAGAGCCGCATCGTGACTCTCGTGGGCAGTGCGCGGAACGAGTTGTTCGTCGAACTGTGGGTAACACCACGGGGCGCGACTCCACCAAATCCGTAAAACACTCTGTTTTCCACGTCTGACGGTATCTCTGTTGCCTACTAATGAGGTGACTGACACCTTTGTCTTATATTGTGCGCGTTAACAAGACGAAGACTGTTTCGGTCTTGTATCAGAAACTTACAGCGTGGAGAAAATCAATGGTCCGTACCAGATCTGAATATTGGCGCGTCCTTTTCCTGGTCTTGATGTTGGCGCTGCCGTTTTCCGCAGCGGCGCAAGACGATAAAGCGAAAAAAGAGAAGAAAGTACCGACCGGAACACCGGTTTTCTGGGTCGCACCCTCAAACGCCGGGTCGATGAATCTGTTACTCGGTGCTGGTGGTGAAGAAATGAAGCCGGACATTAGCAAGGTAACGTTCGTCGAACAAAAAACGGGCGGCTACTCGACGAAGTACGAGGTGCGCGACGCCAAGGGCAACAAGTGGGTCGCGAAGATTGGAAAAGAAGCTCAAACTGACACTGCCGCCAACCGTTTGGTCTGGGCCCTGGGCTACCCTTCAGAGATCGCCTACCTCATTCCCAAGTTGAAGATTGAAGGCAAGGGCGAATTTGAAAACGTTCGCCTTGAAGCGCGGCCAAAAGGTGTCGACCGGGTCGGAAACTGGATGTGGGAGAACAATCCGTTTCAAGACACGCCTGAGTTTCGTGGTCTCAAAATCTTGATGGTGATGATTGGCAACTGGGACATGAAAGATGACAACAACGAGATCCTCGCGCTACGCAACCCGAACACCGGGGAGGCTGAGTTGCGCTACATCATCAGCGATTTAGGTGGCACGTTCGGCAAGACCGGCGGCTTCTTCTCGCGCAGCCGCAACGAGCCGAAAGATTTCGTCAAAGCCGACTTCATCAAAGCGGTGAAGGGCGACGTAATCGATTTTAATTACGGCGGAAAGAACCAGAAGCTGTTCGAAGGAATCACGGTCGCGGACGCTCGCTGGCTGAGCGAACGTTTCAAAGGCTTGAGTGAGGAGCAGCTCAAAGATGCGTTTCGCGCGGCAAACTACACACCGGAGGAAGTCGATATGCTGACAGCGGCGCTGAAAGCTCGCATCGCAGCGTTGGAGAATCCGGCAGGCGCCGTGGCGAAGGATAACTAGTAAGGCAGGTTGAAAAAGTTTGTCCGGCGCACTCGAGCGTGTCGACTTGTGGATAGCAAGCTAAACGACAACTGGAGTTCGCCGGACATTCGTTTTTGAAGAACAGTGCGCTGTGCCATTACGGCTTCGCCGTCGGATGGAGGCTGCAAAGCCGCAGCGAAACGGCTCCTGCGCAGAAGTTATCTCACCACATCAATCGCGATGAGCTGCTGCCCCGAGATCACAAACTCAGCGGGCGCCAACTCCATCTCGTAAACCGGAGACAACACCGTCGGCGTATAACCACCCGAGGTGCGATCGCTGTTGAGCGTCGCGACCATAGATGGCGGCAGGCTCGGCAGTTCACTCGTCCCAATCACCGCGCCGTTCGTGATGCGAAACAGCTTCACATACAACCGATCGCTCTTCTTCACCGTGTTGATAGCCCGCACTAGCTGACTCAGATCCTGCGGCACAAATGACTTCGCCGGCGAGCCTTCCTGCAACGCACCACCATCGCCAACAAACACCAGCAATTGTCCCAACGCGGCGTCTTCAGGAATCTGGACCGGGATCCGCTGCACGAACTGTTTACCTGATTCAGTTCGCACGTAAGCCTGAACTTCTACCTTTTCACCACGACGAACCTCGGTGCGATCGAGCGTGATCCGCTCGAGTGTTCCGGCGTACTTCGTTTCCGAAGACGAGATATCGAGCGTGATCCCGTCGAGCTGCACGTCGTCAAAACCGCTGGTCAACAGCGACGCGACCGGCGCGGCAATCGAACCCGCAGCCTGAACGAGCGAATTGTTAGCGGAGAAACGCCGGTCAATCTGGATCGGCTCGTGGCCTTTAACTTTGATCTCGCCTTTGAGGGTAATCGTCGATTCCCCGAGCACACGCTCGCTGGACGTAATCGTGTTGAAAATCGTGATGTTCAGAAGAATAGGCGTCAGGAACGAATCACTTACAACTTCGTACGAATACGTCTCTGTGCGATCGCGACTGGTGTGAAGGTTTACCTTCACCGGAATCATCTTCGGCGCACGTTTCAGTAAACCATAAATTCCGGACGCGCGATCCTGCGCGATCGATCCAACCATCTGTCCCGGAACTGCGAGCTTGAACGAGTTGTTCATGTTCGCAATGACGGTGACAACGGACGACTCCGTCATCGGCATGTCCGACGCGCCTAGACTCAAAAACGGATGACCAAACGCGTAAATTCGATCGCCGTCGCGCATTGTGACAGTGCCCGCAGCCGCCAGCGAATAATCGCCGCGCACGAGTTGCACACTGATCGAGCTGCCCGGCGGGAACGTGTTTCCATTCACTTCCGCCATCGGCGTGATCGCCGCGGATCCCCCGACACCGGAAACCGGCAACAATCCGTTCGCCACGAGCTGCGGCGCAAACATCGACAACGATTCCTGACTGATACCGCTAAAAACGAGCGGCGTTGCGATCGGCGTCATCTGTTGACCAATCAACGGCAACAACGGGGAACCGGCCGAAACAGGCGCCAGGAGTGAAACGGACGAAACCGCGGGTTTTGGAAGATTCGGTTTCCAGTCGGTGCCGGCGAGTTGTGCAAACGACACCGGGCGCGGCTCCTTTGGTTTGCCTTTATCGTTTTCAGCGCCCTGGTTGAAGATGTCGATCATCTGCTTGATCGGAGTAATTCCCGCGATAGGCTCCTTCGAAAACGGAAAGCTGAACGCAATCGCGCCGACAATCTTGCCGTCGATATACACCGGTGAGCCCGACATGCCGGCAAAAACGCCGGTCTTCTCGACGTTCGACCCGCTCAGTTTGCCGATGATGGCCGACTGGCGCGGTCCTGGAAAACCCGGCAACACGCCAAGGATCTCGACGTTGAACTCCTGCGTGTCGGACCCGCTGAAGACCGTTCGCGCGGTACCCTTCATGCCGGCTCGAATGTCTTCCAAAGGGAAAACCGCGATAGTCGTTATCTTCGGCCCGAGGACGGGCTGCTGAACCGTCTGCTGAACCTTCTGTTGACCAAGGGCCAAACTCGCCGTTGCGACGAGCAGTAATGCGCTGATAATGGAGGCAAATCTCTTCATCGTTAAAGGACTATAAGCTTCGCCTGAGAAGGCGGTCAAGATTAAGATGGTTAGCAGGTTGCAAACACCTATTACACAAGTTGAAGCGTTCATTCTCGCAGGCGGCGCATCGAGCAGAATGGGCACTGATAAGTCTCAACTGCTGCTCGAAGACCAAACGTTCGTAGAACGCATCGCGGACACACTTCTGACGGTCACAGACTCAATTAGGTTGGTCGGCGGCCGTTCAAATTCTACCTTTGCTTCCAAACTCGCCACCGTCCAAGACGTTTACCCGCAATGGGGAGCGCTCGGCGGACTTCACGCCGCGCTCTCCGCATGCCGCCGAGATTGGGCCATCGTCGTCGCCTGCGATCTTCCCTTCGTCACTTCGGAACTTTTTCGGAGTCTCGTTTCGAAGCGCGGCGATCATGATGCTGTTGTTCCGATGCAACCGGATGGACGGCCGCAACCGCTCGCAGCTCTCTACCGGGCGAACCCGTGCGCGAGATGGGCCACCGAGTTGATCCAAACGGGCAGGCGACGCCCGTTGGACCTTCTGCAAAGCGTTAACACATGTTGGGTTGACTTCGCCGAAATCGCGAATCTGGATCACGCGGAAAGGTTTTTTGTTAACATCAACACGCCGGACGACTATTATGGCATCATCCGCGCTCTGAACACGGATCATTGATCACTAATTCTCATGCCACCTAAAAGAAGATTTGGTAAAAGGCTCATCAAGTCTTTCCTGCCAATTGTATTCGTCATTGGGCTGGCACTCGTCGCTTCACTTTCATTCATCGTTTACTGCGTAACGCGCCCCACACGACGGCCATACGTCGTCACGCCGGAATCATTCGCAAGCATCAGCGGGCGCGCGATCAAAGTCACCGACGAAACATGGACCAACCGCGACGGGCGTCCAGCGCGTGGCTGGGTGCTGAAGGGCGCGGAGGGCGCACCCGCAGTTGTACTACTTCATCGTTACGGTGGCGATCGCTCCTGGTTGTTCAATCTCGGCGTCAAGATCAACGAAACTACGAGCTTTACCATTCTGTGGCCCGAATTGCGCGGTCACGGCGAGAATCCGTTGATCAGTTGGACCGGTCTCGGGGCGCGGGAGGGCGACGATCTGCTAGCTGCCATCGAATATCTTCAGACATTCAAGTCCGAAAGCCAAAAAAAGCTGGTGGGCGAGAGTTTTGGTGTTTACGGTGTGGAACTCGGCGCTTACGCAGCGTTGAAAGCGGCATCGCAGGACGGTCGCATCAAGGTCCTGGGGCTTGATTCGATCGCCAGTTCGCCGGATGAACTCTTGAATACGGCAGTTTCAGCCTGTGTCGGGATCGACAACGGCTTCGTGCATTCACTCTCACGCATGGCGATGAAGATCTACATGCTGGGCGGTTACGACAATACTCCCGGATGCGATCTAGCGAAGTCAGTTCGGGATCAGCGCGTGTTGCTGCTTTCGGGTGCGGAGGCTGGGCGGCTTAAGGATTCGACGGCTGCGCTGCAAAGCTGTTTTGCAAATCCAGCGAACGTCGAAGCGCGCATCGATCTGCCGCTCAGCGGGTTCAGTTTGCCGTCGGCAACAGGTGAACAAGGTGAGGCTTACGATCGCGTCGTAATCGAGTTTTTCGATCGCAATCTGCGCTGATCGTTTAAGGCGGCGTCCAGCCGAGAATTGCGGTTCGGCCGTTATCGCCGATCACTTCAATCCCACGCGCGTTTCGGAAATGGTCCACGTACTCGACCGGAATCAGGACCACTAACTTTCCACCGAGCGCCTTCGCTTTATCAACCGTAACTTCGTCGAACGGGATCACCTCGCCCTCATCGTTATAGACCACGCGATCGTGCGCGTAGAACTGCGGGGAGCGATCGTCGTTGCGTTGCGCGATGACTGGAACGCTTGCATAGCCGCGCGCGTCGGCAAGCTTGAGCAAGTCACGAACTGATTCACGGTTTGCGACAGTCGGTGCCGCGCACATCAGCAGCCACACTACGAGCACGAAAATACCGGCAGGCACAAACAGCGCGGCCGCGTCGGCACGCAACACAAACGAAGCAATCGCGACGACCAACATTGGCACCGCTGCAAAGACAGCACAACTCAGCGACACATAACCAGTTTGCGCGGCATAAACAATCCCACCGACGCCCAGCACCAGGCAGATGATCCCCGTCGCACGAAACGCCCACTTCGAAGGCGACTTCAATCTCTCAGCGATCAGGAAGCCGGCCGCCGGCAGCACCGGCAGGACATAACCCGGCAATTTCGATCCGGAAAACGAAAAGAACACGATCGGCAACATCAGCCACGCGGCGGAGAACACGCGAACGATGTTCAGAGGATCGTCCCCGCGCCAATTCCACTTTCTGATTTTCGCGAGCGCATCAATCAAAAACGCGGTCCACGGCAAGCTTAGCATCAGAACGATCGCGGGGAAGAAGTAGACCGGTTGCGGATGCTTGTACTTGTTCGAGGTGTATCTCGCGAAGTGGTGCTGCACGAAAAACTCGTCGATAAAACCCCATCCGTGCTTCGCGATCACTGGTCCATACCAAATTGCGGAAACTGCCACCGCGAGCGGCAGTCCCCAAACCAGACTCACGAACACACGCCGCCCGGGCCACCTTCGTCGTAACAGATAATAAGACCCGACGACACCAAACGGCAGAACAACTCCCACGAGTCCTTTCGCCAGCAACGACACCCCGACAAACACATAAAAGCCCCCGAGATGCCAACGCTTTCGCGACAACTCATGCATAAGAAAAAAGGCGAGCGACCACGTGGTCGTCATCGTAATCACCACGTCGAAACTTGCCGCGCGCGAGAACACGATCAGTCCCAGACAACTCGCCGTCACTATCGCTGACCAAATCCCGAAATCCGCGACGCCGCTGGCATGCTCAGTCTCACGTCCAACCCAGTAAACAGCCGCAATCGTCAACAACCCGCAAATCGCGGGACCTAACCGTGCCGACCATTCATTCATGCCTATAACTTTCGCGGCCGCGATCATCAGCCAGTAAAGCAGCGGCGGCTTCTCAAACCACGTGTGACCGCCCAGTGTCGGCGTGATCGGATCGCCACGCATCAACATCTCGCGCGCGACTTGCGCGTAGCGCGGCTCGTCTGGACCCAGCAGGGGCAAATAGCCGAGTCCAAAAAGATAGACCGCGATGATGATGATGAAAGTGGCGATGTAGGGTCGCTTGGCAGGCGCGGAAGGTTGCAAGTATATTCGGCTCCGATTCGATTTGATCCGTGGTCTAAATTAACAAAAATCCATGTCGTTACGTACAGCAGTCATTGGTGCAGGTAGTCTGGGACGTCAACATGCGCGCATTCACAGCGTGCTGGCGACGGAAGGTTCATCGCAGTTTGTCGCCGTTTGCGATATCAACGAAGAGACGGCGCGGTTCGTTAGCGCTGAGCGAAACAGCGATTGGACCAGCGACTGGCGCACGCTGATCGGAAACGTCGACGCGGTAAGTCTTGCTGTTCCCACTGAAGTTCATTGCGAGATCGGCTGCGGACTGCTCGAGGCGGGTGTTCACGTCCTCGTCGAGAAACCGATCTCACGTACGCTCGACGAAGCGGACCGGATGATAAAGGCAGCCGAGCATGGAAAAGCCGTGCTTCAGGTTGGACATCTCGAACGCTTCAATCCCGCGATGGTGGCGCTCCGTCCGCACGTTCGCAATCCCGTTTACTTTGAAATTCATCGCATCGGCGAGTTCACCGCGCGCTCGCTCGATATCGACGTGGTGCTCGATTTGATGATTCACGATCTCGACATCGTGCAGTGGCTCGTGGGTGAAGACGTTGAAGTTACGAGTATTCACGCCGTGGGCATTCCGATCCTGACGGACAAGGTCGACGCCGCCAACGCGCGACTCGAATTTGCGTCAGGCGCCGTGGCAAATATCACTGCTTCGCGCGTCGGTACGGAGAAAATTCGGAAGATGCGATTTTTCCAGCCTCACGACTACGTCGCCATCGATTACACGACGAAGCACGCGTCGATTAGCAGTCTGGCGCCGCCGCGCGCACCTGGTTCGTGGCCGGTCGTTCACGCGAACCGGTTGGAAATTGTCGACGTCGAACCGCTTCGTGCGGAGATCGTGTCGTTTCTCGATGCGGCAGAGAATAGATCACCGGTTGCCATCTCGGGATCGGATGGGCGGAATGCGTTAAGCTTAGCGTTGCGAACACTGGAAAGAATCAAGGAACATTCTGAGCAGCTTAATGTCAAACGCGGATGACACGAACAAAAACCCCGAAATCACGAACCTGCTTGAAGAGCACATCCGGGCGGGCGACTTCCCTTCGGCCGTCTATCTCATCGGCGAAAAAGATCGAATAATCTTTACCGACGCTCTCGGTCATTCTGCCGTCGACCCGTATCGCATTACCAACAAGCTGGACACGATTTACGATCTCGCGTCGTTAACGAAACCTCTAATTACCGGTTTGCTGTGCGCGCGCCGGATCGAACTGGGCGAGTTGACGCTCGATAGTTCCGTCTCTCACTACTTGCCCGAGTTCGATCGCACGGACAAGTCGATGATCACGGTCCGCGAGCTGTTGACGCACACTGCGGGACTGCCTGCGTGGCGACCGCTTTATCTGCTCGCGGAAGACGAGCCTGAACGCGCGGCCGGCGCGATTGCCAACCTCGATCTCGAGTACAAACCAGGTACGCGAGTGGTCTACAGCGATCTGGGATTTATCGCCCTCGGAATTCTTTTGGCTCGTATGACCGCACATTCGCTCGCGGACATGGCGCGCACAGAAATATTCGAGCCGCTGGAATTGCGGCAAACGTTCTTCAATCCCGAAGAAGCATTACAAACCGGCATCGCAGCGTGTGAAACTGGAAACGCCTACGAGCGGGAGATGGTCGAGCAGAGCGGCGCCGGAGCGTATCAGAATTGTCGTCAACGATTGATCTGGGGCGAAGTGCACGACGGCAATGCTTATTTTCTTGGAGGCGCTGCGGGTCACGCGGGACTGTTCTCAAGCGCGCCCGACACGTTCGTCATGGCCCAACAATTTCTGGCAGAGTCGAGCAAGCTACTGACAAGACAAACTTGCGATTTGTTTCGCACCAACATGACGGCGGGATTGGAGGAATCACGCTCGCTCGCGTGGCAACTCGCGGAGACGAGCGAATCAACCGCCGGACTCGATCTGCCGCGCGATAGTTTTGGTCACAACGGATTCACCGGCACCTCGCTATGGATCGATCCCGAGGATCAACACGTCTTCATCCTGCTCACCAACCGCACACACGCGCGCCAGCTTCCCTTCGCGAACATCAACGCCGTCAGGCGTCGATTCAACAGTCTGGCAGTAGCCGCGCTGAACGCACGTTAGAGACGGAATCGGAGTGTGGTGCCTATGACGTTGAGATCTCCGGGGACGCTGACGCCATCGTTCTGTCGCAGGTAATAGAAGTCCTGGGTGAAATGTTTATTGAACACTTTGCTCCCGCCCACTGAAAAACGATTTCGCACCCACCGATCGACCGTCCAGTCATAAAACACTTCGTCGGCGATAAACAGCGACAACGCGAGCTTGTCGGCACCGATTGGATGTTCGACCTGAAAACGGTTGCGATAGCGGGTTGAGTGGACTCCGGAGTTTCGCAGGCGACGTTCAAACTGGTTGCGGTCGCTGAGTCTGAAATCACCCACATTGAAGCGAAGCTGCACCGGAAACGTGAGTCTGTTTTCCCAAACTCGTCTGCCCGCGAAAGGTTGCATGCCGATGTGTATGTAGTTCGGTGAGACGGTGACGTATTTATTGACTCTAAACGTGAATCCGGCACCCACTCGCTCGTCAATCGGATGCGTGATATCGCGGCCCAATCGCAACGTGCCGAGTAGATTGAAATCGAATTGCGTCGTAACAGGGAGAGCCAGTTGAACGTCGGTCCATAGCTGATTATCAGTCTGTTCCAACTGCGCAGAAACCGGCACGAGAAAGAGCAGTGAGACACAGATCAATCGGATAACAATCATCGTTTTGACGGTGGCAGCACGGTGAACGAAGCTAATGCCACCGTGACGCGATCTCCGATCTGAAGTTTTGCCGCCGCAGCTTCGGGCTTCGGCCGCGTTGCGATGATGGCTTTGGTCGACTGGCTTTCGGGCGTGTCAGTCGTCAGGTAATACGGAGTTTCGTCAGTGCGACATTCATCGACACCGCGGTCCAACCGCAGACGCACCCGTTCATACGCGCCGACGAAACTGATCTCTTCGATCCGTGCGGCTGAGATCGTCGAAGCTCCATTGCGGGGAATGTCGCCTTTGCTCAACACAACGTCTTCGGGACGGAATACGATCTTGACGCAATCGCCGTTGTGAAATCGTTCCCCGTCCAACGGCGCCGCCAAGTGCGTTCCACCGACTTCCAGCGCGCCGTTCTTCACTGTGGCCTCGAGTATGTTCGCGGCGCCGAGGAAAGTCGCTACGTATTCAGTCGCCGGGTGACTGTAGATGTCGTAAGGCGTTCCCAGTTGTTCGATGCGCCCCTGATTCAGGACCGCAACCCGATCGCCAAGCTCGAGCGCTTCTTCCTGATCGTGGGTGATGAAAATCGACGGCACATTCACTTTTCTGAGCAGCGCGCGAATCTCTCGCCGCAGGTGAACGCGCGTTTGCGTGTCGAGCGCGCCGAATGGCTCGTCGAACAACAGCACTTCCGGTTTGTAGGCAAGCGTTCTTGCGATCGCTACCCGCTGCTGCTGGCCGCCGGAAAGTTGCGAGGGATACTTCTTGCGGTGTTCTTCAAGTTGAACCAGCTTGAGCAACTCCTCGACAGTCTCTCGGATCTCCTTGCGCTTCCGCTTTCTAATGCGCAGACCGTAACCAATGTTTTTCTCGACCGTCATCTTCGGAAACAGCGCGTAAGACTGAAAGATGACACCAACGCCACGCTCGCGAGCTGGTAGTTCAGTCACGTCCTTGCCGTGCAGAATCACCTTTCCGGTGTACGGCATTTCGAGACCGGCAATGATCCTTAGGATCGTCGTCTTGCCGCTGCCCGACGCGCCGAGCAACACCAGCACCTCGCCTTCGGCTACATCGAAACTTATGTTTTGCAGCACGCTCGTCTTGCCGAAACTCTTGCTGAGACCGATCACACTGGCAGCGGCCGGCGGCGGGTCGGCGAGCGCTGGCGCCGTTTCTGCTGGTTTCGGGATCAATGTTTCTCTGGCTTTCACCATCTTCTCAATTTCGAATTGCGAATTTCGAATTGCGGATTTTAATTTCGCATTTCGAAATTCGAATTTCACAATTTTTCAATCGACGTCCAGCCAATCGCGTGCGAAGAACAACACGCTGAAGATCAGAAACGAGAAGAGCGCGAGCACGATCGCGATCGCGTTCGCCGCTTCGATCTGTCCTTCGTTGAATTTTGCAAAGATGTAGAGAGGGGCTGTTTGGGTGCGTCCGGCCAGGTTTCCGGAAACGAGAATTGTCGAACCAAACTCGCCGACTGCGCGCGCGAAAGTCAGCAGCGCGCCGGAGACAATCGCACCGCGCAACGATGGCAGCGTGACGTGCCAGAATGTTTGCCAGCGCGTGGCGCCAATTGTCGCGGAGGCTTCTTCGAGCGAACGACTCATCGTGTCGAAGACTGGTTTGATCACGCCGAAAGCGAGCGGGAACGTGACGAAGATGTTCGCCAGGATGATCGCGAACGCCGTGAACATGATTTCGAAGTTCGGCGTCATAAAGCGTCCCAGCGTGCCGTAAGGTCCCCAGAGCAGCAGCAACGCAAAGCCGGCGACGGCAGTTGGAATCGCAGTCGGCAAAGAGATCGTAACGATCAGCGCATTGCGACCCCAGAAGTTGTAACGTGAGAGGACGTAAGCGGCGAAGAGACCAAAGATCACATTGAAGACCGTGGCCCAAAAGCTCGTTGCCATCGACAGTTTGAGTGCGAAGATCGCTTCGGGAGCCATCAACGCCCCCCAGAATTTGTCGAGACCTGTCCGCGTGCCGAAGATGAAGATCGAAGCGAGCGGGAGAAACACGAGTGGCAGCATCATGAAAACAAGCATGCCGATGCTCAGAGGCCGAACGACGTCGAAGCCTTTAACATGACGCATTGCTGCTACTGTACTGCTCATTTGATTCAGTAGTCAGTCACTTGTTTTGAACTTGATCGCGGAAGATCTTCTCAATCACTTCCGGATGCGCCCTATCCCAGCCACCGAAATAATCGATCGTTAATGGGAACTCGATGCGGCCGAAGCCTGTGTTCGCCTGATTGAACGCATCGTTCGTCGTCGAATAAAAATGAAACTTCACAAACGCCTGTTGCGCTTCGTCGCTCCAAAGGTATTGGACGAAGGCATCGATGATCTGACGCTTATCACCGGAAATATTTTTGTCTATAACAACCGCCGGATGCTCGCTGAAGATCGTCGAGCGCGGCACGACGATCTCGATGGGCGCGTTGGCTTCCTTCATCAATAGCCCTTCGAGCTCGTAAGTTATCAGAGCGTCGCCGTTGCCGAGCTCGAACGTTGTGCGTGCCTCGCGCGCCGAACCGGGCGTCGCTTTTACATTCCTCCAGATCGATCGCAGTGTTTGCAGCGCGCGCGCTTTGTCCTGTTCATTCGATTCGACTTCACTCTTCTTCAATTCCGATCCGTAGATCGCCAGAATGGACCATTGCGCCCCGCCAGAACTCACTGGATCGGGGTGAATCAACTGAACGCCCGGCTTTCCAAGATCCGCAAAGTCGCGAATCCCTTTGGGGTTTCCCTTCCGCACGATAATTATGAAAGGGGTCTTGTTGACAAATCCTCGACTGGGGTACGAGTGCCAGTCGCTTGTTGTAAAGCCGCCAGTCTTCAGTCGCTGCGCATCACGCTCGATCGAAAGTATCGCAACCTCGGCAGGCGCGCCCTGCAAAATCTGGTTCGTGACTGTTTCCGATCCTGCGAATGAAGACTGAAAGCGAACTTCCTGGCCGTGAAGTTGTTTCCACCGGGCCGCGAAACCGGGGATGATCGCCTTCTCCAGCGACTCTTTCATGATCGAAAAGCCGTAGAGCGTGATCGTGACGTCGCCGCCTTCAGCCGGTGGTTTGGGCAGGCAACTCGCCGCCACGAACGCCGCACACAAACACGCTGTAATAACGAACGCGCCGCTTTGGGGTGTAGTCTTCCTCATGAGGGTTCTCGGGGACGACCTCTCATTCGTTTGACAGCCCAAATCCCGCTGCCGTTAAACAGTTAGCTATCGGGGGTTGCTCGTCTATACCACAGATTTGGGGTTTTGAAAATCAGTGAATCCTTAGCGGACAAGCCAGCGATTCTGGGTATGCGTTTTAAATAGGGACATTATCCGGCGAGACAGTCTTGCATTCAAATCTTACCTGCGTAAGATGACCAACCTTCGATTACACCGGTAAGTCGATATCAAAACCCGGGAGAAGCCTCACGGAGAGACTGATGTTGCTGGACGGAAGGAAATGAGTGTTTGAGAGTAGCCCGCAGAGTTGTTTGAAAAGTAATCCGCTTCGGCGAATGTACCTGTTTCATTGAAGTCGTTGAGTCCAACGTCGGTCCTAGCGCTTGGGCTTCTTGGATGTCTCCTTAACTAAGCTAGCTGAGTGGTTGGGATCACCGACAGGTAGTCCTGGATGAATCGGTCGATTTCGCTGGCGACTTGCCGCCGTATCATCGGGATTTCAAGTTTAGGCCCGCCGACGCCATCCAGGTACCAAGTCACGGCATCTGTCTCTATAGACGGATCCCGCGCCAACCGAACTCACTGCATGAGCTTCACTTCAGTCACCAGTGGATAAACAAAACCGTTTGGAACGTCGTTTGACTCAGGCCTTGACCTCGCTGAACATTTTGGACTTTACGGGAACGAAAGGAAGGCGCGTCGAAGGCGAAACATTGAAGCGCTAAAAGACTAAGAAGTGAGAAATGTGCGGCTACTTTTTTCATCGGGCCTCCAAGGGCTAGCGAGGTTGAAAGGCTTCTGAAGGCCGAATGCTGAGAAGTGAATGGCCCGGCCTCAGAGACTTGGCAGTCTTGCGACCATTCGGGTGGCACGATAGTGCCGGTCCTTGCTCTTGTCAACAATTCTTTGTGAGTCAGTGAATCCTTAACCCTTTCGTAGTACTATGCTGCCGCAATGCGTAGTTTCCTCGTGCGGAGAGCAATCACTTTACTGCTCGCCCAGTCGTTGTTACTGACGGTTACCGTCGGCCAGCAGGAAACGCGGCCGCGGCGAACACAGCCCTCATGGCCGGCACCCCAGGCTTCCGCTCCCATCGTACCTACGCCTAACCTGGCAGTTCTTACCGGACCAGAACCAACGATCCGGGTCGCGCTGACGACCAGCGCGCGTTCCGCGGTGATCTCGACGGCGGGCCAACTGATGAATGCCAGTGGCGGCGGTTCGAAACTGGTTGCGCTCGATACGTCGCGTGTGCGCGTCGACGCGCGGCTGCTTTCGCCAAAGCCGGCTAACAATGATGACGGTTTGTATCGCGTGGTAGTCGCCCGGGCGGCGTCGCGCGAAGAAGCGGAGGAGAACGAAAAGGAAATCCAGAAGATCAGCGGCGACGACGCGCACGTCGCTTACGACACCCAAACTAAAACGTGGTCAATGTTCCTCGAAAACAAACTTCCGCGCGAAGAAGCGGAAGAGATGATCGCGCGACTTGAGTCAGCCGGTATCGACGCGACCATCGAAGGTTCACCTTCGTCTCCCGAAAAGAACGCACAGATCGCGGGTTCCTCGTCATCTTCCAGCGGAAACAACGTGCGGCTCACTTCATCCTCGCGAATGCCGTCGCGCGAAGTCCTCGCATCGTCGTCCAGTGGACCGACGTTCAGTTCCAGCGCACCAGTCTCGTTTGCTTCCGACGACGAAACTAAGTCGCCGGTGCGTTTCAACGATCGGCCCTATCGCGGACGAATCGAAGTTTTCACAAACTTGCGCGGCTCTTTGACGGTCGTAAACGAGCTGGGTCTCGAGGATTACGTACGCGGCGTTGTCGCTAACGAACTGTCAGCCGGTGGTTTTCCGGCCATCGAAGCCCACAAAGCTCAGGCGATCGCCGCGCGCACGTACGCGTTGAAGAATCGCGGCCAATTCATGTCGCAGGGTTTCGACATCCTGCCAACCACGCGATCGCAGGTTTACCGTGGTCTCAGTTCGGAGAATCCGTTGTCGACTCGCGCGGTCGACGAAACGCGCGGCATCGTCGCGACTTACGAGGGCGAACCAATAAACGCGCTTTACACGTCGACGTGCGGCGGCCGAACTGAAGACTCCGAAAACATTTTCAACCAGGCGGTTCCCTATTTACGCGGACGTGAGTGTGCGGGTCAACACCTTTCAACCCCCGAGCAATTCGTGTTGAAGACGACGCGCGCCGTCGCGGAGTTACGCGACGACAGCAACGTTACGCTCGTGCGAGATGTTGCGCTGCTCGCAACGCAAAACGTTGGGTCACTGCCGGCACGAGTTTCGGATGCGTGGCTGGCGGCTGAGGCTTCGGCACCCGAAGTGCGCAACTGGATCACGCACGCAGCACGAATCGCACGCCAACCCGCGCCCCAGACCGGTGACGACGTAAATCGTCCACCCGCTTTTGCGACCGCACTGGCCACAGCGGTGCTGGGTGAGAGTCGAACCAGCACGCTCTTAAACGACGCGGATGCCAGTTATTTTCTTGCGGTCCGCGACGCGGAAGCTGTGCCTGAAGTGAACCGGGCGGACCTCGGAATGCTCGTGCGCGACGGTCACCTGACGGTCTATCCCGACGCGACATTGCGACCTCGCGAGCCGTTGAATCGGGCTCGCGTGATACACGCCATTTCTCGACTCCTCGAGGCGCGCAATCTATTGCAACTCCAAAAGGGGAGCGCGCGCCTCTCGGGTATGGGCCAGGTTGTTCTTCGTCCCGCGAAAGGTAAAGACCAGACGCTCAAACTCAACGACGATGCGTTTCTTTTTCGTCATATCGGCGAGCGCGCGTATGCAGTTTCGTCGCTGGTGCTGATGAGTGGCGAGCCGGTTACTTATCACGTCGCGCAAAATGGACAGATCGATTACCTGGAAGTTAAACCCGCACCGAACGGAGCCGCCGCCGATCGTTTCTCGCCGTTTTCAAATTGGACCAAGACCATGAGCGTTGGTCAGGTGCAGGGACGTTTGGCGCGTGCGGCGCGAGGCATTGGACCAATCGTCGATCTGCGCGTCGTTTCCCGTGGATCTTCACATCGCGTGACCGACCTGGAGATCGTGGGCGCTAATGGCACCGCTCACGTGCGTGGCGGCCGCATCCGTTCCGTGCTTGGCTTACGTGAACAACTCTTCGTCATCGATCGCGAGTACGACGCGACGGGTCGCGTTACCGAATTTAATTTCGTCGGCCGCGGTTGGGGCCACGGCGTCGGCATGTGCCAGGTCGGCGCGTACGGTCTCGCCAAACAGGGCTGGTCCGCGGAACAAATCCTAAAGGCCTACTACTCCAATATCGAGTTAACACGGATTTATTGAATCTTTCGCGTAATCAAATCCTCGGGGGCCTGATACTGCTCATCCTCATCTGGGTGGTCGCGCTTTTTCGCATGCTATGACTCCTGTCATCGCGATTGTTGGTCCAACCGCGTCAGGCAAGAGCACGCTCGGAATCGAAGTCGCGCTCGCACTCGACGGCGAGATCATCAACTGCGACTCCGTTCAGGTCTATCAGGAAATCCAGATCGCCACGGCGAAAGTGCCACTCGAGGAACGCAAAGGCGTTCCGCATCACTTGATCGACTTCGTATCGCCTGCGATCAACTACACGGCTGTCGAATGGGCGCAGGAAGCAGCTCGCAAGATCGAAGAGATTGAAAGTCGCGGCCGCGTTCCGTTGCTCGTCGGTGGTACGGGTTTCTACCTGCGTGCGCTACGACAACCGTTCTTCGTCAGTCCACAAACCGACGAAACATTGCGCCAGCGGCTCAACTCGATCCGCGACCGTCACGGCGCCGAATATCTTCATCGCGTACTCCGTCGCCTCGATCCAAAAGCCGGTACTGAGTTTTACCCTCGTGATTGGCCGCGCGTGCAGCGCGCCATCGAAGTCTACCTGCAAACTGGCCGCTCGATCATGGACCAAAAGCACGAACGTCCGGACCCACACGAAAGCTCGCGTCGCCTGCGTACTCTTGCTCTCAACCCGCCCCGGTCCGAACTTTACCGCCGCATCAACCAGCGCACCGAAGCCCACTTTAAGGCCGGGCTTGTGGCCGAAGTGCAACAACTCCTAGACCGCGGCCTTTCACCGCGCTCGAACGCGCTGGGCGCCCACGGTTACCGGCGAGTCGTCGAGTATCTTCAGGGCCAACGCGACCTTGACAGCGCGGTGGAACAGACGAAGCTCGACGTACGTCACTACGCCAAACGCCAGTTGACATGGTTTCGCCATGAAGCGGGGGTCGAATGGTTCGACGGTTTTGGTGAAGAAAACGACACTTTGCAATCGGTATTGGCGGCCCTTGCTACCGGGCCGCGGTCCAAATAATCATCTTTCCGTCACATCTTTTCCTATCTCTTGTCCAGTCGCTTGATCCGTGTTGTAATCACATTGCAAACCGCGCGCTTTCTTTCCGGGTTCAGCACCATGTCCGACGGCAAACAGGCACCGCAGAATATCCAGGACGCTTTTCTAAACACCGTCCGTCGGGAGAAGACCGCCGTCGTCGTCTACCTCCTCAACGGGGCCAAACTAACGGGACGGATTCGGAGTTTCGACAAATTTTCGGTGCTACTGGAATCGGGACCGCAGGAACAACTCATCTTCAAACACGCCATTTCAACGATCTCTCAGTCACGGCGGGGCACCGGTGAACTCCATCCACAGACCAGCGCCGAAGCCCATGCCCGAGAGGTTCGCGATGCCAACTCGCCTGAGGCGTGACATTCGTTTAAACTCTCGCGGACATTTTTCAGACAAACTCAGGGGAATTTCGTGCCTGGAACTTTCATTACCTTCGAAGGTATTGACGGCAGTGGGAAATCTACACAACTGCGGTTACTCAACAACTTCCTGCGGGCCAATGGCTTTAACCCGCTCATAACTCGCGAACCCGGCGGCACGCCCGTCGGCCTGCGACTTCGCGCCGCGCTGCTCGATGCAACGGAAGAGGTCGATCCACTTACAGAACTACTCGTCTTCGCCGCCGACCGTGCACAACACGTGCGCCGCGTTATACGGCCGGCGCTAGAGTCTGGACAGGTCGTGATTTCGGATCGCTACGCCGATGCGACAGTCGCTTACCAGGGAGCGGGACGCGGTTTTTCGCCGGAGTTGATAGCCGAGATTGTTCAACTGGCAACGGAAGGTTTGAAGCCGGATCTGACAGTGCTTTTCGACGTCGAAATCGAAGAATCAACCAATCGCACCACACGACGATCGACGGGCAAGAGTTCATCAACCAAAACAGGCCGCGACCGGCTCGACATCGAAGATGCTGAGTTTCACACACGCGTGCGAGATGCATACCTTGAGCTCGCGCGCGGCGAACCGGAGCGGATAAAGATCGTCGATGCGAGTGGCCCAGTCGAACACACACAGGAACGCGTGAAAGAAGTGGTTGTTTCTTTCTTGAAAAGTCGTGGACACCTTTGAGCTTTGTTCTTTGTGCTTTGTTAAGACCCCTTAGAACAGCAAACAAAGTACAAAGATCAAAGCCCAACGCTCCAAACTTATGTTCGATCAAATCGCGGGAAACGCACGAGTCAAAGAAGTTCTGAAACGAATGCTGGAATCGGGCCGGCTTCCGGGTGCATTGCTGTTTGCCGGCGAAGAAGGCGTCGGTAAGAAACTCTTCGCGCAGGAAGTCGCACGCTCGTTGAACTGCCGCACGCCACGAAATAACGAGGCTTGCGGCGAATGCTCCGCCTGCAAGCGCATCACGAAAATCAACTATCCCGAACGAGACGACGCCGACGAATGGAACCAGATACTCTGGACGGACCATCCTGACGTCGGACTGGTCGTCGCACCAAGGCGAGTGCTGCGTGTCGAACAAATGCGACAGATCGAAAAGGAAGCGAACTTCCGCCCGTTCGAGGGCAAAGCGCGCGTGTTTCTGATCGACGAAGCTGACAAGCTCAACGACGCGTCAGCCAACGCTTTGTTGAAAGTTCTCGAAGAACCACCGCGTACCTCGCACCTGATCCTGATCACCGCGCGGCCGGCGATGTTGTTACCGACCATTCTCTCGCGTTGCCAGATGATTCGCTTCGCGCCGTTATCGCCGGACGAGATTGAAACTCACTTGACGAAAAACAAACTCGTCGATAACAAGACCGCTCGCATTCGAGCACGCGCCGCAGGCGGCAGCATGGGCCGCGCGCTGTCAGGCGATCTCGTGACGTTCACATCGCAACGAAAAGCGATGCTCAAAGTGCTCAACGCTCTGGTCCTGAGTGGCAATCGCGCTGATCTGCTTCGCTCCGCGGAACAACTCAACGAGGCGCAGTACAAAGACGAGTTTGAAGAGCGGTTGGACGTGCTGGAGACGTTGATTCGCGACGCGTGGATGTTGTCGCTCGGCGTGAAACCGTCGCAGTTAGTGAATGAAGATTTGCTGGCGGAACTTCAACCGATCAGCGACAAACTCGATTCGAGCCGGGCCGGCAATTGGATCCTGCAAATTGAAGACTTGCGCGAACAGTTAATCGTCAACGTCAACCGTAAGGTGACCACGGATGCGCTGTTTTTGACGATGGCGGGTGACGTTGCGGCCACTAAACGACCGAAGGTGCGCTAAAAAGGCTGAATCACAGTTTTCCTTTGCGTCTTTGCGCCTTTGCGCCTTTGCGCGAGACTAATTGATCCCGCAAAGACGCAAGGGCGCAAAGACAAAAGATTCTACTTGCTAATGGTGACGAGTTCGGGTTCGGCGTTGATGGGCTTCGCTGAGGCGCCTTCCGCGAGCAGTTTTTCAGTTTCCATTACGAAAGCGTCGACGATGTTCTCACCCGCGACTTTCCGCATCGGCACGCCGTCTTTAAAGATCATTCCCACACCACGACCAAACGTGATGCCGAGTTGAGAATCGTGCGCTTCGCCTGGTCCATTAACAGCGCAGCCCATGATCGAAAGATGTAACGGCTCTTCAATGTGGGCCAAACGTCGTTCGATCTCAGTAACGATCTCGACGAAGTTATCAACGTCGAGTCTCCCGCAGGTCGGACATGCAACAACGGTAACTCCGCGCGTACGCAAGCCGAGCGACTTCACAATCTCCCACGCAACTCGCACTTCTTCCTGCGGCTCCGCGGCGAGTGAAACACGGATCGTGTCGCCGATTCCTTCGTGAAGCAGAATGCCTAAACCGATGGACGACTTAACGGTGCCGCTAAACGAGGTGCCGGCCTCAGTCACGCCGAGATGAAATGGATAATCGACCTTTTGGGCCAGCAAGCGATACGCGGCCACGGTGCGATGAACGTCGGAAGCTTTCAGCGAAATGATGATATCGGTAAAGTCGAGATCTTCAAGGATCCGAATGTGACGCAGCGCGGACTCGACCATCGCTTCAGGAGTCGCAGTGCCGTATTTTTTCAGCAAGTCCTTTTCGAGCGAACCGCCATTCACACCGATGCGAATCGGGACTTTCTGCGCTTGCGCCGCCAGCACCACCTGTCGGATACGATCATGCGCGCCGATGTTGCCCGGATTAAGCCGGAGCTTGTCGATGCCGGCTTCCAACGCTATCAACGCTAGTTTGTAGTGGAAATGAATATCGGCGACGAGGGGTACGTCAGGTACGCGTTTGCGGATCTCTTTTAGCGCGACAGCCGCGTCGTTATCTGGAACGGCGAGCCGCACGATCTCACAACCGGCACGCACCATCTCCTCGATCTGCGCGACGGTTGCACCGACGTCGGCAGTGTCCGTCTTCGTCATCGACTGAATCGAGACGGGTGCACCTCCGCCGATCTGAACGTGCTTGACTTGGACTGGACGAGACTGGCGCATTGCCATTTACTTAGTGGCAGGCGCCGGTGAAGACGCCGCCGGAGGTGATCGCTCCGGTTGCTGCTTGCTACCTCCAAACATCTTCACGAAGTCGTTGCCGATCACAAAGACCATCAACAACAACACCATCACGAATCCCACCTGCTGTATACGATCGCGAATGGCCGCCGAGATCGATAAACCTACCAGCGACAGCAGCCCTTCAATCAGCAGCAGGAAAATCGCGCCTCCATCAAGTACCGGAATCGGGAGCAAATTGAAGATGCCGAGGTTCAGGCTCAGAAATCCAAGCATGCCGAACACGCCGTCCCAACCGAGGCGTTCCACCGAAGTTTTTGCGGCTTGATAAATGCCGATTGGACCGGAAAGCGTGTTTCGTACGGACCGTTGTCCGGTAAAGACCTGTCCAAGCGCCTTACCTGTCAAGCGAAGAATCTGGATGTTTGTATCCCAGGCGTACTTGAACGCGGAAACGACCGTCGCAGCGTGAAGCGGGAACTGTTCCCCGATGCCAACTCCCAACTTGCCGGTATCCAGTCGCCGTTCCGGGGACGTGAGCTGCACTGTCTGGCCATCTCGCTGGACGGTAATTGGGATTTGCCCGGTGTGACTGCGAATGTACTCGGTCACCTGCGCGGCGCTCTTTACGTCTTCGTTTCCGACCTTCAAAAGCCTGTCGCCGCCCTTAAGACCGGATTCCTCCGCAGGAGAACCCGCAACGATATCGCCGACCATAACCGGCAACCCGCCATAGTCAGGCAGAAAATCCAAGGTCCCGGCTTGCTCTCCGTTTTCAACTCGAACGCTGGGCGTGATTGTTAACGAAATCTCAGCGCCGTTGCGATTGACGACCAACGGCATCGCTTTACCTGGGCCGAGCAGTGCGTCGCCGTTGATGCTGTCCCACGAAGGATGCTCTACGCCGTTGAACGAAATGATCCGATCGCCCGGTTGCAGACCTGCCTGAGCCGCGGCGCCTCCCGGTCGAACGTCATAAACGACTGGCGCTGGTGTCGCCGGAACGCCGTACATCATCGCGCCGACAAAAGGGACTGCGAGAGCCGTAATGATGTTCATCACCGGTCCGGCAAGAGCGACAAGTATCCGCTGCCATCGCGGTCGGAGATTGAACATTTCTTCCGGCGGAATATCCTGTGCGCTGTTGCCTTCAAGTGGCGCGTTTGATTCGTCGCCGCCGAGTTTTACGTAACCGCCGAGCGGAATCGCAGACACGCGGTAATCAGTGTGGCCCCATTTTCTGCCGAACAGACGTGGACCAAAACCGACGGAGAAGGTCTCCACTCGAATCCGAAAGAGTTTGGCAACGAGAAAATGGCCAAATTCGTGAAGAACAACGGCGGATCCTAGTATGAAAATGAAAGCGAGCGGAACGATTAAAAAATCCATTAACGACCTTTTCTCAAAGAATTAGCCCGAAACAACCACGTTTAGACTCACGGCGGAAGAGCCGGGTTGCACCCCCGAGTTTACGCGCCGCGTTGTAGTCCGTCAAACAAATCGTCTTGCAAGAAAGTAGTTACTCTTTTCAACGTGAGGTCTCCCGCAAAGGTGCAAAGACGCTAAGAAAACCTCCGACCTTTGCGTCTTTGCGCCTTTGCGGGAAACTTCATCACCCATCGATTAAACTGTCGCTTTTGTTCGTTTTTCGATTTCTGTCAGCGCCAGAAGACGCGCTGCTCGGTCGGCTTCAAGGATAGTTTCGATATCGCCTGCCTGTTGGTTAGTGTGCGCATCCATCACGGACTCGATAACGAGCGGAATCTCCGTCAAACAAATGCGCTCGTCAATAAAAGCGCAAACAGCCTCTTCGTTTGCCGCATTCATCGCGGCGGGCAACGTGCCGCCTTCTCGCAGGGCGCGATAAGCCAGCGCGATGCACGGGAAACGATCCAAATCGGGTGCTTCAAAGTGCAAGCCTGAGATCGACGTCAGATCGAGTGGAGGCAACTGACATTCGTGGCGCTCAGGATACGTGAGGGCGTATTGAATTGCGTGCCGCATGTCAGTCACACCCATCTGCGCGATCACCGATCCATCGATCATCTCAATCATAGAGTGCACTACCGACTCGGGATGCACGAGGATATCGATCTGTTCAGGACCAAAACCAAACAACCAATGCGCTTCAATAACTTCGAGGCCCTTGTTCATGAGCGTCGCCGAATCGATCGTGATCTTCGCGCCCATGGTCCATGTTGGGTGGCGCATGGCTTCGGCAACCGTTGCTTGCTTCATTTCGACTTTGTTCTTAGTTCGGAACGGCCCGCCGGAAGCAGTTAGGACGATGCGTCTAACTTCTTCCGGTCGTTCGCCCCGCAAACACTGGTGTAACGCATTGTGTTCCGAGTCGATGGGCAGGAGCTCGGCGCCTGATTTTTGAGCCGCGCTCGTCATCAACTCTCCCGCCATCACCAACGTTTCCTTATTCGCGAGTGCGACCCGCTTCCCTGCTTCGAGCGCCCGTAACGTCGGCACGAAACCAACTGCGCCGACAGTCGCGGAGATCACGCAGTCGGCCTGTGGATGCGTCGCGATTTCAACCAGTCCCGCCTCACCTGTAATGATCCGTGGCAGATCGATGTCTCGTTCGAAAAGCCGTGCGCGAAGATCGTGCGCCGCCGTTTCGCTGTCGACGGAAACGACTTCGGGCAGGTGCGTGGCGATCTGATCCGCGAGCCGTTCGACGTTGCTACCCGCGGCTAGTCCAACCACGCGCATGCGTCGTTCACTCAACGATTCGATGACGCGGAGACTGTTGCAGCCGATGGAACCGGTTGAGCCAAGGATGGCGACGCCTGTGCTTTGCATGCAGACTATTAAGCGATCAGGAGCGGGACAGGTATTTTTGTATCGTAGGGGTCGAGGAGATCGATCGTTTCACCGTGTTTGTTGACATAAGACGCACTGGTGACGCGCCAGTCACCGCGATTGATGTAAACAAGATTAACAGAAGCATTGACGGTCTCTTCCGCACCGATGACCTTCAGATTCAAAGTCGCCTGACCATTGGCGTCAGACACGTTAACACTGCCGGTGATAATACTGCCAAAGTCTTTTACTTCGCCGATGTCCTGTTTCAACTTTACGCTGGTGCGGAGGAAGTCTTTAGCTTTCTCCGCCGCTTCGCTATTGCCAACACTATACAGCGCGAGGCCGACGATGCCGCCGACAAACAGAGCGACAACCAGTCCGAGCGCTATAACCACGCCGCCAACTATAAGAAGGATCTTTTTCGTGGTCATCGGCTTTTGCGTTAGCCGTTCAGAACGTTGAAATAAAAGATGGCGAAATAGTAGAGGAGCGGTGCATTGAAGAGCAAGCTATCCAACCGGTCGAGTAAACCGCCATGACCAGGCAGGATATTCGCCGCATCTTTTGCTGACGCACTTCGTTTCAACGCGCTTTCCACGAGGTCGCCGAAGATGCCGGCAATGCTCATCGTCAACGCTAAAGGCAGCATCCATTTCAGTGGCAATTCACGAAAGAACCAGTAATGTGCGAGCACGGCCATCCCGAGCGCTGCCGCGATCCCGCCGGCCACACCTTCCCAAGTTTTGCCGGGACTAATCGACGGCGCAAGTTTGTGTTTTCCGATCGCGCGGCCAACGTAGTAAGCACCGGAATCCGAACCCATCAGCACCAGGAAAAAGAAACTTAGCAAGTGGGCGGACAATTGCGGCTCGAATCCCGTGCGAATCAAAACCAGGTGCGTACCGAGCAGCGCGACGTAAAGGACGCCGAGAATCGTCGCGCCTGTCGAGGCGATCATCTTGTCAAACGGAGCGCCACGCAACATTGCGTTGATGAGCGTCGCAATGACGAGCACGATGATGACTAACAGGAACAGCAGTAGATTGAGCGCCGGTTGGTTTTGGATTGAGATCGTGATCAGCGCGGCGCCTGCGACGAAGCCGGGCACGGGATCAGGTTTGAGCTGGAGCCGCTTGGCGAGGAGGTAAAACTCCCAGAGCGCCAGGACCATCGACGCCGCCGCCATCAGTACGAATAACCACCATAACCAGGAAACTAAAATGGATGCGATCAGAAAAGGAAGGACGATGACCGCCGTTAGGATCCGTTTCATCCGTGGTCCCTGTTAACCACGAGTTTCAAACCACCAAACCTACGGTCTCTTCTTTGATAATCGACGACTGCTTCCAGCAGATGCATGCGACGGAAGTCGGGCCAGAGCGTCTCCGTGACGTAAATCTCAGCGTACGCACTTTGCCACAGCAGAAAATTTGAAATTCGCAGCTCACCGCTGGTTCGAACCAGCAGATCAAGCTCGGGCAAGTTTCGTGTGTAAAGTTCGTTCGCGATTCGTTCTTCAGTTATTTCATCAGGACGAATGCCTTCATCGAGCAAACGTCTGATCGCGGCGCGAGTTGCATCGACGATCTCCGCGCGTCCGCCGTAGTTGAGCGCGACGGTAAGAATCATTCCTTTGTTGCGTGCGGTTTGCTCGGTTGCGCGTTGGATCTCTTTTCGGACGTTGTCAGGGAGCGCGCCAATGCGTCCGATGGTTTGAAACTTGATGTTCTGCCGGTCGATCTCGTCGAGTTCGAGACGCAGGTAACGACGCAACATGCGCATCAGCGCATCGACTTCGAAACGTGGGCGTTTCCAGTTCTCGGTGGAAAAGGCGAAAAGGGTAAGTCCGCCTAAACCAAGTCTCGCGCCGGTGTCTACCGCTGCACGAACGGCTTCGACGCCTGCCTTGTGACCCGCGATGCGCGGCTGCCCGCGTTGCGCCGCCCAGCGACCATTGCCGTCCATGATAACGGCGACGTGTCGCGGCAGCCGGTCCCAGGCCACAGCAGCCAGTAGCGCTTCTTCGCGCGTTCCCTTCTGAATTACTCCTGTGAAATCAGCCAGCATAAGAAAACTTGCTCATTCTACCTTATTAATAGCGCACGGAGACCAGTGTTAAGCCACACGCAGGAGCGGTGGTGGCAGGCAGTGGGCGGCGGCCTGTCGAGATTGCCTCCGAGATGGAATCGTTGTCGAGTTCGTTTCGCGCAGCAGCCATCAGTGTTCCGGCGATGGTCCGCACCATATAGCGCAGAAATCCATTCGCGGTAACACGAACCTCTATGATCGGCCCGCAAGCGCGAGTATCGTGAATCTCACGGATATCCAGGTCCTTTATTGTTCGCACGCGATCTTCAACGTCAGATTGCGCTGCGGAGAAAGCCGTCCAGTCGTGCTCGCCCAGGAACAACTGCGCGGCCGAACGCATACGGTCGAGATCGAGATTGCGCGCCTCCTGATACGTGTAGCGTGACCAAAACGGCGAGACTACGTGGGCATTGACGATCCGGTAAACGTAAGTCTTCTCGACTGCTGAATAGCGCGCGTGAAACTCGGGATCGACGAGCTCAACGTTCAATACTCTGACGTCCCTGCCTGTGTTCGCATTAACGGCGGCCCGCAACTTCTCCGGCGTGATCTCGCGCTGAATCTCGCAACTCGCCACCTGTCCCTCAGCGTGAACACCCGCATCGGTTCGCCCCGAACCATGAACACTGACGCTTCGCCCGTCGATCAAACTGAGCGCACTCGTTAACTCCCCTTGCACGGTCCGCAGATTTTCCTGAATCTGCCAGCCATGAAAATCAGTGCCGTCGTACTGTAGGAGCAACTTGTAGTTCCTAACATTTGTCATTTTCCATTTACCATTTGTCATTTTTCATTTACCTCTAAATGGAAAATGAAAAATGGAAAATGACAAACGGAAAATACTATTTCTTCCGACTTCCCGGCTTCACCACCGGTTCTCCCAGTTTGCACGCATCACAAACGTCAGCTTCCACTGACGCTACTTTCAGCGACGCCAAAGTGGTTCGCGGCACACCGACATCCGCTACTCCTGCCGATCGATCGATGATCGATGCAGCCGCAACAACGTCCGCGCCCGCCGCTACCAAAGCATCGATCGTTTCGCGAGTTGAACCGCCAGTCGTAATTACATCCTCGACGACCAGCGTCTTCTCAACAGGCTTAACAGTAAATCCGCGACGCAACGTCATGTAACCTGCTTCGCGCTCGGTCCAGATAAACCGCGCTCCCAACGCACGCGCGACTTCATGCCCGATAACGATCCCGCCAATCGCAGGCGAGGCCACGAGCTCAATTCCCTGCCCGGCAAACTGGCGCGCAATAGCTTCACCAAACGCCGCGGCCCTTTCCGGAAACTGGAGCACGAGCGCACACTGGAGATAGACCGTGCTATGCAAACCACTCGAGAGTTGAAAGTGGCCTTCCAGCAACGCGCCCGTCTCTTTGAATTGGTTAATCACTTCATCAGCGTTCAATTGTTCACCTCGTCGGCGGGAGGCATGCTACAATTCGAGCCCGAATGCCGCCTTACGCCAATTTAGTTTCTGACTCGACGCTCGTTCAAGACACAATCGATCTTCTTACCGGTTCAGGTGGACGCGCCGCCGCCACCGAGATTGTTGACGCAGTCTTCAAACTGTCTCACGTCGACGACGAACTGGCTGGTCTACTCGTCGCCGATCTGATCCGAAACGATCGCCGTTTCAAAATCGAGAATTACACCGTCGAACTGTTGCAGGACGATCGACAGGCGCGCCTTTTAAAAGACCTTGATTTCGTCGTCGTAGACGTTGAAGCGACCGGCGCTAAAACGCCGCCAAATCGTCTCATCGAACTCGGCGCATATCGCATTCGCGACGGACGCATAGTCGATAAGTTTCTCTCGTTGGTCAATCCCGAAATTCCGATTCCGCGTTTCGTAGTATCGCTGACTGGTATCTCAAACGATATGGTGAAACGAGCGCCGATGTTTGCCGACTTGGCGCCGCGATGGCTCGACTTCGTGAGCGATTCGGTGCTGATCGCGCACAACTCAAACTTCGACACCAGCTTTCTCAACCACGAGATCTCGCGCGTCTATCCCGGGCATCGCATGGTTAACCCACATCTCTGCACGGTAAAACTCTGTCGCCGCGTGTTACCGGAACTGCTCAACCACCGCCTCGACACAATCGCCGAGCATTTCTCGATCCCAATCGTCAGCAGACATCGCGCCGGTTGCGACGCACTCGCCACTGCCGAGATTTTTATTCAACTGCTGCCGAAACTCGAAGTGACTCACGGCGTCAAAGATCTCGCCGATCTGTGTTTTCTTAACGACTTCGAGGACACCCAGATCAAAATCGCAAACGCCAGTCCCAATCCAATCCAGGGATAATAACGGGCCAGTATTTCCTTTGCCTGGTCGCCAAAACGCACCGCGAAATATCCTTCCAGCAAAAACCGAAATGCGCGACCTACAACGATCGCGATCATGAACCGCACGAGACTGAAACGAAACACGCCCGCGGTAACGACGAACAATTTGAATGGAAACGGCGGCGGCAGCAACGTTGCGACCAACACCGCTGCCATGTCGTAACGTTCAATCAACTCCTTAACGCGTTTCTGTTTTGCTTCCGAGAACCGTCGAAGGGCGCGTGCTCCAGCGCGTCGCGAAATTAAATACAGGATCCAGCAACCAAGCGCGGATCCGGCCGTCGCCATGAATGCGTAAAGCAACATCCAGCGTGGATGTGCAGCCGTCAGCAGCAGCATCAATGCGTCCGCACTGCTCGGTAACGGCACGAACGTCGAATCAAGCAAGGCAACGGCAAACAAGCCAAACGCTCCGAATGTGATCAGGTATTCGGACACACGTGTGAGGCCTTTTGTTACAGGATCAAGAAAAGATTTCAATCAACCGACCCTTTCGGAGGAATCAACGGGTTCTTCAACGTCGCTCTCCTCATCCGCCACGCGCCCCAGTCTCCGGTTGCGGCGATTAACTATCAGATAAACAATCAGGGCGACAAGCACAAGCGACCCGACGATGCTGACAATCACCAACCCGTTATCTTTCATAAAGAGCAACACTCTGCGGCCATAGAACACCGCGAGTATGCCTTCGACGTAATAACGGAACGACCGCGCGATCATCACCGTCAACAAAAACTTCCAACGCGGATACTCGAGCGCTCCCGCAGTGGCGACGAATATCTTGAACGGCAACGGCGGCGGCAGTATCGCCGGAATTCCGATGGCGAGAAATCCAAACCGTTCGTACGCTCTTTCGACGCGCTTGATCTGACTCAGCTTGAAACGCTTGCGCAGCACGGCTTGTCCCCCGCGCCGCACAATCGTGTAAAGCAGATTGCAACCGATCACGGATCCGGCAGCGGCGAACAGTGGAAAGTAAAAAGCGGCAGACGGGTATTTATAACAACGGCCGACGACGAGATAGTCGTTGATTTCAGGTAGCGAGAGGAGCGACGAGTCAAGCGCGCCAATGATCACCATCGCGGGCGCCGCGATGTATAAAGGCATACTAATGACGTTTACTTCCAGCCATTGTGCCACCCGCCATAACCAGTCGACCATATAATTCCTGGTTACTTAACGGGCGCGAAGACAGCCGGTGTGTCGTAAGTAACGCCAACCGTGAATCCCGAGTTTGGACTAAAGCTGGTGAGACCCTTAATGCCCGCAAAATCAAAACGCAGGCCTGACGCGCGAATCTGCATACCTAGCCGCGCTTCTGACATCGACTCGGTGCCGAGTGGACCATTTCCGGGACGCGTGTTAGCGCGTCCGTTGACCTCGCCCGCAATGCTGAACTGGTTGTTGATGCGATAAATTCCCGCGAGCCCGTAGGTGACCACGTCGTTTTGCGAGAACAGTTCGGTCGGCGCGGTAAGAATCGCCACGCCGAGGTTTCCGAACGTATTGAAACGACCATCGTGACCAAACTTCTTGCCGACGAGTATCGATCCGAAAGCGTTCGTCTGGTTGAGTCCGATGCCGCGGCCCTGGCTCGAATTTGGTAGTTCCACTCCGAAGCGAAAGCCGAGTGATGGACCACGCCGCGTCTCGTTACGGAGTTTGAATTTGGCTGAGAGAGTGAAATCACCCGTATCGTTTGTTGAATTCGCGCCTGGCAGAAATTCCAGTGGAATCGCTGACGGCCCGCGCGAATTAATGCTGACGTAATTCTGCGCGACTCCTTCGATCTGAAACTCGACGTTCGGGCCCATGCCGAAGCTGATTCCAATAACGCCGACGCGCGTCAGATCGCCGCGTATGCCGGACACGGGAAATTTCGCGCCCTGCATGAAGTCGATACCGGCTTCGATCCGGATCGAACCGGGCGGGATGATGTCGACGTCTTCAGTGATCAGTGGCCGCTGCTGAGCGGTCGCAATCGAGCTGAAGAACAAGACGGCGATACAGGCGAAACGAATCATCGGGCGCGATTCTAAGTCGCGAGGTTGCAAAGCGTCAATGTGTTAGTATTTCGCCCACTATGCGACCCATCCTAATCTTTCTCTTCATTTGTGTTTCGGCGTTCGTTCCCCTTCAGGAACCACAGAAAATCCAACTTCAAGGGATTAAGACAACCGTCACGATCAGACGTGACGAACGTGGTATTCCTTACGTCGAAGCGCAGAACGATGAGGATCTCTATTTCGGACAAGGCTATGCCACCGCTGCCGATCGACTGTGGCAAATGGATCTGTTTCGTCGTACCGCTCGCGGCGAGCTGGCCGAGGTGTTGGGCGCTGGACCAAACAACTTCGCCCTGGACCAGGACAAACTTCACCGCACGTATGGCTTCATTCAGGCAGTCGAAGCAGAATACGCCGACTCGTCACCACGGTGGCGTGCGGTGCTTGAAGCCTATGCTCGCGGTGTAAACGCTTATGCTTCGTCGCTCGACGCCAAGTCGCGTCCACCCGAGTTTCAGATTCTCAATTACGACTTTCGTCCCTGGACGCCGCAGGATTCATTGGTCGTCATCAAGCTGTTTTTCGAAGCACTGTCAGATTCATGGCGGCTCGATCTCATGCGGCAGAATCTCGCGTCGTTGCCCGTAGAAAGACAAGCGGCGCTCATGCCCGTGACGTCGCCGCTCGACGTGCTGGTGGTCGGAAAAGACGTTCCAGTGCGAGCGACGCCTACGAGATCAACCGGCGCGGTTACAACTCCACTCTCTTCCGAATCGCAAAAAGCCCTCGCTCACAACGCCTCGATCGCTGCTGACGCGCTCGCCCGCGTCGGACTGTACGCCGAGGCCCTCGCCGCCAGTAATAACTGGGTAATCAGCGGCAAACGGACGGTTTCCGGTAAACCGCTGCTCGCAAACGATCCGCACCTGCCTCCCAGCGCACCCTCGATTTGGTACATGGTCCATCTCAGCGCTCCCGGTGTTCGTATGGCGGGTGTGACCTCAGGCGGACTTCCCGGTGTGGTCATTGGTCATAACGAACATATCGCCTGGGGAATGACCAACGTTGGACCAGACGTCCAGGACCTCTACCTCGAAAAATTTGATCCCGCTAATGCGAAACGTTATCAAACGCCTTCCGGCTGGCAGGATGCGACGATTCGTCGCGAAGAGATCAAGGTCCGAAAGGGTTTGGCGAGCGCCGAACACGACGTCGTTACGCATGACGTGACCGTTACACGTCATGGTCCAATCATCTTCGAGGGCGACGGCAAACGTTATGCTCTTCGTTGGACCGCGTTTGATAGCAAACGACTCATGGGCGAGCTCAACTACGCCTTGAACCGCGCGCGGAACTGGAACGAGTTCAAAGTCGCGCTTCAGTCGTTCACGGGGCCGACGCAGAACGTCGTCTACGCTGACGTCAACGGCCACATCGGCTACCACGCTGCCGGTATTGTTCCGATTCGAAAATCCGGCGACGGTAGTTTGCCGTACGACGGTTCCACAGACGCCGGCGAGTGGGTCGGTTACATCCCTATCTCGAAGCTGCCGAACCTCTACGATCCGCCATCGGGAATGATCGTGACTGCGAACCAACGCATCGTCGGAACGGATTATCCGTACCATCTCTCACATTCGTGGGCGCAACCGTATCGCGCGCGCCGCATATTCGACCTGCTGAGTGAAAAACCAAAACACACAGCGGAAGACTTTCGCCGGATCATCGGCGATGTGTACACAATCGCCGGGGTGTCGTTTGCCCAGGCGGCGGTCAAAACTCTGCGGCCGAAGTTGACTCCTGCTGACGACAGGCTGCGTGCAACTCTCGATGCATTTGAAAAATGGGATGGGAGAGTCAACGCCGAATCCACCGTAGCGCCGCTCGTGAGCCGGATGCGACTCGCTTTCAGATCGAAGATTCTCACCGCCGCCCTTGGGCCAGATCTCGTGCGCGGTTTTGGGTGGAGTAACTTCGACACGACTCTCGATCGCATCATCAAGGACCAGCCCGCCGACTGGTTGCCGAAGGAATATGCAAGTTACGCCGATGTAATGCGTGCAGCGTATGACGAGGCACGCCAGTCGTTGACGCGAAACCTCGGGGCTGACGAATCGAAATGGATGTGGGGCGAGTATTCCAAAGCCCGTTTCCCGCATCCGCTTTCTGCGGCGCCGTTGATCGGGGTGCAATTCACTGTGCCACCATTTCCGCAAAATGGGACACCCGGGCTCGTCGGGGCCACCGTCAACGTCGGCGCTGGGGTGTCGATGAGGTTGATCGCCGATCCTGGCGATTGGGACAAGACGCAAATGGGCATCGCGCTCGGCGAGTCGGGTTTGCACAAGAGCCCGCACTGGACCGATCAACTCGCGGACTGGCGCGCGGTTACGCCACGTGAGTTTCCGTTTACACCTGCCGCAGTTGCGAAGGCGACGAAGTCAACCCTCGTGCTGGAACCAGCAAAATGAGTGACGAGTGGCGTACGTTCTGTGCGATCGAACTCTCGCATGAGGTGCAAGAACGCCTTGCAGAACACGCTCAGCAACTGCGACAGAAGAATCCGGAGGCAAGCGCGAGTTGGAGCAAGCCTGAGAACGTTCATCTTACGCTGAAGTTTTTCGGCAACGTTCCGACGCAGAACCTCGCAAAGATTTCCACTGCTGCTTCGCGTGTAGCTAAGGACTTCTCATCATTTCAGATCAGAATCGGTAGTACGGGAGTGTTTCCGAGACGTAGCCGACCGCAGGTGTTATGGATCGGTGTCGAAGATTCATCTGGCCGCCTGTCAGATTTGCAACTTCGACTGGAAGAAGAATTCGCGCGCGAGGGTTTCGCAAAAGAAGATCGCGGATACCGGCCACACCTCACGATTGCTCGTCTTCGCAGACCGGAAGACGCTCGACAACTCGCCGAAGCTCACATTCAAACGAAGTTTAGTTTTATTGAGGTCCCGGTAAACGAGTTCGTGCTGTTTCGCAGCGAGTTATCTCCAAAGGGATCTACTTACACGGTCATTTCAAAACACGGATTCATCTAGGCAGCTCGCGTGGGCGCGGCGGCGGTGGTGGCGTCTTGTCGTCACCCGTTTCGCCGGTCTGCGAAAGCACTTCCTTAATCGCCCCAAGGCTCGACAACATCGCCGACGTCTCAACCGGCATGAAGATCACTTTCGAATTATTGGTCCGCGTCATGTCGCGCAGGCTGTCGATGTAGCGTACCGTGATGAGGTATTGACCGGGATCGCCACCGGGGATCGAGCGAGCAATTCGATCGATCGCTTCCGACTCAGCTTCCGCATTGCGTAAGCGTGCCTGGGCGGCTCCCTCCGCAGCAAGAATTGCCGATTGCTTTTCGCCCTCGGCGCGAGTGACCGCGGCCTGTTTCTCACCTTCCGCGCGCGTGATCGCGGCCTGACGATCGCCTTCCGCCTGCAATACCAGGGCGCGCCGGTTGCGTTCGGCGGTCATCTGCTTCTCCATCGTGATGCGCACGTCTTCAGGCGGATTGATGTTCTTGACGTCGACGCGAGTGACCTTCACGCCCCACTTATCCGTTGCTTCGTCAAGAATCAATCGTAGCTTGGAGTTGATCTGATCGCGCTGGGAGAGTGTATGGTCGAGATCCATGTCGCCCATGACGGCGCGCATGCCGGTAATCGTCAACTGCACGATGCCGCCAACCAAATCGTTCATCTCGTACACTGCTTTTATCGGGTCCGTCACTTGCCAGTAGACAACTGAGTCGACGTGTATCGTCACGTTGTCGCGCGTGATCACGGGCTGCGGCGGAAGATCGATGTACTGTTCCCGAAGATCGATAGACGTCATGCCCGGTCGCGCATTGGTCCAGTAGACGGCTCTTGGTTTGTCCAGAAACGGCACCAGGATGTTGAGGCCGCTCGAGGCGACCTTGTCGAACTTTCCGAGACGCTCGACCAGCATTACCGTCGCCTGCGGAACGATGCGGATCGTTTTCACCGCAATCACCAGCAGCACGATGGCGACAAAGCCGAAGAACAGAAAAGCCAGAACTGAAGTAAATGGTTCCATTAGCCACTCCTACTCTTGACGAAAGATTACGCTGGAAAGCGCTTGTTCGACAATCTCCGCAACCGCCAAAACCATTTCTTCTTCATGCGGGCGGCCCACAATCTGCACGCCGATCGGTAAACCGTCAGCCGACCGGCCCGCCGGGACTGTCACTACAGGCAAATCAAAAACGTTGAACGTTTGCGCGTAACTGAACGCGCGAAATGTTCCCATTGTTTCACCGCGCACCGTGATCTTAAGCGTGTCGTGTTCGTAGGCAGGCGTTGCGCCGACCGGAGCGATGATGATGGGCGTCGTCTCCATCCAGCGCAGCAACTCCTCGCGCAGACGATCGCGTTCCATCCAACTAGCGATGTACTCGTCTAACGTCGGTGGCGGCGTTTGATCCGCAGTTGCGAGCCGCCAACTGACGAACGAACCGCCTTCATTCTCGCGACCGGCGTAGATCTGCCGCAGTTGGACCACCGACGCGCGGGAAAACAGTTTCAACCAAAGCTCGTTTCCGCGTTGGACATGGGGAGGGCGACGTTCTTCAACAACCAATCCGGCATCCGCTACAACACGCGCTGCTGCTTGAACCGCCGCCGAAGTCTCCTCAGTAACTGGAACAACACCATCATCGCAATACCAGGCAACACGGATCCCTTTCGGTCGCGGTTCCGATCCGTGGTCCCCACTTAACACTCGAAACAATAATCGTAAATCCCCAACGTTGCGCGCCATTGGTCCAATGACTGCGCCAAGCCCGTATGGACCAGTGCTCGGCGGAAACTGTCCTTCGCCCGGCACGCGTCCCGTCGTCGGCTTCAACCCAGCGACACCGCAGAAGTGCGCGGGAATGCGGACCGATCCCGCGAGATCGCTACCAAGGCCACCCGGCGACATTCCCGTCGCGATCGCCACCGCTTCTCCGCCACTCGATCCGCCCGGAGTCAGTTTTGGATCGTGCGGATGATTGGTACGGCCAAACACCGGATTGTCCGCGGTGTAGTCCATCGCCATCTCCGCCGCGTTTGTCTTTCCGAGAACAATCGCGCCGGCCGCTTTTAAACGTGCCACTGCGGGAGCATCAGTGGTCGGAACAAAGTCGGCACGAATTTTCGAGCCGCTGGTGATGCGAAGTCCCGCCGTTTCAATCGTGTCTTTGATCGTAACCGGAACACCATGCAACGCCCCGGCGGCGTCGCCGCGCATCAACACCGTTTCTGCCGCTCGCGCGCGTTCGAGCACGTCAGGAGCAACGGTCACAATCGCATTCAACGCTGGATTCAACCGTGAGATCCGCTCAAGATACGTTTGCGCTACTTCAACCGCCGAAACTTCGCGCGCGACGATCGCTCTAACTAACTCTTTGAGATTTAGGTCCATTCTGAGATTCGTCTTACTTGATCTATACTTACAAGCGATGACCCTCAAGTATCTTGATAAAGGAGCGCATTCTTGGCTATCCGTTTGAGCAGGACTTTCGTCCTGCGCAAGCTCCATCAGCTTTCCGGCATCTTTCCACTTGGTATTTTTCTTTTAGAACACTTTTACACGAACTCAAAGGCGTTGTCGGGCGCGGCCGATTTTAACAACGCGGTACGCGATCTCCAGTCGATCCCCTACATTATCTTTGTCGAGATCGGCGGCATCTTTATACCGCTCATCTATCACGCCGTCTACGGTCTGGTGATCACGATGGAAGCGCGGCCCAATAATCTTGCCTATCCGTACCCGCGCAACTGGTTCTACCTGGTGCAACGAATCACGGGCGTGATCCTGTTCTTCTTTATCCTTTTCCACGTGCTGAACTTCAGGTTCGGCATGGTTCCCGGCTTGAACACGACCTCCGTTGCGCACGCTCCGGACCAGGCGTTTCAGATCGTCTCGCGCGAGTTCAACATGTGGTGGATATTCCTGATCTACATGGTCGGAATCACCGCCACTGTCTGGCACCTCGCGAATGGCATCTGGCTGTTTCTCGTCGACTGGGGCATCACGATCGGAGAACGCGCTCAACGACTGACAGGATACGCCTGCATCGCTTTTGGCGCGTTGCTGCTGTTGGTTGGTATCAACGCCGCCGTTGCTTTCATCCGTCCGGGCGGACTCTTAGGAGGACTTATTCATTAATGGCGAGTAACGGTCTGAAGATCGCGGTTGTCGGCGGCGGCCTTGCCGGACTCGCGGCGGCAATGAAGATCGCGGAAGCCGGACACGCGGTCGATCT
>DASRPN010000113.1:0-8759 GCA_035646355.1 Pyrinomonadaceae bacterium | reverse complement strand
GAATCGCACGGGCATGATCGCCGGGATTACGGGCGCGATCTCCGATATGAAGACCGGGATCCGGGACGCGCGGGCATCCGTCGCAAGCGACGAACGCGGCCACATCGAGGTTACGGTGGAAGTTTTTGACGTGAAGCACCTCGACCGCGTGATTGGATCGATCAAAGGTGTACCCGGCGTGCTGGACGTTGAACGCATGCAGGGGGCGGTCTGATTTTGCCCTTGTTGCGGCCTATCTGTTAGAATCCCGCCTTTGCGTCGAGAACCAGTAAAAACCAGCAATGCTCCGGCGGCTCTGGGCCCTTACTCGCAGGCCATTAAGGTCGGCGAGTTCGTCTATACCTCCGGACAGGTCGCGATCGATCCAGCGACCGGTGAATTTATTGGCGGTGGCATCGCTGAGCAGACGGAGCGCGTCCTAAAGAACGTGGCGGCCGTGCTCGAGGCTGCCGGCAGCAGTCTTGATCAGGTTGTGAAGACGCTGGTGTTTCTTGCCGATATGGACGACTTTTCGGCGATGAACGAAGTTTACGGGAAGTTTTTTACCGGCGCGCCGCCGGCGCGATCCACCGTGCAGGCAGCACGTTTGCCGAAGGACGCGCTCATTGAGATTGAGGCGGTAGCGCTGATTACAAAATGAAACAACCGGCACGGAGCCGGTTGTGCGCGGTTTGATAAGTTATCGGAGTGAGCGGGTCAAGCGGCTTTGGCGACTTTACCGGCCTTGATGCAGGTCGTGCAGACTTTCATCCGGCGCGCGCCACCCTGGGGCGACTTTACGCGAATCGACTGTAGATTTGGATCGAAACGACGTGGGGTGCGATTGTTCGCGTGCGAGACATTGTTGCCGAATTGAGGGCCCTTGCCGCAGACTTCACAACGTTTGGCCATATAGTTTTTGCTACCTCCGTAATAGAAAACCAAGGTTTATAGCAAAGCAGTTTCTGGGTCGTCAAGCCGCGCCACGGAACGTGAGTTTTTTATGCATAAAGTGTGAGTTTAAGGAGTACATCTAAAAGTGGGCAAAATCGGAAAACTTGTTGCTGTGAGTTATTTGGCGTTGTCGGGTCTCCTCCTGAGTGGATGCGCCTCCGGCGGGTCTGAGGCGAGGGACAATACAATCGCGGCCACGGTCAACGGTCGTAACATCATGCTTCAGGAGGTTGAGCGTAGCCTCAGTCAGCAGACGGGCGGCAAACCCGAGCAATTGAGCCAGCTACAGTTGGCCCAGGCGCGGCTCCAGATCCTTGATGGCCTAATCCAGCGGGAAGTGCTGTTTCAGCGCGCCGAACGCGAGAAGCTCCTGCCGACCGAACAACAGATCGACGGTGCTATCGCCACCCAAAAACAACAGAGCGGCATGACGTCCGAGGACTTCGAAAAGAGTCTGCAAGCGCAGAACCTAAGCATGGAGCGTTTGCGCGAAGAGGCACGCAAGGATCTCGCGATCAGTGCGCTTCAAGACAAGTATGCCGGCAAAATCAATATTAACGATCGCGAAGTTGAAGATTTCTACAACGCGAATCGTCAACAGTTCGTCAACGCGCGCGGTGTGGCCCTCGCGATGATCGTCGTTGACCCTGCTGACAATGCTGCGCAGGGTGTCAGGGATGACGCGAAGAACGATACTGAAGCAAAATTAAAGATCGACAACATCTATCAGCAACTGCAAGGCAAAGCCGACTTTGCCACCGTCGCTCGCGCGAAAAGTGAGGATCCGAACAGCGTTCGTGCGGGCGGTGACATCGGGTTCGCCACCGAAGAGGATCTCAGGAGCAACAACTTTCCACCGGAACTTGTCTCGAGCTTCTTTAACTCGATGCAGGTTGGCGACTACACGCAACCAACTCGCTTCCCGGGTGGCAAATGGTACGTCTTCAAACTCGCTGAGAGACGGCTCCAGACAGAGAACCTGACGTTGGACAGTCCGGGTGTGCGACAACAGATCACGCAGGGCCTGACAAATCAACGTAAACAGATTCTCAATGCAGCGTTGTTGGAGACGGCGTTGAACGAAGCGAAGGTCGTCAACAATGTTGCTGCCAACATGTTGAATAATCCGAGTAATCTGGGTTTGCGTCCTGCGGGTTCAAACTCGTCACAACCGGCAGCGAGTCCCGCGGCCAGCACGGCTGCCAGCCCGGCTCAGCAATCGACTTCGACTCCGCCTGCGACCAGCAGTTCACCGGTAACGGTGAGACCAGCCGCGTCGCCGGCTGCGACAAAGTAGGTCGTAATTATTCGTTACCCTTCATGTCTCCGTTTCCTCTAAGCGGAGACACAAACTACCTCCATGTTGTTCCGTCTTTCAGAAGTTCATAAGTCGTATGGGACGCAGGACGTGTTGCGCGGCGCGTCGTTGCAAGTTAATCCCGGCGAACACGTGGGACTTGTCGGGCGAAACGGCGCCGGCAAGACTACGATCTTCCGCCTTGTCAGAGGTGAAGAAACTGCTGATCGAGGTGAGGTGGTTCGTGCGCGCGGCGTGAAGTTGGGCCTGTTGGACCAGCACGTTCATTTCAAGCCTGGATCGACGGTGCACGAGTCCGCGTTGGCGGCTTTTGGTCGTCTGCAACAGATCGAACATGAAATGCACGAGCTCGAGCATCGCATGGCCGAACCGGGCGATGATCTGGAAAAAATTCTCGAGCGCTACAGCGATCTTCAACAGGAATTTGAACACGAAGGTGGATTCGAATATGCCGCGCGCGCTGAGTCGATTCTCCAGGGTCTCGGTTTCGAGCGCGAGATGTGGTCGCTGGAAACTGAAAAACTGTCCGGTGGACAACAGAATCGTCTCGGCCTTGCTTGTCTTCTGCTCGCGGCGCCCGACGTTCTGCTGCTCGACGAGCCGACGAACCATCTTGACGTAAACGCAGTCGAGTGGCTCGAAGAGTTCCTCCGCGATTACGCATCAGCTTTCGTGATTATTAGCCACGATCGTTATTTCCTCGATCGTTCGTGCCGCCGGATCATCGAGCTTGAAAACGGCCGCGCGGCAAACTACACCGGCAACTATTCCGATTACCTCGTCGAGCGCGAAGAGCGTCGCGAAGCGCAGCAGCGTGCCTACGATAATCAGCAACAGTTGATTGCGAAGACTGAAGAGTTCATCCGGCGAAACATCGCGGGACAGAAGACTAAGCAGGCGAAGTCGCGTCGCAAGATGCTGGAGAAACTGGAGCGCCTCGATGCGGTTCGGCGGGATCAGGCGTCAGGCGATTTTCGTCTCCAGGCAATCGAACGGACGGGAAATCACGTGCTGACTGTGACGGATCTCGCGGTTGGTTATCCGGAAAAGTTACTGGCGCAGAAGATCTCGTTCATTCTGCGGCGTGGTGAGTGTTTGGGCATCATTGGTCCAAACGGTTCGGGCAAGACGACATTTCTAAGGACGATACTCAAGAAGATCGACGCATTGGCTGGCGAGGTTCGTTGGGGAACCAAAGTTCAGATCGGTTATTACGCGCAGCAGCTCGACGATCTCGACGATCGCAACGAGATCATCATGGAGCTGCGCCGCGTCGCGCCTTCAACTGCGACTGCGGGCGAGCTGCGTTCGTTCCTGGCGAAGTTTCTTTTCACCGGCGACGATGTTTACAAACACGTGAGGGATCTTTCCGGCGGCGAAAAGGGAAGACTGGCGCTGGCGAAGTTGATCTACTCGCGAGTGAACGTGTTGGTCCTCGACGAGCCGACAAACCATCTCGACATTCCATCGCGAGAAGCGCTTGAGGAGGCATTGTCGGCTTACGAAGGAACGATCGTTACAATCAGTCACGATCGTTATTTTCTCGATCGCGTGGCGACGCAGATTCTGGCGTTGGATGGTGTCGGAGGAGCTGAGCATTATGACGGCGATTACACGGAGTATCACGATTGGAAGCTTGGGATCCGTGACCTGGCGGCTCCGCTGGTTGCCGAGCCTGACAACCTCGTAACGGTTGCTGGGCCGGCTGCTCCTGTCGTTGAACCTCCGGTTGTCAAAGCTGCGCCTCAACCGAAAAAGCCGGGCGTCAAAGTAGTTAAGAAGAAGAAACCTGAAACGCGAACGCCGGAACAGATCGAAAACGACATCGCGGAGGCGGAGGCGCGTCTCAATGACATCTCGCAGCAGATGGGTACGCCGGAAGTCGCGCGCGATGCTGATAGGCTAATCGCGCTAAACGACGAGTATCAACAGACTGAAGGGTTGTTGAAACGTCTGTACGACGAGTGGGACCGAGTAAGTCAGGAACCCGCTCGATCAGTTTAACCACAAAAGGCACAAGACGCACAAAAGGCACAAAAGGATTAAAGAGCAGGACGATCCCTTCCTTTTTCTTTCTTGTGCCTTTTGTGTTTCTTGTGCCTCTTTGTGGTTAGATGTTTGCCAACGGCAGCGTCCGGTAACGCTTTCCAGTCAACCTCGCTAACGCATTGACGACTGCCGGAGAGATCACAGGCACCGGTGGTTCGCCGCAACCAGTCGGAGCCTCACCGCTCGGCACGATGTGAACGTCCACCGCCATGGGCGCGTCGATAATGTACGGCGGCACAAAACCGTCGAAGTTCCTTTGCTCCACTCGTCCACCCTTCAAAGTGATCGCACCTTTTGCCATCAACTGCGATAGACCAAATCCCACCCCGGCTTGAAACTGGCTCTCCACGCTCAGAGGATTAACTGCCAGGCCACAATCCACGGCGAGTGTCGCGCGGTGAATCCGCGGACGCTTATTCTCGATCGAAACATCAACGGCGCAGGCGACACCGGTACCAAACGACTCATGACACGAGATCCCAAGCGCGTGTCCTTTCGGTAAGCGATTGCGCCAGGCAGCCGTCGCCGTCTCCAGCAGCGCGAGTGGTCCGAGTAGCTTCTTCGCTTCCGGCTTGAGCAGCTTGCGTCGATATGCAATCGGATCCATCTTGGCGCGCAGTGCGAGTTCGTCGATCAGCGTCTCCATGACGAAGGCCGTGTGCGTGTGGCCCACCGAGCGCCACCAGAGCACTGGTACGTTAACTTTCGGATGATGAACGGACACATGGAGATTGCGAATGTTGTAGTGCGAGTCGGCGGTGCCTTCAGTCATTGTCTGGTCCACGCCGTTTTTCACCACGAAAGCGGCGAACGGTGTGTCGGCAGTGATCGATTGGCCGACGATCACATGCCGCCAGGCGGCGGGAAATCCGTCTGGTCCAATGCCGACTTCGACGCGATGGAAATGCATCGGTCGATAATAGCCACCCTGCACGTCGTCTTCGCGTGTCCAGACAAGTTTTACCGGTGTTCCACGGAGCCGTTTCGCGATCGTTGCTGCCTCGCGCTGTACGTGCGAATCAGCAACGGCGCGCCGGCCAAAACCTCCGCCCGCCATCTCCGTATGAAACGTTACCTGCTCGGGTTTCAGTCCCAACACTTCGGCGATGGCCATTTGATCGACCGTCTGAAACTGAGAGCCAGCCCATACTTCAGCCCGATCGCCGTCGAAACGGATCGTGGTGTTGAGTGGCTCCATCGGAGCGTGAGCGAGGAAAGGAAACTCATACTCTGCGACGATGCGGTTCCGGGCAACGACCTGGTCCATCGCCTTCAGATCGCCATTAACGGCAACGGTGCCGGGCGTCAGGCTGAGCTGTTTGTATCTGGTCCATAACTCGGTGCTGTCGGCCGCTTCGACGCCAGTCATGTCCCATTCAATTTTCAACCGATCTCTCGCCTGTTTGGCAGGCCAGAACTTGTCGGCGACGACCGCAACGCCGCTGCCTTTAACGAGCTGAATCTCAAAAACATCACGAACTCCTTCGACGCTTCGCGCTTCATTGTCGCCGATCCTCTTAACGCGAGCGCCGAAGACCGGTGGATGCGCAATCACTGCCACTTTCATTCCCGGAAGGTCGAGGTCTAAACCAAACTTCAGTGTGCCGTCGCACTTCGCACGGCTGTCGAGCCGCTTCACCTTCTTGCCGACGAGCTTCATCTCCGACGAGTTCTTCAAGCGAACAGTCGTAGGCACTGGTTTGCGCGCTGCGTCGGCAGCGAGTTCGGCATACGTCGCTGAACGACCACCTGGGCCATGGACCACGCTTGCTTCGGTCCGACACTGATCAGCAGTCGTGTTCCAGCGGTCTGTCGCAGCGGCGATTAGCATTGCGCGCGTCTTCGCGCCGACTTCCCGGTACTGCTGAAACGAGTGCGCGATCGAACCTGATCCGCCGACCATTTGAATTCCAAACATCGGGTCCTTGTAAACGTCGGCTGCCGGCGCGAGATGCCCGATTACGTTTTTCCAGTCGGCGTCCATCTCGTCGGCGAGCAACATCGGTAGGGCGGTCTGCACTCCCTGACCAAACTCGAGACGGTTAACCTGGATCACGATCTTGCCGTCGGGCCTGATGTTCACGAATGCATCCGGCGGATAGACTTTCGCTGGCGGCTGCTGACCTTCGCCTTCCTGCGCGCCCGCGAAGCGTGGATCGAGGTACAACGAAACAAGCAAGCCACTGGCTGCCGCGAAAGAGACGCGCAGAAAGCCACGTCGATGTAACTCAGGAGATTTAGTTGCAAGCGACATTACGCGCCTCCTTTTCTGAGTTCCGCTGCGGCATTCTTGATTGCTTCGCGAATGCGCGGGTAGGTGGCACAACGGCAAACGTTTCCGCCCATGGACTCGTCGATGTTTTTGTCCGTCGGTTGTTTCGTGTGTTTGAGTAGCGCAACCGCGGCCATGATCTGTCCGCTCTGACAGTAGCCACATTGGACCACGTCTGTTTCCACCCACGAATCCTGGACGGCGCGGCCGACTGAGTCCTGGCCGATGCCTTCGATCGTTACGATTGGACGATCGCCGATATGGGAGATCGGAACGATGCACGAACGTGTCGCGATCCCGCCGACGTGTACGGTGCACGCGCCACACGCGCTGATGCCGCAACCGAACTTCGTTCCCGTCATCTTTAGATCTTCGCGCAGCACCCACAGAAGCGGTGTGGACGGATCGACAGTTACTTCTTTTGTTTGGCCGTTGACGTTTAATTTAAAGGTCGCCATCGTATTGCCCCCTCCTATCTTCCCGCTGGGCATGGTGTGCCCGCCTCGACCCAGCGACGCGTCGCCGCGACGAATTGTTCGTGCGTCATTGGCGGAAGTGTGCGCATCGTGCCGTCGGGTCTGCGTCCGGGGTTCCACGCCCACTTCACAAGCGCCTCTTCTTCGTGATGTTTCAGCAAGCCTGGTCCATCGAGATTGTGATTTCGCGAACGATCGGTGATCTGACGACAAACGGCCGCGCTCGAAAGCGGACGACCGTTTGTGTCCTGCCAACGCATCTCGAGCGGCGCGAGGTGCCAGTTGTGACCACCCGGAACGCCGGTGCTGTCGGCATTAGTTTCCTGGTGGCAACTCGCGCAATTCAGACCCGGCACGCCTTTGCCTTCGGGTCCGCCGCGCACTACATTCGCGACGTGGCGGTGCCGATCGTCGCCTTGCTGTGGATAGTCGGTGGCAGTGTGACAGTTGATGCAGCGCGGTGAAATCAACACTGAGTAGACCTGGTCCCACGCTGCGAGTCCCTGAGCCGTGGTGGTGTTTCGATCGACGACCCTGGCGTGAACGAAAGCGCCGGCCGCGATCGCAACAGCAGCAACTGCGGAGACCACGAGACGTGCACGAATCGCGGGCATAAGCATTCCTCCTGGAAGAATGTTTTGGGGGTTTTCCGGAGTATCCGTCACGGACGCGGTAGTGTCAATTAGTGTTTTCCCGATGCGTTATAATGCGCGAACTTATGACACGACCTTCACTCTTCTTCGGTGCGAAACCTGTTATCGGTGTGATCCATGTTGGCGCGCTGCCGGGAACGCCGCGCAGTTCGAAAACGGTCTCCGAATTGGTCGCGACCGCGAAAAGCGAAGCGAGACTCTATCGCGAGTCGGGCGTCGACGGCGTGATCATTGAAAACATGCATGACGTTCCGTACTTGCGTGGTGAAGTTGGACCAGAGATCGTCGCTGCGATGACGGCGATTGCAGTCGAAGTGAAGCATGAGTGTGGTTTGCCTGTCGGCGTGCAGCTCCTTGCCGGCGCGAACATTGAGGCGATGGCAGTGGCCCACGCGGCTGGGCTGGATTTTATTCGCGCAGAAGGTTACGCCTATGCGCACGTCGCGGATGAAGGATTGATCCAGGCGTCGGCGGCGAAGTTACTTCGGTTCCGCAAAATGATCGGCGCCGAACGCGTGCAGGTTTGGACTGACGTGAAGAAGAAACATGCGGCCCACGCGATCACGGCGGACGTGAGTTTGGGGGAGACGGCTGAGACAGTGGAGTTCATGGGCGCTGATTGTGTGATCGTAACCGGAAGCGCCACCGGGAAGCCGCCCACGCTTGCCGACGTCGAAGAAGCAAAAAGCCATTGTGGATTACCGGTGTTTCTCGGTTCGGGGATTACCGAGACGAACATTGCCGAGTTTTACGATCGGGCGGACGGATTCATCATCGGTTCGGCACTTAAAGTCGGCGGTCTTTGGTCCAACACGATCGATCCCGCGCGCGTTGATGGAGTGATGAATGTCTTAACCGCGTGTCGCCGCTGAAATCAGCGGAAGTCTTTGATCAGTACGACGTCGAGATTTGAGAAACCTCGTGCCAGTGCGAATCGTTTTCCGTCGCGTGAGATTGCAAAGTTGGAGATTTGGTTTGAGGTGAAGTTGGTTAACTGTTTCGGAGTACTACCGTCGATTGGAAAACTCCACAGATTACCAACGCCGCCCTGGTCTGAT
>DASRPN010000112.1:0-49720 GCA_035646355.1 Pyrinomonadaceae bacterium | reverse complement strand
GATAACGACGCGTCACACCGGGCGTGTTCGGACTACTCGATCGCTTCACGTTTTCGCCGAGGGCGAACTTGATCCCCGGCATCGCGCCCGGAAACAAAAACTCGCTCGCCGGGCGGCCGTATTTGATCTTCACCACCGAGTTCATGCCGCCGATCGGATTCGCGGAACCGTGCAGCAGGTTCAGCATGGTAACGCCGCCCGCCAGTCCACGATAAAGATCGACGTCGGTCGGGTTCAGCACGTCTTCAGTCCGCACCATCGAGGTGACTGCAAGCGTGCCTTCGTTGATCGTGTCGAGCATCGAGTGTGAGTGGGCATCGATGATGCCGGGCATCACAAACTTGCCCGTCGCGTCGATCACGCGCGCGTTGGCGGAAGCGTTCAGGTTCTTGCCGACCGCGGCGATCTTTCCGTTTTTGAGCAGCACGTCAGTGTTGGTGAGCGTGCCGCGTGTGACGGTCAGGACCGTGGCGTTCTTGATTAGAGTTTCCGACGAAGTTTCTCGCTGTGCGCGCGCGGCGGTTATCGGCAACGCGCTGACGATGGCGAGAAACAGGAGTTTGCTGATGAATCGTTTCATTTAGTCACTCCGTTTTTCGGGTTCCCGCAAAGGAGCAAAGGCGCAAAGAACAAAGTGCAGGGGTAAAGAGCCTTAGCAGACATCAACGTTTCTGCCTCCTCTTTGCGTCTTTGCGCCTTTGCGGGAAAACCGTTCATTAGTTTGGTTGACCTAAACGCGTGGCGGTGAACGTGCCGGGCTGCGAGCCTACGATCGTCACCGATCCGCGAATCTCGTTGCGGGATAGAGTCCCGGTGAATGTCGCTTCTCTCGTCTGTCCCTCGAGATTGAGCGGAACAGTGAATCGAAGTTCATCAGACGAGCTTATCGAGGCATTTGAGATCTCACCGCTGCCGAGGACGCCGGCGATCGAACCGGTTACTCGATCGCCTTCCTGTTGCAAGGTCAACGTCGCGGCTCGTTCGCCCTGGCCAAAATTGATGTTCAAGGTCCATGCGCCAGTGACACCGCGACCGGCTGGACGCTCCCCAGGTGGTGTCGTCGCCGCTGGTCGGAGATCGACCGGGCGTCCATCAATGAATACGTGGGCCACGCGGCTGTTTCGATCAAAAAGATCGCCACGCGTCACGGTCAGGTTGGCAATCTTTCCGGCTTCGATTGAACCGAGTTGATTCGCGACGCCGAAGATCTCCGCGGGCCAAAGTGTGAAGGCGCGTACGGCGTCCGTCGCGGAAAGTCCGTTTTCGATCGCGCGATTCGCGTTCGGGATCAAATCCGTCATGTTCGTCAGCGAACCTGACTGAAACGCAAAACGAACTCCCGCTTTCGAGAGCTTGCCGGCCGTTTGCTGCGCCGCGACTCGCTCGCGCAGAATACGCATCGGTTCTGGATCAGCTTCGGGCATGGCAGCGGTTGTGCGACGTGGCAGGTTGAGCGAAAGCAATACTGGGACGTTCTGCTTCGCCAAACGATCCGCCACGCGATCGGCTTCGCGTCCGCCTGCGATGATCAATCGCAGTTTGAACTCGGCAGCGAGATCGAGAGCGCGACTGATTTCGCGCTCGCTATTCGCAAGCATCACGACCGGCATGCGGCCGTCGAGGACCGGCACGAGCGCCGCCAGCGATCGATCCGTTTCTGGTCGCCGGATGCCGCGCGGATTGCGTTCGTAGATCTGCATCGATTCGCGATAACGTTGCGCGTCAAACATCATCTGTCTGAGCTGCGCAAAAACACCCATCAGCGATCCCGGATAACCACCCCGCAACGGAGTAAAACTGACGTGCATCGCAACCGGCGACCGCACGATCATTTGCTGCGGCGTCTCTCCCGACAAATTGATCAACGCCGACTGGCCCATCCAAATACCAGTCCGCGGCGCAGTCAATGCCGTCGTGATGCCGATGTTTCTCGACGTCTCGATCTCATTGCCGCCTGCACGAATCGTGTCTTCAGCCATTACCTCTGGTTGCAAACCGACGGGCTGCGTCGAGTTTGGACCACCGGGTCTCGGTGTCTGCTGTGCCTGAAGCAGCAGGAATGCTGCCCCACCGCCACCACCCGGCGACGGAGCCGCCGCCGCTTCTGGCAGCGCGAGATCCGTGTACGAGTCGATCAATCCCGGATAGACAGTTAGTCCGGTGCCATCGATGACCCGCGCATCAGGCGGGGCACTGACGTTGGCGCCGGCGGCAGCGATCAGGCCGTTGCGAATAACGACCGTGCCGCGTTCGACAGTCGGACCCGACACGGTCACGATGCGAGCGTTTGTTATGGCGTAAGTGTCGATTGCACTGTGCTGCGCGTCAGTGTGAACGTCCGTGCAGAGCGCAATGAGTGAAAGAGTACAAAGCGCGACAATACGGCGCGGATGGACTTTTGGCATAGGTAACCAAATCCCCATTAGTTTGATTTGCGAACGCTGGTTAAGAAGCAACCAGCAACTTCGTTTAAGGAAAGTGGCGAAAGCTTAACTGAAAACGGGAGATGAGGGAAGCGTTCAGAGTCAGTTGTCAGCAGTCAGTTGTCCGTAGTCCGTAGAAACTCTTTGAACTTAGCGCGTTTCTAGCGGACTGCGAACGACTGACCACGGACCACGGACTGCTGACCATCAACGATTCGCGTTTGCCGGCCGCGTGTTTGCGTTTGCGTTGCCGGACGCAACTGTTAACCGGTTCCGCACCGACCTTACGCCTTCCACCGACTTCGCCGATTGTTCAGCGCGCGTTTTTTGCGCCGCACTGGCGACCGTTCCGGTAAGTGTAACGACGGCGTTATCGACGTCAACGTTGATAGTCGAATCGCGCAGATCGTCCACCGCGGCCAGGTCGAATTTCGTTTTCACCCACAGCCAGGCGTCGTTTGCGCCGGTGCCGACCGTGCGGCCGGATCGTCGCGCTTCTTCTCGCGCTTCGCGATCGCGTCTTTCTTTGTCGCGATCGTATTCTTCACGCGTCGGCGCAGTCGGTCTGGTGTTCGTGTTCGCGTTAACCACGGCTGTTGGCGTCGGCGACGGAGCGCGGTTGGCGTTGGCGTTGTTTACGTTGTTCGAATTCGCGCCGCCTTCGCACGCGGTGAATGTCGTAGCCAGGACAACGGCCGCTATTAGACCAAAGATTCTCTTGCTCATCCCTCGAAAACCTCCTTACAGGACAGACGAAGACCAAGTTCGAAAAACATACAGTTACCCAGGGGGTCTTCTATGAGGTTGCAAGGCTTGAGCCACAGATGTGTACGGTGAAGTACAAAGATATAATTTCGAATTTCGACTTTCGAAATTCCCTTCTACCACTTCACGGATCCTTCTTTTGTCGTGTCGATCTCAGCGGTCTGTTGGACTTCGCCAAACAGAAATCCTTTGATGTTGTCGAAGAGGAATGTCTGCGCGTCGGGATTGGTGAGATCCAGACCGTAGTGATTGATGATCTGCGTCTGCTTTTGCAGCCACCCACTCCAGCACGGTTGGCAAATCTCACTACCGATTCGTTGTCCGAGTGCATTCGGAAACGGAGCGTATCCGAGCGCCGGTCGTTTCTCGCCGCAGTGTGCGCATTTAATATTGTCAGGCATCTGTGTACTCCTTGATAGCCGAAATTATCCCATCATCTTTCGGTCTGATTAAACCGACCGGACGAATGTCGCTATGTCGCAGTATCCCTTGCGCGTCGATCACGAAAACGGAGCGCGCGACTCGTCCCGGAATAAACGAACGCGCACCGTAAAGCGTCGCCACTGCGCGATCCTTGTCCGACAACAACCGCAACGGCAGATCGTGATGCTCCGCAAACTTCTGATGCGATTCAACTGAATCAGACGAGATGCCTACAACTTCCGCACCCGTCGCCATGTAGTCTTCCCAACGATCGCGCACCGAACACAACTGCTTCGTGCAAACCGGCGTTTCATCACCCGGATAAAAAAGCAGCACGACAACTTTGCCGCGATGGTCGGATAACCGCCATGGCTCGCCGTTTCCGTCGGACAAAGAAAAGTCAGGCGCGCGTTCGTTGAGTTTCATTTTTCGATTAGACCCGCAAGCACAGTCATTGCTTCGTCAATCTCTTCATCCGTGTTAAAGAAATGCGGCGAAATACGCAAACCCGCACCGGGCCGGCTGTCGACAAACACGTGTCGTTCCGCTAGTCGCTCCACAACAGCAGCAGCATCGTCGACGCCGATCATCACTGAACCACCACGCTTGTTCAACTCGAGCGGCGTGTTAACGGTCCAACCTCGACTCAATGCGAAATCGATCATCCGCTGGGTGCGTCGCTGCGACTCGTCCGCGATCGCGTCTACACCAACAGACTCGATGATATCGAGACCTGGGATCGCGGAGTAAAGTGCGGGAATACTCGGCGTGCCCTGCGCGAAGCGTCTCACCGAGCGAGCGTAGCGCATTGGTGCGGGTGCGAAATCAAACGGCGCATCGTGGGCCACCCAGCCAGTCAAGCGCGGACTCAGATCGCGTTGCAGATCGGGACGCACGTAAAGATATCCGCAGGATGGACCACCGCAAAGCCACTTGATCGTACCGCCGATTAGAAAATCAACTCGCCAATCCGCGGCATGCAGCGGCAGCACACCCGCCGACTGATAAACGTCCAACAGCACGAGTGCACCCTTCGCATGAGCGCGTTCGACGATGGCGTGCGCGTCGATGCGAGACGAGCTGCGGTACGAAGTGTGGGAAAGTGCGACGAGGCATGTTCTATCGTCTATTGCGTCGAGGATACGTTCGAGCGGAACTGAAATCCCGTCAGGCGACGGAACGACATCGACTTCAGCGCCGATCTGCCGTTGGGCGTTCCAGATGTATTCCATCGAGGGGAAGTCGAGAGCGGTTGTGACGACTTTGGTCCGGCGCCCGGAATGGAAATCGAAGCAGGAAGCGACTGTGGCGAGGCCGATTGAAGCGTTCGGTTGAATCTGGACCGAACCGGGTTCGCCGCCAAGTATGCGCGCGATGCGATCGCCGGCGCGACGTGAGAGTTGCCACCACGTCGTGGCCCACGCGTCCTCGCTGGTGTGATGTTCCCACGCGTCGCAGTACGCGATCATCGACTCACGGGCGGCACGCGGCACCGGCCCGAGGCTGTGGCTGAGCAGATGAATGCCCGAAGCCAGGGTCGGAAACTCTTCACGGTAGCGCTTCATAGAAAATTTCGAATTGTGAATTTCGAATTGCGAATTTTCAGAACTGTCTAATTTCGAAATTCGAAATTCGAATTTCGAAATTCACTTGTACTTCATCAACATCCGTTCCAACCCAACCGGATCTCTCGCAAACTCATCGAGAATGCTTTTCGCTTCGTCGCCAATTGGCGGATCGTGAGCTTCATCGCGAATGGCGGCGAGTATCTCCGCTGCGGCAAACTCCTTCGTCATCTTCGGAACATCCGCGCCACTGCTCATGTCCGTGTCGATTGTCGTCGGCAAAACGGTGATCACACGTACACCAGAGTCCGCGAGATACGCACGCATCGCCTGGCCCAACGACAACAACGCCGACTTCGTCGCGCAATACGTCCCCACTAGCGGCAAATTTACTTTTGCAAACGCCGTCGCAATATTTACTATCATCCCGTCGCGCTGCCCGATCATCCCCGGCGCGATCGCGCGCGTCAGACGCACCACGCCGAGATAGTTCACCGCCAGCTCTTTCTCGATGTCTTCAAAACTCATTGTCAACGGATTACCAAAACCTGCGAAGCCCGCGTTGTTAATGAGAACGTCCATCGTCCCCAACTGCGCGACCGCTGCAACATCCGCGTCGTTCGTGACGTCAAGTTGAACAGGTGTGACCTTCGGCGACAACGCGCTCAGCGCTTCGCGTGCTTCCGGCTTGCGCGTCCCTGCAACGACTTCGCGCGCGCCGCTTTCAGCCAGTGCGGCGACCAGCGCCCGCCCCAAACCGCGACCCGCGCCGCTCACCAACACTCGTTTGCCTTCAATTTCCATGTGCGTCTACTTCCGCCACCGGTTGATTTCGCCGCTGCGATCGCGCGAGCTGATAAAGTCCAAGCCCGACGAGTCCCCACACAACCAGCAGTTCAATGCTCGTTAACGAGTCTCCCCTGATGCGCTGAGTCAACGCTTGAGTTCGCAGCGCCTCAACGTCCTGGCCCAACTGAATCACGATCATTAAACCCATCGCGAGCACGGAGACGACTGCGGCCACCTGCTGCATGCGGCGCGGCAGGTTGATCTCAATCTCGCTCGCAAGAGTCGGGTTCAGTCGAGGGAGCAGCAAGAATACCAGGCTGTGGATGAAATAAAGCACGACAAGGGCGAATACCGCAACGTTGAGCGCGAGTGAAAGCTGACCGCTGATCAATAAGACCACGCAGCAGAGCAAGGTCAACGTGAGACCGCGGATGGGCGTGGCCGTTGTCGGATTGACGACTCCGAGCCACCGTGGCGCGAGACGATCTTCGACAAACATCAGCGCCAGTCGCGACGGGACCAACAGTGTGCCGTTGAGCGCGGTCATGATCGCTGCGATAGCGCCTATGCTGACGAACACGGCAGCGCCTGCCGGAAGGTAAAGCGATGCAACTTCCGCCATCGGCGCGCTGCTCGCTTGCAAGCGTCCACCCGGCAATACGCCAAATGAAACGATCGACGTAAATACGTAAAGCAGTGCCGTGACCGTGATGCCTTTCAACAAAATCTTCGGCAACCGCTGCGTGCTCTCTTTCACCTCGCCGGCAGTTTGCGTGATCGATTCGAAACCTGCGTAAGCAAAAAACAGTGGCAGCAGACTGGCGCCAAAACCACCCCAACCGTGTGTAAAAAACGGCGTGTAGTTTGCGGAGTCAATGACGAACAGACCGGGTACGATCAGCACGAGCAACGCCAGGCATTTCAGCGCCGACATCGCGACCTGCATGCGTCCGAACCAGCGAATGCCGATGACGTGAATCAGATAGAACGTGACGAGCGCGGCCAACGCGATGGGCAAACGAACCCGTTCGCTGATGCTTCCGCGGCTCACCGCGATGAGGTAACCAGCCATCGCGTCGGCGAGATAAGTGCCGGCGCCGATGTAGGAAATGATCTTCAGCCACGCGCCGATGTACGCGAGTCGATAACCTTTCAAGCTGCGTGAAAGGTTCAGATACTCGCCGCCGGGTTCGCGTCCGAGATGTGTTGAAAGGTACGCCGCGTAAGGGATTGAGGTCGCGAGGATCGCGGGCGTCAAAACAAGGTAGCCGAGGATCACGCTCGGCCCGGTTAGTGCCCACGCTCGGCTTGTTACCTGAAAGATCCCTGCACCGATCAGGATGCCGATGATCACAGCATACGATTCGAGCGTGCCGAGATCGCGACGCAGACGCGAAACGGAATTATTTTCCATTTTCCATTTGTCGTTTTTCATTTACCATTTCGAAACCACGGAGCCTCACGATAATGTCTAAACAGACCTCACAGCTTCTGGCTGATCAACTCGAAGAACGACTAATCGATTTTGCTGTACGGATCATTAAGCTATCCGCGAGCTTGCCAAAGACGCCAGCCGGTAATCACATCGCTGGACAAATCCTGCGCGCAGGTACTTCACGGCTCCGAACTATGGGGAGGCGCGAGGAGCAGAGAGCCAAGCAGGCTTCGTCCACAAATTGCGTATTGTGTTGAAAGAACTAAACGAAACTTCAATTTGGCTGCGCATCATCAAGCGAGCGCAGCTTCTCAGTGAAGAGTCACTCTCCACAAATACTTGAAGAAAGCACCAGCCTCTGCAAAATCTTCACTGCCTCATCAAGACTGCCCGCTCAGTCCATGTCAAATGACGGAATGAAAAATGACAAATGGAAAATGGAAAATGTTCACCGGTTCATCAATTCGTTCGATGGTAGTTTTGGATTCAAGACCTTTGCGGCGCTTTCGTCTCCCGCGACCGGAAGTTTTGCGGCGTCGATCAATCCGAGTTGGGCCAGCACCGAGGCCTGGTCCCAGTAGATGTGTTCGTGCGCGAGTTTGCCGTCGCGGAAATGGACAATCACAACGAGAGCGACACGCACGTGTTTGCCTGTCGGTTCGACGCCCGGCAACATCCAATCCATTTTGATCGTGTGTGTAAACTCAAACACCATCTCGTCGACAACCCGATCGACGCCGATCGTTCGCGACACCGGAGTCATCGCCGTGTCGGGCGGCATCTGCGGAATGAAGCGCTGCGAGTAGAAGTTGCGTAACTCGTTGTGACCGACGCCGCCCGTCATCACTGGAACGTGATTAACGTAAGCGTCGGCGACCATCGTTTCGAGCGTATCGTCAGTGTTGCGCGTCGCGAATTCGTACTTGACGTGATCGTCCCAACGAGCAGAGAGAGTTTGGTGCGCCGTAGCGAGACCTGCGCCGGCAAGATGATTGACGAAGAATTCGAGACTGCGAAGATGCGCGAGCTCCGCGTCAGCAGCGTGGTAGTGTTCACCGCCCGTACGGCCGAATGCGTGTTCGCGGCCGGGGTAGTCGTAGATCCTGACGAACGGGTTTGAATCGAGAGCCTCGTGAATCTGGTGTTGCGCTTCCGTTGGACAGAACTTGTCGTTGCCGGCGATGTGCAGCATCAGTGGACTGTTTAAGTTTTTCGCTTCGTTCAGAGTTTTCTCGATGCTCACGCCGTAGTAACCGACTGCGCAGTTGGGTTTGAATCGCACCGACAACAGGTACGCGAGATTGCCTCCCATACAAAATCCGACGGCACCGGCGCGTCCGTTGCACGCGGTGTGGCTTCTTAGATAATTGAGAGCTGCCGCTGAGTCTTCGACGGCTTTGTTTTCGTCAATGCCCTGGTAGAAGGCGATGGCTTTGTTCCAATCGTCGCCTTTGTCGGTGAGTTGAACCCCGCGCTCCATTCGCCAGAAGAGATCGGGAGCGAGGGCGACGAAGCCGTGAGCGGCGTACCAGTCGGCGACCCTGCGAATGTAGTCGTTGATGCCGAAGATCTCCTGGAGCACGACGATGCCGGGGCCATAGCCGCCCGCTGGCAGCGCGAGGTAAGCGTCGAACTCGCCGCCGTCGAAGGATTTGATTGTGACCATAGGCCGGGGATGTTATCCGCGCCCCGGCACCAGCGCAAATAAAATCCGTGTTTGAGCAAACCAGGAAAACACGGATTTAGCGCAAATATTCTTTACCCGCGGTGCAGACGCGGAGGAAGTTGCACATGCGACAGTGCGGGGCGGTTTTGACTGGGAAGTGAGCAGGGTCGGCGGAGGTGAGGATGCGCATCATCGCTTCGTCAATCGCTCGCGCACAGCGCGCCGGTTCGAGTAGTTCATCGGAAAGATGACTTTCGACGTTGGGATCGAGGAAGTGAAGCGTTACACGGATCTTGCTGTTAGCGAGCGAAGGAACAAGTTCGCGAACGGCATGTGCGTAGGCTTGCATTTGTAATTGGTAGTCTCGCGCCGCGATCTCAATAATGTTGTTCGTTGCAGCGTCGATCGGCGGTGGTTCCGGTTCGGGTTCGAAGTCGAATGCGAACTGAGCGGATCTCAAGCGTCGCTTCTTCGCGGGCGGTTCCTGGACGATCACCGGAAGGTCAACGCGGATGCGGTTCGTTTTGAAGTCGACGATCTCTGCTTCAAACCAACCTTCTGTTGTCTGCGTGATCAGTAGCTTGTCGATAATACCGCTCAAAATCCCCAACGGACGCCGCAAACGAAAACTCAACTCGCTCCACAACCCGGCCTCACCGGATAAAGAAGAGATTGGGAAGGGGGCAGACGCGGGGATGGGGGGACGCGGGGATACGGGGAACGCCGCGTCGCCGCGTCTCCCCGTCACCGCGTCATCATGGTCTTCTTGTTCTCCTGACCTGTTCTGTTCTCGTGCCGACTCGACCCGCTGGAACACATCGCTAACGAGATAATTCTTCGCGAGCGGCAACATATCTTTGATCGCGGCCTCCGAATTGATCTCGGCGAGTCGATCCGCGAGTTGTGCCTGTCGGAGTCGCAACACTTCAGCAAAACTCTGACGCAACAACTCTTCACTGTCCTGATCCGGACTGTAGCGCTCGCAGAAACGATGGATCACCGCGCCTTTCAACGTCGCGTTGATATTCGACGGCGGTTCCGGCGCCTCGGCGTTGTTCCAGATCGCGAGCTCGTCCGCCGCCGGCAAACGCAGCACCCGTTCGAAATAATACTGTCGCGGGCAACGTTGATAGTTGATGAGCTGCGTAACGCTGAAACGATGGATCGAGCTACCGACGATCGCGATAACCGGACGTCGTAACGGGAACACCTGGCCCAGCGACTCACCGGGTGGCCCCGGCTCCAACACTTCCTCCGGTTCGACTTCAACCAGCGGCAGCGGTTCGTCAGCGACGTTAATCGTGAGCTGAACCTTAACGTCGTCCGCTAACTCGACAACGTCCGTTTGCGTTCGACCGTCGAGCTCGAGCGCTCGCCAGATCCACTTCAACCACGAGTCATTCGTGCGACTCAGCGCGGCGAGTTCTTCAGTTGCCCCCGAGAGAATCAAACGATCCTCAGCGCGCGTCGCGGCGACGTACAACAGGCGCATACTCTCGAACAGTTCGCGATACGCATGTCGCTTCTCAAAAGACGAGAACGTGCAACCGGCAACGAGGTTACCGCGTCCATCCGGAACTTTCAGCGTCAGCCCCTGGTGGCGATCGAGCAGCACCCACGTGTCGGTCGCGACTCGCGATAATCGCTGTAGGTCAGGAATTATCACGACGGGAAACTCGAGTCCCTTCGCCTGGTGAATCGTCATCAAGCGCACCGCGTCCGCTGCCTGATCGATCTGACCTTCACTCTCACGACTGCCAATCGCCTCAAACTCCTCGACATAACGCACGAAATCGCGAATCAAGTGCGTGCCGGAACTTTCGAACCGCGCAGCCAGCGTGAAAAGTCGCTGGATGTTCGCAAGACGTTGCGCGCCGTCGAAATTCGCAGCGACGACCGTCATGTACTCAGACTCGCGCACCGCAAGGCGCAACAGATCGTGAATCGAATAATGATGACGCCGCGCGACGAGACGGCTAATGAGCCTGCACGCATGATCCAACAGCTCGTGCTCTTCATCCGTGATGTATTCGATGTCACGATGATTCTGGAGCGCCGCGTAGAGCCTTCGTGTTGGCGGCGTGCGGAGCGCAAGAAGCGCGTTGTCCGAGATCCCGCACAACGGCGAACGCAACACAGCCGCGAGCGCGAGTTCGTCAGTCTTGTTGTCGAGGAAGCGCAGCAGTTGGATCAGGTCAGTGATCTCTTCGCGCTCGTAAAAACCGCGACCCAAAACCGTCTGGTATGGAATGTTCGCCTGACGAAAAGCCGATTCGTAAATCTGCACGTGCGTCATCGCGCGAAACAACAATGCGATGTCGCCGTACTTCAACTCCGGCGTGTCTTTCATCAACGCGGTGATGCGACGCGCAACTTGTTTCGCATCAAGCACGCGCGTGTCCTGCTCTGCCCCCGGATCCTCTTCGAGCGGAACCTTCGCCGTCACCATCAGCTCGACTAGTGGCCCTTCATCGCGTAACTCACGCTTCGGCTCGCTGTCCTCGTGCTTCACATAACCAACCTCGTCGAGCGACTTGCGTAACTCGGGCGGCATGTCCTCCGGCAACTGAAATAACTTCTCAAAAAGATGATTGAAGAAGGCGATCAACGGCGGCTGACTGCGGAAGTTCAAGCGCAGCGGCTTCGTTTCACCACCTGCAGCGACGAGAATCGACGTCATCTCGCGAAACACGTCGACGTCAGCGCCCCGAAAGCTATAGATCGACTGCTTTCGATCGCCGACGATGAAGAGATTCGCAGGCCTCCTGCCTGCGGGCAGCGCCAGACGTTCGAGTAATCGCTGCTGCACGCCATTCGTGTCCTGAAACTCGTCGACGAGGAAAAAGCGATAACGATCTTCCGTGCGCGCGATCACTTCCGGCCGCTGCAACAGCACCATCGTGCGCGATTCAAGATCGTCGAAGTCGAGCGCTGATAGTTTGAGCTTCTCCTCGTTGAGCCGGCGATCGATGCTGTTCAGCAGATTGACCATCTCGAGCGCGTACTGCTGCGCAAACAGATCGAGACAAACCTGCGGGATGCGTCCTTGTAATTCCTTTTCCCAAACGAGTGTGTCGATGTTTTTGACGTGGTCCGCGATCGGCGAGCGTGCCGCAGGCCGGAGTCGATCGCGAAAGTCACTGATGCGCCGGCAGTAATCCGCCAACGTTTCGTGTGATGGAACTGTTTGCAAAAGTTTTCGGACTTCGGGCCAATCGGCCATGAGTTGTTGCTGATTCGCGCGCGCTGCCGGCGTCGTACGTCGCGCGGCCAGCAACTCGGCCATCGCACGATCCAAATCTTCGATCGCTTGTGCGTGATCTTCGGCGGTTGCGTGAACGCGCGCAGTCGCAACCGCAAGCTCTTCGAACGACAAACCTTGCCCACGCGCATCGCGATAAACCTGCGCCAGCGCCGCTGCCAACCGGCTGCGGCCGACGCCGAGCGTCAGTCGCGAAATCTCGACGTGACCCGCGCTAATGAACTCCGACAACACTTCTTCGACGATCCATTCCAACATCAGCGCCGCCTGATGCTCGTCGAGCAACATGAACTGCGGATCGACGCGCGCTTCGAGTGGAAACTCGCGCAACAGCCGCGCGCAAAAACCATGAATCGTGGTGATCACCGCACCGTCGAGCGTCCGTTTGTAGTTGAGCCACCGCCGACGTTCATCACCAGTCACGCTCTCCAGAATGAGATTAAGCTCCTTGCGCAGACGTTCGCGCATCTCGTTGGCGGCGCGATTTGTAAACGTGATCGCGACGATTTGATCGATCGACAGATTCTGTTCGCGGAGGATGTGGAGGTAGCGCTCGACGAGGACCGTCGTTTTTCCGGAGCCCGGCCCGGCCGTCACCGAGACGTGTTTCTTGATCTCGTACGCGGCGGCGGCTTGCTCGGGCAGCAATTCGCGCTTTTCTTTCATTAAGACTTTTTCTTGCGCCAGATCCGATCGCGGCTGAAGCGACACACCGCGCCGTAATCGCAAAACTTACACGTCTTCACGCCCTGCGATGGGTCGACAATAAATCGGCCCGCGCGCATCCCGTCGAGAAACTTCCAAATCTTCGCGATTACTACTTCGCGCACGCTCTGCCATTCCTCGTCCGAAAGAACAGAATTCTTCAACCGCGCGCTGAGATTCACGTAATCCAAGTGCGTCGTTCGATACAGTCCTGTGTTCCGGCGATCTTGCGCTCCCCGAATGATGTAATAACCACCCCCTGCGATCGTCCGATTCGGCAGGATCAGTTTTTCGAGCGCTTCGAGATAGATGGGAAGTTGCAGGTTGCGGCCCGATAAGATGTCCCACTTGCTCGCTCCGGTCGACAACTTGTAGTCGTATGCAACCACGGTGTCGTCCCGCGCGACGTCAACACGATCGATCTGACCACTGATCTTGATCGCCTCGTCGCCGATCAACGTCGGGCGCGTCAGTTCGAGAGGTTCGTTTGTTGAATCGGGATCTTTCGCGGCCGAGCGTGCGCCCCCAAACGCGAGTTCAAAATACGCCGGCAACACGTTTTGCACCGCCGACTGTTCCTGGACCTCCAATTCATACAACAGCACCTGGTCCAACAAAATCTTCCGGATCTCGCGATCGATCTTCCAGATCTGCTTGTTCAACGGCGGAACGACCCGCTCGTGCTCGTCGAAAACGGCATCGGCGATCGCAGCCAGCTCCGCGCGCAGGGCCTTCCGATCCAACTTGTAAAGCGGCTCGCGGCGATGCTTTTCAAAAAAGCGGCGCAACACGTCGTGCAACAACTTGCCCGCGTCAATCGCCTGCAAATCAAGTGCGGCTTCTCCACGCGGCTCCAGCCGCAACACGCGCTGCGCAAAGAAGCGGTACGGGCAGTTGCCATAAACGCTAAGGCCGCTCGCGCTGTGCACGAAGTCAGGCCCGAATCTTTGTTTCAACAAATCGAGCAAGTGCGGATCGGTGATCTCGCCGTCGTATGGACCAAACCTCAATCCGCAACGTTCACGTTCGATCTCGATTCGGCGTAACGCTGAATCGCTGATGTACCGGTCGTTGCGTGCGAGCGTTAGCAAACGCGTGACTCGCGGCAAAGGAATCAGCTTGTCTTTGACGATCGGATGGCGATGACGTTCGTCCTGTCGCACAAGCGCCACGCTCATGTCGCTCGTGGTAGAGACGTTCTCGAATTCGCTGCCTTCGTAATCGCGACGAATGATTTCAGTCTCGACGGCAAACGGCGCGACCGAGCGTCGCAGTTCGTCGACGTAATAAGAGCTGACTGTTTCAGAGTCGTCTTCCAGCAGGAGGGGGCGCGTGAGAAACAAACGCTCAGTCGCTCGACACGCGGCCTGGTAAAAGTAGTGTTCCTCTTTGAGCAGCGTCGCGGGCGAGATGTCTTCGAGCGTCAGACCATACTCTTTTAGTCGCTCGCGTTCTTCGTGCGGATAGATCCAATCGCGCGACGCACGCAATGGGAATCCACCTTCTATGAGCCCGGCGATGAAGACCGCGCGAAAGCGCAGACCCCTCACATCCGTTGCTTCGAGTATTCGCAGACCGGAGCGATCCGCGGCGCCGAGAAGTTGCGATTGCGAATTGAGGCAACGACGAACTTCCTGGAGAAAGACTGAAAGGCGAACAGTGGTCGGAGTCGTCTCAGCCGTGGATTCCGCAGAGGTAATCTCAATCGCTTTAACCGCAGCGACGAGCGCTCGCCGGATTGACTCGAGCGCATTGAGATTGAGCATCACCTGCGGCAATTCCTGATCGTCGTTTGACGTTCTTGTCGGTTCGACAATCTGTTCGCGATAACCCAGCCGGCCCAATAACCGCATCAACTCCACCCGGAACTCCGCCGGGCGTCCTACTCGCGGCACCGCCTGGATCAACTCCGCGAACCGCTGGATCACGAGTGAAGTCCAGGCTAAAGCGGCCGGATGAATATCGCGCGATGGACGCCGTTTCCTTTCAAGTCCTTTTTCTTCGAGCTTCGCAGTTTCCGCATTCTCGACGTTGTCGGCGATATCGCGGTCGCGGTCCTGTGCGCCTGCATCGAGGTTCAGCAGTTCCTTGGTCGCTTCGGCTTGCGGCAGGTTGGTGATGATTTTTTGCGCACGAGCGAGCCACGCCGCCACCTGTAACTCACCGCCGACATACGCAAACGCATTCTCGAGCGCATCGGCGTCCCACATTCCGATGCGGTGACGATTTTTAAAGCCCTCGACGGCTTCGCGCGTGAGCAGCGGCATATCTGGTCGCAGCAAACCCAGATGCTCCGCATGGAAGCGATCATTTAAAACCTGCAACTCAGTATCTTCAAGCCGGAAGTATTCCGATTTGATCAGATCGGCGAGTTCCAGGATGCGCATCGCCGCCGGATCTTCAGAACCAACTGCTTCGAGCAAGCCGATCAACTTCAAAGCAGCGCGATTCGCGGGAACGTCGCCGGAATCGATGCGCAGTTCGAGATTGCACGACACCGATTCTTCGCGCAGCACGCGCGCGATCGTGTTCGCATAAGCTGCGCGCTCGCGAACGACCACCGCTATGTCCGCGAGGTCGTACTGCTCCGTCAGGACCAGACGCTTAACTTCACGCGCGATAGTGCGGATCTCGATGTCGCGGTCGCCGCACTCGAGATAACGAATCTCGCGCAGTCGATCAGCGACCGGTTCGCCGGAGATCAATGAGTTGAAGAGGTTCACGCGCAGTCCTGAAAGCACGCCGTGCGTCGGCAGAAAATCGCTCGCCTGCTTCAGCTCAAACTTCGCGATGCTTTGCAGTTGTCCGATCGTCTCCTGGAACGGAACGAAGATCTCCGGATTCCGATCGTCGTGATTCAGGTTGACGATGGTTTGTGGAATGCGCGGGATCAGGTGACGCAGGATCTCGCCCTGCACGGGCGTGAAGTCGAAGAACCCGTCGATGATCAGCAGCCGCACGTTGTCGAGCCATGGGATCTGCACGTGCTGTCCGTCAAGCTCGCCGCGCAGGACCGAAAGCGCGCGCAGCTGATCGCTGTCTTCTTCGGTGAGTTGATGCTTGTTTAATAGATCTATGTAAACCGAGTAAATAAGACTTATTTCGCTATCGAATTCGATCTTAAGATCGAAATCAATCGCGCGTTGGGCGACGATCTCCGCGACCTCGGCCGGTGTTTTCGCGGCGCGTTGTAACTCACCGAGCAGCGTAGTGATCGTGTTTACGCAACCTTCACGAGTCGCGAGTGGCGCAAGCGCCTGTAGCTTTCCCTGGGCCAACAAACGCATGAGAATTTGTGAAACGAGACTTCGTTTCAGCGGCAACTCGTCGCGATCGATCGGGATACGCGGTGGCATTCCGCGGCCTGCGTCGTCAACTGCCGACGAGATCAGCCTTTGCGCGAAACCGCGAAATAGATACACCGGCAGCTCGCCCCAGACGCCGCTTCGTTTACTGCGATCGAGGATCTTTTGTGTGACGACTTCGAGTAGCGGGTGCGAGGCTGCGAGATAAATGAAGCTTCCGCTTTGATCGGCAGCGACAAGATCGCCGCAACGCTCGATGAGCAGCGTTCGATTGTTGCCGAGGAGAGGACTTAGCCAGATTTCGTTCCAGACGTTATGCACGGTTACAAAGGGTTCCCGCAAAGGCGCGAAGACGCAAAGAGGTCTTTGTGCTTAGTGCTCTTTCGACCAAAACCAAGCCCTAAGACCCGAGACCAAACAAAGAACAAAACACCAAGCAGAAAGACCACTTGGCGCCTTTGCGCCTTGCCGGGAAACTCGAACTAAATATCAGGGAAGAGTCCACCTTCGTCGAGACTGAGCGGCCGGGTTGTTTTGTCGATTGGTTCAACTGGTGCGATGTCCTCGCCCGCCAATGCGCCGCGCTCTTTGAATCGACGCGCCGTAACCAGCACTCGCGCTTCGAGCGAACGCACGCCCTGATTGTAAGCGTCGAGGGCGCGATCGAGATTACGCCCGATCGTGTCGTAGTGCTTCGTGAACGTGCGCAGTCGATCGTAAAGCTTGCGCGCGAGCGCACTGACTTCGTGCGCGTTCTCCGCCATCTGCTCCTGTCGCCAGCCATACGAGACCGCTTTCAGCAACGCAATCAACGTCGTCGGCGTCGCGATGATGACGTTCTGACTGACGCCGTCTTCAATCAGCTTCGGATCGTTTTCGAGTGCCGCGCTGTAGAACGTCTCACCTGGAAGAAATAACAACACAAACTCCGGCGTCGGTTGCACGGCTTCCTGATACGACTTGCGACTGAGCGTCTGAATGTGAGTCCTGACCAGGCGAGCGTGATCTTTCAACTTGCTCGAACGCACCTCATCATCAGGCGTAGCAATCGATTCGTAAAACGCGTCGAACGGCACTTTCGCATCGACCACTATCGTGCGGTTTCCAGGCAAACGCACGATCATGTCTGGACGCAAACGGCCGTCTTCGCCGTTGACCGTGGTTTGTTCCGTGAAGTCGCAATAACGAACCATCCCGGCCATTTCCACCACGCGTCGCAACTGAATCTCGCCCCAGCGCCCGCGGACGTGCGGGATGCGCAGCGCCTTCACCAGATTTCCGGTTTCCGATTGCAGTTGCGTTTGCGAAGTCGCCAGGGTCTTGAGTTGTTCGCGTAACTCGCCGTAGGCAGTAGCACGCGTCTTTTCCAGCTCGACGATCTTGTCGTCTACTTTTTCCAGCGAATCTTTCAGCGGTTTGACCAGTTCGTCGATAGCCGTTTGACGTCGTTCGAGGTCTCCCCGGGCCGTCTCTTGAAACTTTTCGAGGTTCTGCCGTGCGAGATCGAGAAACGACTGGTTGTTGTTGCGAAGCGCGTCTGCTGACAACGCTTTGAACGCATCGGCGAGTTTCTCTTCCGCGTTGGTAAGCAGCGCGAGTTTTTCCTGGTTCACGCGCCGTTCTTCTTCGAGACGTGCTTGCAGTGCGGACAGATCGGCCGCGGTGCGTGAGTTCTCGTTTCGGAGTTCTTCAGTGTGGGTCGTTTCCCGTTCGAGCGCCGCGCGCAGTTGCCGCACCTGATCGTCTTTGCCGGCGAGTCGCTCGACGAGCGTGGCGTGGTCGGTGTGTGCCGCCGCGCGTCCGCGTTCGAATTCGTATTTTAGTTTGGAACGACTGATGAACCAGAGGGACACGGCGCCGATGACAAGGCCTACGCCAAGCATCGACAACGGAAACAAAAACTCCATGTGGCGGATTCTATCACTCGGGGAGGACTTTGTGCTTTGTACTTTGTGCTTTGTTCTTCGTTGGGGACTTACGTCTTAGGACTTTTCTTCGCCGAGAGCGAACAAAGTACAAAGTACCAAGCACTAAGACCTTTACCTTCCAAAACTCGCAACCATCCGTTCGTAAACTTTCCTCGTCAGCCGCACATCATTCAAGTTGTATTCACGGATCAGATTCAACTTACCGGCTTGATACAGCTCAAACACTTTGCTGCCTTCAACCTCGTCTGTCTTGCTCGATTCGATCCCCAGCGCCCACGCGATGTCGTCGAGGCTGACGTTCCTTCTCGCTCCCAACCACCAACGATGCATCGTGTCGAACACACCGCGCACACTGTAATCGCTCAAATTCACAAACGGCCGCGCGGTGATGCCGTTCGCAAGACAGCGCTGAAAGATGAACGGCAGGTCGAAGCCGATAATGTTGTGTCCCACCAGTTCGTCGCAATCGGCGTCGAAATCTTTCATAAACTGAACAAAATCGCGCAGCGCCTGGTTTTCGCTCTGCTCGTACCCGTCTTTGTCGATGCCAAAAACATGCTCGCCCGGGTCAGGACTGAGACCCGGAAACTCCAGCCCCGGAATCGAACCGACGTGCAATGCAATCGACAGCACGCGTCCGGAAGTCGCGCTAAGCGAGCCGAGTTCGTAGCAGCGTTCTTCTTCGGCAGCGATGTCTTCGAGATAGCGCTGTTGTTGTTCGAATCGCATCGTGCCGAGTCGCAGTTGTCGCTCGAGTTGCGATCCGACGCGTTCGCGAAAACTAGGAAGCGTGATCGTTTCGATGTCGAGCGTGTAGGCGCATGGCAGACGTGGATCGGCGTTCTGATGTTCGCGGTACTGTTCGATTGTAATCGGTCGATACTCCGCTACGACGAACTGCGGGCGATCCTGAAACGTTTCGAGCTTGCCAGTGATGCCCCACAGACCGGCCTTGATCTCTTTTTGTGATTCGAGTGTTTCGCCCCAGATCTTCAGCGAGAGGCTTCCCGTGGCGTTGCGCGCCATGGCGTCGCAGAACAAGCGCCCCTGCTGAGTGCGCCGCTCGCGCACCGAAGTGACGAGCACCATCAGCCACACGTCTTCGCCGTGGGGGATCTCGGGAATGGGAACGTTACCGCGCATGAGGCCACCGATTGGTGAGCATTAAACCGATCATCTTGTAGTCAGCAAAGAAGGACCACAACGGATACTCAAACGTGGCGGGTTTGTTTTTCTCAATCAGGAAATGCGCGAGCCACGCGCAACCGTAACCTGGAATGAATCCGAGCGGAAACAACCACCACCGTCCGGCAGTACTGAAGTAAACGACAGTAAGCAAACCCACCGTTGTGCCGAGCAGATGAAGCCATCGCGTCGCCGGTTTGCTGTGCTCCGCAACATAGAACGGCCAGAACTCGGAAAACGATTTGTAGCGCCGCTCACTCATCTGTGTTAGCCGAATAACTGTCGCAACTGTTCGTGCGTCAACGGTTCGACACCAACCAGTTGCAGATTCTCGTCTACGTGTTCGACGCGACTCATTCCCACAAGCGATGTCGTGATCCCGGGCGTAGATCTCACAAACTGTATCGCCGATTGCGCGTCGGTGGGCAGCGATCCGAGTGCGAGCCGAACCGCGTCCGGCAGATCTCTCGCGACGCGGCCCTGCAACATCGATCCACTTGCCATCACCGTTACGCCGAGGCGATGCGCCGCTTCCAGCACGTTCACCGGTTCGCCGTCGAGAGTTTCGTTTCCCAGCGTCAATGCTTCGGGCATCGCAAGGTTCACAGGCAACTGAACAAACCGCAGCCCGTGAGACGCGCCGCCAACTTCAGTCGCGATCTCGACCATCCGCACCAATGAGTGATGCTTACCCGAATCCGCTGGCGCACGAAAACCGTTCCATGTCGCAACACCGTAAAATTGCAGCTTCCCTTGTTTCCGATTTTCTTCAAGACGTTCGAACGCCAATCGCAGTCGATGATAAAACTCCTTCTCGGAAACGTGGTCCAACTGTGACTCCGGATTGTGAACGTAATAAACATCCACGCTCTCGAGGTCCATGTTGCGCAACGACTGGTCCAACTGGTTTTGCAAGTACGCCGGCGTCATGCAGTGACTACCGACGATGTCGTCAAACGACGCGATGCCGGGTTTCACGAAAGTTTCTTCGACGTACTCGCGCACGTTTCGGGGCGGCGCGCCGTCGAATGGCAGGTAGCCGCCCTTGGTGCAGATCACAAGTTCTTCGCGGGAAAAACCCTCGGTTTCCAGCGTTTTTAAAGCACGCCCGATCGATCGTTCACTTCGTTGAAAACGGTAATTAGCGGCGGTGTCGATCACGTTGACGCCGCTCGTCACCGCCCGAGTGACGGCGTTTGCGTAGGCATGATCCGTCGCCTCATCAGGGTTTCCGAGATAGGTGCCGATGCCGATTGACGAAAGCGTCAGTCCCTCTTGCCGGCGAAAATGGTTTTTCGCCGCGCGTGTGGCAAAACGATTGGCGTAACGTGCAGTGCCTTCGGGTGTGGCGTGTTCTAGTGACGGCATATTTTACGCGGATGTTAGCACGATCCCTGTTCTTTGTATTTTTTGCTTGGTGCTTGTTACTTTACAACCATGACTTTTATTAAGTGGCGCGAGTTCGAGGGCTCGAACGCCGAAAAGTTTTATAAGACCACACTGTGGCAGGGCGAACACGTGATGGTTGGATTGAACTGCCTCGAACCCGGGCAGGTGCAGCCGGTCCACGCGCATGCCGGCGCTGACAAGTTCTATTTCGTGCTCGCAGGGCGTGGCGATTTTATCGTCGGCGAGGAACATCAGACCGCGGAAACGGGCACCGTCGTCGCGGCGCCCGCTGGCGTGTCTCACGGCGTCAAGAACACTGGCGGTGACCGGTTGTCGTTGCTGGTGGCGATATCTCCGGGTGCTCCCTCGATCAAATGAGCGAACTAAAAAGATCGAACAGGCGCACACAATCGTCTCTCGATATCGACGAGCAAGCGCTCGACGACATCACGAGGCAAGCTACACAACTCGTCGCCGACTATTTCAAGACCATCGCGGACCGCCCAGTACGCGCGGAGAATTACTCCGGCAAGACGACCGCCGCGATCGACCTGGAATTGCCCGCGGAAGGCGTTCCACTCGAAAAACTGATCGATGACTGTCGCACGATCTTCGATCTGAGCAGACACAACGGTCATCCGCGTTTCTTTGGTTATGTTGCCTCGCCGTCTACACCAATCGGCGCTTACGCGGATCTCATCGCCAGCGCGCTGAATGCAAACATCACCTGCTGGCGTTCCGGTCCCGCCGGAACAGAGCTCGAACAACTAGTGGTGCGCTGGCTCGGGTCGTTGATCAACTACCATCCTAACGCGAAAGGTCTCTTGACGAGTGGCGGGTCGATGGCCAACATGATCGCACTGCTCGTCGCTAGTCGTCGCAAACTCGGCAACGAGGCGGCGCAAACAGGACTCTGGAATTGCGGCCCACCGCTGATCGTTTACGCCTCAGAAGAAGCGCACATGTCGATCGCCAAAGCGGCGGACATTCTTGGTCTCGGTCGTGATCAGGTGCACGTCGTCGACTGCGACAATGATCAACGACTATGCGTCCATTCGTTGTCTCGGGAGATCGAACGCGACCACGCCAAAGGATTAAGACCGTGCTGTGTGGTGGCAAGCGCAGGCACAGTCAATACCGGCGTGGTCGATCCTCTCAACGAGATTGCGGGTATTGCTGATCAGTACCATCTGTGGTTCCACGTAGACGGCGCATACGGCGCGCCCGGCGTTCTCGATCAACGAAGGAAGCATCTGTTTCGGGGTCTCGAACGCGCCGATTCAGTTTCGCTCGACCCGCACAAGTGGCTCTACGTTCCCGTCGATGCCGGATGTCTGCTCTTCCGCGATCCCAATCCGGTGAAGGCGACGTTCAACACCGAAGATGCCGATTACATCAAGGTCCACGGCCACAGCGACGACGAGGCTTTTGCCTACTGGGATTACGGCGTTGAGCTCTCGCGACGCTTTCGCGCGTTGAAGGTTTGGTTGACGCTCTCGTACTACGGCGTGCGCCGCATCGCTGAAGCTGTGAGCAACGACATCTCGCTCGCGTCCTACATGGGCGAACTCGTATCTGCGGCGGATGACTTTGAACTGTTGGCGCCGGTCGAGTTGAGCATCTGTTGTTTTCGTTACGTGCCTCGGGGAACGACAGCGTCAGCCATGAGTGGCGAACTCGATCGATTAAACGAGCGCATTATGGCGCGCGTCCAAACGAGTGGTCGCGCGTACATTTCGAATGCGACCGTCCGCGGACACTTCGCACTGCGCGCCTGCATTACCAACTTTCGTACGACGAAGTCCGATATCGAGTTGACGCTGGATGCTATCCGAGACGCTGCTCGCGAAGAAATCAGGAACAGCGATGTCTGAACTCAAACACGAACTCTATTTCGCTGTGGATCTCGCGCGTGCTGCCGGCGCCGCGATTCTCGAGCACTACAAAGGTCCGCTCGACATTGAACAGAAAAACTTCGACGACGATTCAGAACCAGTCACGCAGGCCGATCGTATCGCGAACGAGTTGATCGTCACGCGCTTGCAGCGCGAGTTTCCCAACGATGGAATTCTGGCGGAAGAATCGATCGATACTTCGCGCCGGCTCGGCAAGTCGCGCGTCTGGATGATTGATCCACTCGACGGCACGAACGGGTTCATCGCGGGCAATGGAGATTTTGCCGTGCAAATCGGGCTCGCGGAAGAGGGTGAACCGATCGTCGCCGTGGTCTATCAGCCGTCGACGGGCGTTCTTTACCACGCCGTGCGTGGTGCAGGAACGTGGCTCGAGCGGCCGCAACTCGATCCGGAACGAGTGCACGTTTCGAACAGAAAAAATTTGACGGAAATGCGACTCGCGGCCAGTCGATCGCATCGGAGTTCGCGCATGAACAAGGTGGTCCAGCGTTTCGGGTTTCGTGAAGAAGTGCAGCGTGGCTCGGTTGGGATAAAGATCGGATTGCTCGTCGAACAGCAATGTGACGTTTACATCCATCTCTCGCCGCGAACAAAACAGTGGGACACTTGCGCGCCGCAGTTGATCCTGACTGAAGCTGGTGGACGAATGACTGACCTGTTTGGCGTACCGCTGAACTACAATGTGCCTGAGGTTCAGAATCGCAACGGGCTGGTCGCCACGAACGGCGCGTCTCACGAAAAGATCATCGATAGACTCGCTCCGTTGCTTGCAGAATTCGGCCGCAACCCGGTCTAATTCGCTTAAAACATGGTTCATCGACGTAAGTCGTTTCTCACCTTCTTCGCCCTCTGCGCCGCTCCGCTGTTGTTGCTCGCCGGCCTCAACTGGTGGAACGGCTATCGCTCCGTCGATTCGACTATCAGGTCAATAGTTCAGGAAGATTTGAATTCCTTGAACGCGGGTGTCGACGAAGTGCTTCGCGACCAGGAGAACGCGATTCTGCGACTCGCGATGATGCGCAACATCCAACAGGCCGCGTCGCAGCCTGAAAACCCACAACGTCAAACCGCAAGCTCCAGTCTGAAATCCGTGCTGGATCTGCGACGCCACTTCCAAAGCCTCGCACTGTTCGATCGCAATCGAAACGCGCTCTGGTACGGCACGCACAGCACTCAGTGGGAAAACTGGGACAAAAGCAACACAGTCTCAGAAAACATTTCGCAACCAGACGACCGCATCTGGACCGCCAAAGGAAACGTGTTACTCGACCGCCCCGGCACACTTCCCTCAAACGCGAAGTCGCTCGAATACACGGTGCCGGTTCATAGCGAGAGCGGCAGCGGAAACGACGGCGCACTGGTAGGCGTGCTGGATCTCGAATCGATCTTCTCCACCGCATCGCGCGGACTCGAAGCACGCGCCAGCAGCGGCAGCACTGAAAACTCAATGGTCGTCGTTGTCGATCGCTCCGGTAACGTGGTCTATCACTCCGATCGCTGGCTCAAACTCCGACCCGCAAACGAAGCCGTCCCGGGCTTCGACTCGATCACCGCAGCCATGAACGCCAACGAGAATGGCTTGCGCGAGTTTAAATCGTCAGGCACAAGCTATACCGCTGCGTATGCTCCAATCCCGCGCCTCGACGTTTCCGTTGCAGTCGCTCGCAATCGTTCCGTTTTGCTTTCCGGCACGCGTCTCTGGGGCGGCGTGGGCTTAGCGATCTCGTTACTCACCGCCCTGCTTGCCGCCTTCGTGCTCAACCATCACTTCAAACAACGTTCGCAAGGTATCGAACGAGTGACGGAAGATGTGTCAGCCATCGCGAAGGGCGAACTCGATCGCCGCATCCTGTTGGAATCAAGCGACGACGCGCGCGGTCTCGCCGACAACATCAACGTCGTCACCGAACGCTTGCGCGCACAGGTCGCACGTGAAGCAGAGTCGCGGCAGTTCGAATCGTTCGTGAGACTCTCCGCGATGCTCACGCACGACCTGAAGAACGCGATCGAAGGTTTATCGTTGACAGTCAGTAACATGGAACGCCACTTCGACAATCCACAGTTTCGAACAGATGCGTTGAAAGGCCTGACAAACGCGACCGACAAACTAAAAGCGATCGTCGCGCGACTGAGCAGGCCTTTGACGAGCCTGAGCGGCGAACACAAACGTCCGACAAATACCGATCTCGTTCCCATTCTGAAACGTGTCAGCGCAATGACCGCGGAACCGATGCGAACGAAGCACACCATCGTGTTGTGTCTCCCGGAAAGTGTCTACGCACTCGCCGACGCCGCACGCATCGAAGAAGTGATCGAAAACCTCGTACTCAACGCGCTCGAAGCCATGGTCCAACCCGGCGGCTCGCTCACTATTGAAGCCGGTTACACAACCAGCGGCGCGCCATCCTTCTCCATCAGCGATACCGGTCCTGGAATGAGTCGCAACTTTATCGACAACCGGCTGTTTCGTCCTTTCGCCACCACTAAGAAAAACGGTATCGGGCTCGGTTTGTACACGTGCCGCGAGGTGGTGCGGGCCAGCGGAGGAACGATCGACGTGCAGTCGGTCGAAGGCGCTGGAACGACATTTCGCGTCGTGCTACCATCGGCCACACAAAGAAAGGCGTAACCAAGAAGGGTGCGGCGATTCCTTCTTTAAGCTTGCCCAGTTACGCTCCTCTAGTAGTACCTGCCCAGGTATCCCCAAGCTCCGTGCATTTGGTGGATTACTGTATGGAAAGACGAAACCGGAAATGACGATGCAATCAGAGCCGAAAGGTACCGTCCTAGTTGTCGATGACGACGACGCTGTGCGCAGCGGACTGTACTGGGCGCTCGCTTCTGATTATCACGTTCTCCAGGCATCCTCGCGCGATGAAGCATGTGCGCTGATCAACGACGAGGAGATCGAAGTCGTCGTGAGCGATCTGCACCTGCCGCCGCACGTTGACGACATCGGCGAGGGTCTGGCGCTGATCGACGTCGCGCGCGCGAAGGATCCGCCGTTGCAAGTCGTCGTGATCACCGGCAGCGATTCGAAACGCGCAGCACTCGAAGCCGTTAAACGCGGCGCTTATGGTTTTTTCGAGAAGCCGCTGGATCCCGGTGAACTGCTTCATATCGTCAGCCAGGCCGCACGGATGCGGCAGCTCGAAATTGAAAATCGACGGTTGCGCGAAGAGTTAGCGCGTCCACCGGGATTCACGCATTTACTCGGCGGCAGTCAGGCGCTGGAACGCGTGTTGAAACAGGCACGTTCGGCGGCCGCAACCAGCGCGACAGTGTTGTTGTTCGGCGAGAACGGCACCGGCAAAGAGATGTTGGCGCGCGCGATTCATCAGGAAAGTCCGCGCGCAACGGGTCCGTTTGTCGCAGTAAGCTGTGCAGCGCTTCCGGAAACGCTGATCGAGTCGGAACTGTTTGGTCACGAGAAAGGTTCGTTTACGTCGGCGACTCAAACTCGCAAGGGTCGTTTCGAATTGGCGAACGGCGGCACGCTGTTTCTCGACGAAATCGGCGAACTGAGTGCGCAGGTTCAGGTGAAACTGTTGCGCGTCTTGCAGGAGCGTGAGTTTGAACGCGTTGGCGGGACTAAAACACTCACGGTCGATATCAGACTTATCGCCGCCAGCAATCGCGATCTTGAAAAAGAAGTGGCTGCCGGGCGGTTTCGGCAGGATCTGTTCTTCCGGTTGAACGTCGTGCCGCTTACGTTGCCGCCATTGCGTGAACGTCAGGACGACATCCCACTACTCGCGGCGCACTTTGCCGGCTCCTCGGCCGCAAAATACAGCCAGCCAACTCCCGAGCTCGAACCTGCTCTAATTGAAGTGCTCCTGGAATACGAATGGCCGGGCAACGTTCGCGAACTCGAAAACCTGATCGAACGACTTGTCGTGCTCAGCAGCAATTCCACTCTCGGACTCGAATTCGTTCCCGAGAAGATGTTGCGCGTGCTTTCTGGCGCGCGCGCGGGAGACGAGTCGACGCTCGAAGGCGCTGTCGAAGCCCTCAAGAAGCGAATGATCAAGACCGCCCTGCAAAGCGAAGGCAACAAAGTCGCCGCCGCCAAAAAACTCGGCATCAGCCGATCCTACCTGCACCGGTTAATCAACGAGTTTGACATCTGAAGAATTTCGAATTGCGGATTGCGAATTGCGGATTGCGGATTTTGATGGAGTAAGCTACGGTTTTGCTAAATTCGCAATTCGAATTTCGAAATTCGCAATTCTTAAACATGGCAAGTTTGCAACAGCGTTTACCGGAGAATGTACCGGGTGATTTTTTTGTAGATTCCACCTGCATCGACTGCGACACCTGTAGTCAACTTGCGCCCGGGATCTTTCGTGATCACGGCGATCAGTGCAGCGTCTATCACCAACCGGAGACCAGCGACGAAACGCGCCAGGCAATGATGGCCCTCGTGGCCTGCCCGACCGGCTCGATCGGTTCCACGGAAAAACACGATGCGCATATCGGCATCGACGCCTTTCCCGCTCAAATCGCGGACAACGTTTACTTCTGCGGCTTCACTTCTGAAGACAGTTTTGGCGCGTGGAGTTATTTGATCGTCAGGCCGCAAGAGGAAGGCGGCAACATCTTGATCGACTCGCCGCGCTTTGCCACGCAACTGATCAAACGCATCGACGCGATGGGCGGCGTCAGCCAAATGTTGCTGACGCACAAAGACGACGTGGCTGATCACAAGTTGTTTCGCGAACGATTCGGCTGCGAACGAATCATGCACGCCGACGACGGTGCAGCGCGTCACGAGGTCGAACGCGTCATCAGCGGCGTCGATCCGGTTCAATTCGACCGCGATCTACTCGTGATCCCAACACCGGGTCACACTCGCGGGCACATGGTCTTCCTTTATCGCAACAAGTTTCTTTTCACAGGCGATCATCTGGCCGGCTCGGCCAAACGAAATGCGCTGACTGCGTTTCGCAGCGTCGCGTGGTACTCGTGGCCGGAGCAGATTCGTTCGATGGAAAAACTTCTGAACTACCAGTTTGAGTGGGTATTGCCCGGTCACGGCGAGATTCATCACACTGACGCACGGACGATGCAGCGGCAGTTGGGGGAATGCGTAGTGTGGATGAAAACCCGTTGAAGACTTCTGCCTTTTTGTGGGCTTCGTCTGTGCGTTTTGTGCTTACTTAGTTCGTTTCAGTCCAGCTGAAAAGAGACAAACAACAATGACTCGTAATCAGAAGATCGCACTCGGTTGCGGTGGCGCCGGATGTTTAAGCTTGATCGTGGTTGGAATCGCGGGTGTTTTGATTTTTTATTTCGGTTGGCGTAACGCCGGAAGTTTTGATTCGTACGCCAATTACAACTCCAATTCAAACGACAATTTAAACCTGAACAGCAACGACAATACTAACGACGATTCGACGAACAGATCCTCGTCAAACTCATCTTCGTCGTCTTCCTCAGATGACTACACGGAGGACGAGAAGCACAAGCTCTTTCAGGCGGCGGCCATGACGGCAGATCTGGAGTTGCAGCGGCGCGTTTGGGTCAAGATCGGCATCGTGGACGATGATTTCACGCCCGGATCAAAATACGCCGACTTTATTGATGCTCACGGCCCGTGGAGTGTGAAGAACTACCAGTGGGTTACATCCATGAACACGCCGGAAAAGGGGCGCGCTTACGTTAACGAGAATCTTCGCTGAAAACTCCCAATTCGATGCCATGCGCTTGTGTACTTTGTGCTTGGTGCTTGGTACTTTGTAATTTGTTCGAAGCAAGAAAACAAAGCACTAAGTACAAACACTAAGCACCAGATGGATCCTTCTCGCATTCGCAATTTCTCGATCATCGCGCACATCGACCATGGCAAGTCGACACTCGCCGACCGCCTGCTCGAACTGACCGGCGCGTTGTCCGAGCGCGAGATGGAAAATCAGGTGCTCGACAACATGGAACTCGAACGTGAACGCGGTATCACGATCAAGTCCCACGCGGTCAGGCTCGATTACAAAGCCAACGACGGTCAGTCGTACGTCCTGAACCTGATCGACACACCGGGTCACGTCGACTTCTCATACGAAGTTTCGCGGTCGCTGTCGGCGTGCGAAGGCGCGTTGCTGATCGTCGATGCGTCGCAGGGCGTCGAAGCACAAACACTCGCGAACACCTACCTCGCCATCGAAAACAACCTGGAACTGATTCCGGTAATCAACAAAATCGATCTGCCCGGCGCTGAACCGGAGAGGGCCGTTGAAGAGATCGAACACTTTATCGGTCTCGAAACGCACAACGCGATCTTCACGAGTGCAAAAACCGGCGAGGGCGTCAAAGAAGTGCTCGAAGCGATCGTCCGCGACGTTCCCCCACCGAAAGGCGATCCGGACGCGCCGCTCAAAGCTCTCATTTTTGATTCGTGGTACGACTCGTATCGCGGCGTCATCGTTCTGTTCCGCGTTATCGACGGCTCGATTCGACGCGGAATGAAGATTCGCTTCTTTAACGTAGGTCGCGACTACCAGGTCGAGACGCTCGGCGTTAATCGTCCCACGCCTACGCCGATTGCAGAACTCGGCCCGGGCGAGGTTGGTTTTCTAACCGCGTCGATCAAAGCAGTGGCTGACGTGCAGATCGGCGACACCATCACCGAAGCAGCACGACCCACGAAGCAGCCGTTTCCCGGTTACCAGGAGATCAAGCCGATGGTGTTTGCAGGTTTGTACCCGGTGGACACGAACCAGTACGAAGAACTGCGCGACGCGCTCGACAAGTTGCGCTTGAACGATGCGTCGTTTTTCTACGAACCGGAATCTTCGACGGCGTTGGGTTTTGGCTTTCGTTGCGGCTTTCTCGGTTTGCTGCACATGGAGATCGTGCAGGAACGTTTGGAACGTGAATTCGATCTGGATCTAATTTCGACGGCGCCCGGTGTGCGATACGTCGTGACGACTACCGACGGCGCGGTCGTGGAGATCGATTCGCCGGCGAAAATGCCCGATCCCGGTCGCATCGCGAAGATCGAAGAGCCGGTGATTCGCGCGGTGATTCTAACGCCCGACGAACATCTCGGCGGCATCCTGCCGTTGCTCGAAGAAAAACGCGGCGTGCAGAAGGGGTTTGAGTACATAACGTCGAGTCGCGTGATGTTGACCTACGAGTTGCCGTTGAACGAGATCGTGCTCGACTTCTACGATCGTTTGAAGTCGGTCTCGCGCGGTTACGCGTCGCTTGATTACAACCTGGCCGGATATTGGGAAAGCGATCTGGTGAAGTTGGACGTGCTGGTGGCGGGCGAACCCGTGGATGCGTTGTCGTTGATTCTGCATCGCAGCACGGCGACGCCTAAGGGCCGTGCACTCGCGGAGAAGATGAAGCAGTTGATTCCGCGACAACTATTCGAGGTGCCGATTCAAGCCGCAATCGGAAACAAAGTGATCGCGCGCGAAACGGTGAAGGCACTCGGGAAAAACGTTATCGCGAAGTGTTACGGCGGCGACATCACGCGCAAACGCAAGCTGCTCGAAAAGCAGAAGGAAGGCAAGAAACGGATGAAGAAAGTCGGGCGCGTCGAGATTCCGCAGGAAGCGTTCCTGGCTGTTTTGAAAGTTAATGAATAGAGCAATCGATGAATTATTATTAGCTTGCGCACGAACGAAGGCCTCGCCCGAACGCATACGATCGCTTACAGAGACACCGATTGATTGGAAATATTTTTTTCTATTGGCTCGACGCCACGCGATCGTACCGCTTGTCTATAAGCAACTGAAACATCACGTCTCGCCGGAGAAACTTCAACAGTTCAAAAAACATTCTCTCGAGAACTCAGCGCGCAACGTCGTATTGACCGCGGAGCTCTGCCGGCTGATTAAGCTGTTCTCGGACGAAGGCATTGAAGCTGTTCCTTATAAAGGTCCGATCCTCGCGCTCTTCGCCTACGACGATCTAGCTCTGAGACGTTTCGTCGATCTCGATGTGATCGTCAAGAAGCAGGACGTCGCACGCGCGCGCGATCTTCTGCTCGCCGACAACTACGCGCTCTCGAAACCGCTGACTAATGAACAACAGGACCTGCTACTCCGCACGCAACACAATCTCCAGTTCACCAAAGACAATCGCCGTTTGATCGTCGAGCTGCACTGGGAGGTTGCGCCACACTTGTTCGCTTCAACAGTGCAGAGCGAAATACTCTGGCAACATCTCGTTTCTTTTAACCTGAACGGAACGACTGTCCAGACGCTCTCCGCGGACGATCTGTTGTTTTCGTTGTGCGTCCACGGCTCACGACACCTCTGGGAACGACTCGGTTGGATCTGCGACGTCGCCGAGCTGATCTCGCGCCGCGATCTAAACTCGACTGCACTCCTTGACCGCGCCGCCAAAGCAGACAGCGAACGCATGTTTCTGCTCGGACTGCATCTTGCCGAAACACTTCTCGATGCACCGCTACCGCCGGAGGTAAAACGTCGCTGCGATGCGGACAAAGGTCTCGCGCCGCTGGCTGCAAAGATCGTCGAACATCTCTTCAACGGTCCCGAGCACGTTCCTGCTACCCCCCGCGAGATCTTTAAGTACAACCTTGGCGTGCGAAAGAGCCTCAGCGCCCGCGCACGCTACGTCGTCCACATGTTGCGCCCCACCGACGGAGACGTCGCCCGGCGTTCCCTCCCCGCCAGTTTGCACTTCGCCTACTACCTAATGCGCCCGTTTCGCTTCATATTCAGGACCGGTAACCAGTAATAAATCGGATCGTGTTAATCAAAATTTGACGGATTTTTTCGCACGTGCTAGCTTTCACGACAATCAAGAGCGGGGTCAGTCGTCCGACTTAATGTGTTCCACCCGCAGGTCAAGGAAAAGACAGATTTGAAACCAGTAGTTAACCGTGCGCATGTCAAAAATCTGTTTGCTGCCTTGGTGCTCCTTGTGTGCACCGTCGCGTGCACCATCGCCGCCTTCTCACAGGAGCAGCCGCAGGCAGATAAAAAACCTGCAGAAAAAGACGGCAAAACACAGACGGCGAAACCTGGCGTCAAGCCGGCATATACACTAACGGTCAAAACCCGACCGATCCTGAACATATCTCTCAAAGCCGAAAAGGCAAACATGGTCGAAGTGGCCCAGGATCTGTCGAAACGTTTGAAGATACCGGTGTTTCTCGGAACTGAGCGACAGAAGGAACCGCTCTCGATTGAGTTCAGCGAACTGACGCTGGAACCAGCGCTTCAGTTACTCTCGCCAACGGTCTATGTCGATTACGAGATCGACAGCGGGGGCCAAACCCCGCCACGCGTATTAGGAATTTTTCTTTACGATGCCAATCAAGGTGAACCCCCCGTGTCAGCAGTTGTGCATGGCTCGACACAGTCCATGTTGATTGAAGGCGATACCGAAGATGGAGTCGCAACGGAGTCGGATGACAAGCAGAAGGTAGAGGAACCGCCGCTCCGTGTTACCTACTTGAACTACCAGTTGAGTGTTAAAGCCAAACAGCAACCACTCCCACTGATCATGCTCAAGATTGGCGAAACCATCGGAATCCCAGTCGACATACGCAACGAAAAGATGGATTTGATTGATGCCGATATCTCAAAGCTCTCTGTGGAGGACGCTGTTCGACAGCTCTCGCCGAATGTCATTTTGTTCGTCAGAGCTGATCTAACGCGGTCCGAACGACGCGCCCTGCGGCTGGTTCTAGCGGAGCCACCGAAGACGGTCCAATGAGGGTCGTTGAAATCGGCGTGGATTGATTAACCAGATTATGGGCCAGAACACGTCATCCGAAATTTCGGTTGCCACGCGCTCTAGCAAGACCATATATTAACTACACCTGACTCGAGGAGGCGGCAAACCTTGGCTAAACAGAACGAGATTCTTAACGAAGAGAAAGCTGGACTTCAAACTGAAGGCATCGGCAGGGAAGTGACTGACCGTAAACCCTTTGTCGAACCGGCGATTTCGGTTCCCGTTGACGTTTTGGAAGCGACCACATTCTTTCAATCTGCCACAAGCGGCGCGACGAATTAACAAACAGAATTTCCGGCTGCATGGAAGTTATTCAGGTCTTTGACCGACCGGCGTCCCGAAGCTTTTATACGGTCGCCGGTCGGTTTCTATTTGTTGAGGCTGTCGATCGCCGATTAGCCCAGCTGGTCGAAGAGCTCTTCGCCGGATGGCAGCTCACGCCAACCTCGCCGCCCCCGCGTGACGCCGAAATTGAGATCAAGTTCTTTGGCGACGAACCTGGGCCATCGATTCCTCCCCACCTGAACCAGTTCGACATTGCCGAAGGCGGCCGGTGTTACACCGAAGCGAACGCGTATTATCTGCAGTTCGCGAATTCATTGATGCGCCTGCGTCAGGACGTTCCTGGGCGAGTCGATGTTTGGGTCAAACATGTACGGGACGCCGTTGATGCTGAACTGGCGCGAGTAACGTCGTTCGCCGTTTGCGCGGCGTTGCGGCGCTTTGGATTGTTTGATCTCCACAGCGCAGGAGCAGTCCAGCCACAAACCGGCGCGGGCGTTTTAATTATTGGCCCGTCGGGAAGCGGCAAGTCCACGCTGACGTTTCAACTTGCGAGCGCCGGATGGTCGTATCTTTCAGACGACGAGGTGTTGTTGAGTTCGCAGGACGGAGTGGTTGAGGCGCGCGGGTTTCGAAGTTTCTTTGCGATGCGCGAGACTGCGGGTGCAGGATTTAGAAATGTGTTTGAACCGGCGGGTGTTTTTGCGTCGGGGTTAGTAACGCAGGTAGTACCACGTTGGATGCTGTTCACGACGGTGAGTGGCGAAAAGGAGTCGCGCTTCGTTGAGTTGTCGCAAGCGGAAACGATGAGTCGACTGATTCGCGCATGTCCCTGGGCCACTTACGACACGACCGTTGCAGGCGCGAACCTTGAACTTCTTTCGCGGCTCGCACGTCAGGTAAAAGCGTTCGCTGTGGCCGCTGGTACCGACTTACTCGAACCTGCGCGCGCCGCGGAGTTATTGAGCCGTCATTTAAAATCAAACTAATGCAGACTGACACCACGTTCAGCAACGATTATGGTCCACAGCGGCTGAGTGTGGAACTGGCCAATATCTGCAATCTGCATTGTAGTTACTGCCTCCGCTCTGAAGATAATCTTTATAGCTCGCGGGCTGAATTCCTTCCGGTTGAACTGTTGCGACGTGTGATCGGCGAAGCTCGCGACGTCGTAAACGCGACGAAGATTATTTTCACCGGCGGCGAACCGACGCTTCATCCGCAGTTCGCAGCGGCTATCGAAACTATTTCCGCAGCGAATATGACGGTTAGCTTTGTTACGAACGGCTGGCACTTCGAACGCGTCTGGCCCGCGCTCGCGGCAAATCGCCCGTCGATCTCGCACGTGGCGTTCAGTCTTGACGGTATCACGCGAGAGAGTCACGACGGTTGGCGCGGCCAGGGTTCGTTCGATCGTCTTGTGCGCGCGTTTTCGCGTTGTTACATGTCGCAGATGCCTTTTGCGATCAAGGTCACGGTCCGGCGCGATCTCATGGACCAACTCGAACAGATCGCGATGTTTGCGGCGAGAATGGGCGCTGCGGCATTGAACTTCGCCCACGTGATGCCCACTTCAACCGCGCTGGCAGACGAGGCCGCACTGGGTCTCGATGAGCGGCGCATGGTGGAGGAGGAGGTCGCGATTCTGGCCCGTATCTTCAAGATGAACATCGCAGTCGACGTCGGTTACTACAATATCGACGAAGACCGCGCGCCGTGTTCGCCGTTGGCCGGTACGAGCATGAATGTTGATTATCGTGGACGTTTGTCGCTCTGCTGCAATCTCTCCGGTTTTCGCGGCGCAGCGGAGGAGACGGATGTCGTCGCCGATTTGAATGTCGAGTCGTTTGCGTCTGCGTTCGCGAAACTGAAGGAAGTCGCGACTGCGCAGTTGAAAAAGCGTAGAGAGGCGCTGGCCGCGTTGCGTGCGCAAGGTGTCACGCCGGATCTTTTCACCGGCTCGCCGTGTCTGTTTTGTCTGCAAAGCTTCGGCAAGACGCCATGGCATCGCTCAACGGAACCCGAACTGGTATCGATCCGTGCACGACTTAACGATTGATCCGGGCTGGCTGCCTGTGGATGCGGTCGTCGTCGATGGACGTCCGGGTCTGTTGTGGATGCAGATGGCGGACGTGACTTTCACGGAACCGTTTTTTCAGCAGACTGTCGATCGGGTTCGCACTGAACACCCCAACCGCCCTGAACGATTCACGGAATTCGACGCGCTCTTGCAACTGGACCAGAGTCTGCCGCGCGTCGAGCCCGCCGGATTCATCTTCCATTCCTCCCGTTGCGGTTCGACGTTGCTCGCAAACGCTTGCCGGTGTGTAAACCATTCAATCGTTCTTTCTGAACCAAACCCGGTCGACAAACTCATCGCGAGGTTCATCACCGATGCGAATGACCGCGTCAAAGAGACGCTGTATTCAGTATTGCTTCGCGCGGTTGTAAATACGTTGGGCCAACGTGAACGCGGCGAGCAACAGGTCTTCATCAAGTTTGCGTGTTGCGGCGTCTCGCAACTCGAACGTATCAGGCGCATCTGGCCGGAGGTTCCGTGGATCTTTCTTTACCGCGATCCGATCGAAACGATCGTTTCGAACGTGTCGGACCCGCCCGCGTGGCTGCTCGATGAGGACTATCGCATTCTCGCGCACATCACCGGCACGTCGCCTGCGCAGGTGGCGGAGATGCCGCTTGAAGAACTTTGCGCGCGCAGTATCGGCAGTTTCTTTTCCACGGCTCACACGCTTGCGAACGACAACAGCATGTTGCTTAATTACAATCAACTGTCTTTACCTGTGATATGTAACGTGTTGCGTTTCTTTGGCGTCGAACCAACGGCTGCTGAAATAGATGTTATTAACAACCGCGGCCGTTTCTATTCTAAAAATACGGAAGACCAGCCATTTGTCTCTGATACCGAGATTAAACGGCAACATGCTTCAGAAGTCGTTCGCGACACCGCCGAACGATGGGCCAACGGGCCATATTCATTACTCGAACTAAAAAGATCATGAACCTAACACCTGGTAAACATGTCGTAGTTACTGATTTCGATGGCGGAGAGGGAATCCTTGTCGACCTGAATACGAAGAAGTATTTCCAACTGAATGAAACGGCGATGGTCGTCTGGAAGGGTCTCGAACAAGGCAAGTCCGTGGGCGAGATTGCGGACGATATTACGGGCAAGTATGAGATTGCGCTGGCCAACGCGACCCGCAGCGTGGAACGAATAGTTGATAACTTCCGAACCTACAAACTTCTCAGCGCCGAATGAGCGTAGCCTGATTGTTAAATACGCCGTTCTCACAGCGGCGATCTTCTTGCCACTGATCTGGGCGTTCGCATCTGTGCGCAATCTGTATCCTATCGCGGCCTGGAACGTGATGATGGCCGGTGGCGATCTCGAACGCGGGCGTAGTTACTGCATCCTGCGCGGCGAAACAGTTTCTGGTGAGACTGTCGAGGTTTACGCGATCGAACTCACCAACGGTTTGTATAGCCGCACCTGGACCATGGTGAATGCGACTATCGCTAACCAAAGCTTTCGCCTCGAATCGATTCATCCCGAGAACACACAACTTATCAACGATGCTGGAGGAGTCGAAAACCTCCCTCCCGGCGTACGCATACCTGATCTTCTCGAAACCTGGGGACGTCTCTACAACGATCGCCTGCCTGCCTCTTCCCCGCAACGTCTGAAAGCGATCCGGCTCGACATGTACCGTTGGGAAGGCGGCACGTACTCCAACTACGACAACTTCATCGAATCGTGGCGCAAGGAATTCGAGAAAGGGTGACGGGGAGAAGGGGAGACGCGGCGACGCGGGGAAGGAAAGACTCCGTGTCGCCGTTTCCCCGTGTCTCCGCTTCACCCCTTCCCCATGTCTTCGTGCCGGTTCCGAAGAGCGCCTTCGCCCTGGGCGTTCTGCGTTCGATCGTTCACGGCACGTTTCTCATCTCGGTCCTCGCTACTTCCTTTTCCGCCCTCGGAACGCTGCCCGTAACGATCATGCGCCCTACGGGTGTGATGAAATTCCTGCCGTGGAGTTTCTACTATCAACTCCTACACCCATCCGGCATGCTTGTTCTGAAAACTGCGATGGTGATCTCGCTGACCCTGAGCACCGCCGGATTTCTCACTTCCATATCAACGAAGACTTCCTTCCTCCTCATTCTCTTTTACCAGGGTCTGCTTCGCAGCTTCGGCCACTTCAATCACGATGAAATGCTCGGCGTCTACTGTTTGGCAGTCCTGGCGTTTACACCTTGCGGCGATGATTTTTCATTGGACCACTGGCTGCGGCGCACAGAAAAAAGGCGTCCACTGTGGGCGTATGCCTATCCGATTCTGCTGATGCAATTATTGATGGCGTGGACTTACTTCAGCTCCGCCCTGATCAAGCTGCGAGTAGCGGGACTCAAGTATCTCAGCGTCGACAATCTACCTGCACTCGCGATCTTCCACTCGCTCGACAATCTTCACGACACGCATTTCAAACTGGCGTTCTCGTTGCCGCAGATTCGTTCCGTTCTACCGTACGCAGTTGGGTTGGTTCTGCTATGGGAACTGCTCTTTCCACTGTCTGTTTTCTGGCGACGTCCGCGCTGGCTGTTCCTCGCCGTGGGCGTGGTGTTTCACCTCTCGACGCTGTTCGTAATGAACATCTTTTTTCCTCATCAACTGGTGCTTTATTTGATGTTCGTCGACTGGGACGCGCTCGCACGCCGATTCACTGTACCTTCCCGTACCGTCCAGCCAACTCCCTGAAACCAAAGGAGATATTCAGCAAACACCGTAAAACCCCGGGCCGTCCTTTAGGTTAAATTTCGTTGACTGCATTCAAATAAGCATGTTAGGGTTTCACGCCGCACTGAACATCGTGGGCCCACCGAAAAAGGAGATAGATGCATGGCAAAAGCATTTCGCGTTTCCCTCGTGTGCGCCGGCCTTGTAGCGATGATGCTGGGTGTCTCGCAGATCGCCGCAGCACAATTGATCATTTCTGAATTCCGTGTTCGTGGTCCAAATGGAGCGAACGACGAGTTTATTGAAATCTACAACAACAGCGGAGCCGACCATACCGTCACAGGTGGCGGAACCGGTTATGCCGTGGCGGCTTCGAACGGAGTAGCTCGTTGCGTTATTCCGAACGGTACGGTCATCCCCAACAGAGGTCACTATCTTTGCGTAAACAGCGTTGGATACAGCCTTGCTTCATATCCCGCTGGTAACGGCACCACTGCCACCGGCGATGCCACCTATACGACTGACATTCCCGATAACGCAGGTATCGCGATCTTCAATACCAGCGTTGCGGCCAACTTCGTACTCGCAAACCGGTTGGACGCCGTTGGGTCAACCTCGGAAGCGAATACGCTTTACAAAGAAGGTACTGGCTATCCGGCACTCACACCTTTCTCAATCGACTATTCCTTTTATCGCGACGACTGTGGTAAATCAGGTTCCATTACCACCTTTGGTGCTTGTCCGATCTCTACCCCTAAAGATACGAACAACAACGCGGCTGACTTTGTCTTCGTCGACACGAATGGTACGTCGGCGGGCGCTGGACAGCGTCTTGGCGCACCCGGACCGGAGAATCTGAGCTCACCGATTCAGCGTAACGCATCGTTTGCGGTAAACCTGCTTGACATCTGCGTCGGCGCAGCATCGCCGCCGAACCGCGTTCGTGACTTCACGTCGGATCCGGCCAACAACTCCACCTTCGGAACGTTGGACATTCGACGAAGCGTCACGAATAACACCGGAGGCAACGTAACGCGCATGCGTTGGCGCGTGATCGATCTCACGACATTCCCAGCGCCGAGTGGCATTGCCGACTTGCGGCCACGAACTTCTACGGCCGTCGTCGTTACTGTCGATCGTCCGCCGTGCGGCAGCGGTACGAGCAACGTCACCGTTCAGGGAACGACCCTCGAGCAACCGCCGTCACAGCCGAATGGTGGTGGTTTCAACTCATCGATGTCCTCGGGAACAGTAACCCTGGCGACGCCGCTCGCTAATGGCGCCACCCTCGATGTGCGTTTCCTGCTTGGCCTTCAACAAACGGGAAGTTTCAAGTTCTATATCAACGTCGAAGCATTGCCGTAGACCTAACAAGCAATTGATTTTTCGAAAGGGAGAGGTTCGCCTCTCCCTTTTGTTTTATTCGAGCGAGATCGTGGCGAGTTGGGGATCGAAGCGTTCGTTTGAAGGAAACCTGTAAGTCGCCACGTATTCGGGCGGTGTTGTTTCGAGGATCGGCTGTCCTTCGGCCTCAAGCCACGCGTGTCCTGTCACCGTTCCGGACCTGTCGTTTCGCACGCCAAAAATGATGCGCGTCGGCGTTCCGCTTCGTGCGAGATAACGGTGCAGCACCGCCGCGCGTTTCCAGCAGATCGGCTTAAACACCCAAACATCTGTCGACAGTAAAAGATCAATCGCGCGAGCGAATCGTTCCCAAGCGTTTGGATCTGTCAACACAGGTCGATCGGACTGGCGTCCCGCGACGATTTCGAGGGCACGCGGCAACGAATATCGGCGCGCCGCGATCGACAGGACCAAGACCCACCACGCCATGCGGCACAACAGCAACGCTTCGCCCGGATGGAACACGATTTTGCGCGTCGCGCGATAGATTAGAGCTGTAGTTTTTCTCAATCTAAACGTTGTCAGTGACAATCCGTTCTTTCATTTCAATCCGTGTTACCGAATTCTAGCTCATTTGAGTTTTCACATCTAAACGGATAGTCTTAATCGTCATAAGCCTTAATAAATTCCGCAAGTTAACCGAAAGAAGGCCCATCACTGACCGGCGCCTTCACTCGAATAAGGAGGGTCTGTGGCGGTTATTCGTCCTTTTCGCGCATTGCGTCCACCGGCCGAGCGCGCCCAGGCGGTTGCGAGTGTGCCATACGACGTGGTCAACACCGATGAGGCGCGCGCACTCGCGAGGGGAAATGAGCTGAGCTTTCTTCACGTATCGCGTCCGGAGATCGATCTACCTGCCGGCACTGATATCTACAGTGAGGCCGTCTATCGCAAAGCAGTCGAGAACTTCGAAAAACTGATCGCGACTTGCCCACTCGAAAAAGAAGCGGAACCAAGTCTGTATGTTTACAGCTTGACCATGGGCGGCCACCAGCAGGTCGGAATTGTTGGCTGTTGCTCGATCGATGAGTACGACAACGACACGATCCGCAAACATGAACGCACTCGCCCTGACAAGGAAGACGATCGCACGCGCCACATGTTGATGTTGCGCGCCCAAACTGGTCCTGTATTCCTGACTTACCACACGCGGCGCGAGATCGATGAGCAAGTCTCGGCAGCGATGAGTGCTTCACCGTTGTTCGACATCACTGCCGAAGACGGTATTCGTCACACAATCTGGCGACTCGCGGAAACTGAAAGTTTAGTCGACAGTTTTCGCTCAGTTCCGTTGCTCTACATCGCCGACGGTCATCATCGCGCCGCCAGCGCAAGCCGCGCGCGTGCCGAGTTGCGAGATCAGAGTTTCAAACATACCGGAGAGGAAGACTACAACTATTTCCTCACCGTGATCTTCCCGGATTCGCAACTACAAATACTCGCTTACAACCGCGTCGTTCGCGATCTCAACGGCCTGTCGAAAGAAGAGTTTCTCGATGCGATTCGCCGCTCGTTCACCATCGACGAAAATGCCGACCCCGCGCCGAAGCAGCGTGGTCGATGGAGCATGTATCTTGACGACAAGTGGTACGGGCTGGAGCTTTCGCCCGAAACGACGCTGCCCGATGGTGTGGTCCAAACTCTCGACGTTAGTGTTCTCCAGGACCGTCTGCTCGATCCTGTGCTCGGAATCAAAGACGTTCGCACCGACAAGCGGATCGATTTCGTTGGTGGACTGCGCGGCACGAGCGAGCTCCAGCGTTTGGTTGATGAGGGCAAAGCCGCGGTAGCGTTTTCGCTTCATCCAACAACGGTCGATGAGCTGTTGATGGTCTCTGATGCGAACCAGATAATGCCACCGAAGTCGACGTGGTTTGAACCGAAGTTAAGAGATGGTCTGTTAATACATACGATATGAAGGTACTAGTCGCTGACAAGTTTGAACAATCGGGAATCGATGGGTTGCAGGGCCTGGGTTGCGACATCTCCTATCAACCCGATTTGAAAGACGACGCGCTTACTGAAGCGATCCGCCAAGTGTCACCTGACGTGCTCGTTGTGCGCGGCACGAAAGTGACAGAGCCGATGCTCGAGGCTGGACCAATAAAGCTGGTGGTCCGCGCGGGTGCTGGCTATAACACGATCGACGTTGCCGCCGCGTCAAAACGCGGCATTTACGTTTCGAATTGTCCCGGCAAGAATTCGATCGCCGTCGCCGAGCTTGCTTTTGCTCTTATTCTCGCACTCGACCGCCGCATTGCGGACAACGTCGTCACCTTGCGACAAAGCGTTTGGAACAAGAAAGAATTTTCGAAAGCGCGTGGGCTATATGGGCGGACGCTCGGGTTGATCGGGGTCGGGAAGATCGGCCAGGAGATGATTCCGCGTGCGCGCGCGTTTGGCATGCCTGTAGTTGCCTGGAGCAGGAGTCTGACGGGCGAGCGCGCTGCGAAGCTTGGTGTCGAGCTCATGTCATCGCCGCAGGCGGTTGCGGCCGCAGCGGATGTTGTGAGCGTTCATCTTGCGCTCAAGCCTGAGACGCGAAACCTGATCAACGCCGAGTTTTTTGACGCAATGCGCGAAGGCGCATACTTCATCAACACCGCGCGTGGCGAAGTGGTGGACCAGCAGGCGTTGATTAACGCGATCAGGAATCGCGGCATTCGTGCGGGTCTCGACGTGTACGCGCTCGAGCCAACTAGCGGCGCCGGTGAGTTTCAGGATGAGATCGCGAAGGAAGCAGGACTTTACGGAACGCACCACATCGGCGCGTCGACGGATCAGGCGCAGGAGGCGATCGCGGCTGAGACTGTGCGCATCGTCGCAGACTTCAAGAGCACCGGGAAAGTTCCGAATGTAGTGAACCTGGCCCAACAAACGCCAGCGACTCACCGGCTCGTAGTTCGACATCTCGATCGACCCGGTGTGCTTGCGGGCGTGCTTGATGCGCTCAAAGCAGAACAGATCAACGTTCAGGAGATGGAAAACATCGTCTTTGAAGGCGCCGCGGCGGCGGTCGCTCGCATCAATCTCGACAATGCGCCGTCACAGGAAAGTTTGCGACAACTCGAGGCAAGTAGCCATGACATTATCGAACTCGATTTACTGAAGTTGGTATGAACACAACCCTCATCACGGGAGCCTCATCCGGCATCGGTGCCGCCTTCGCCAGAAAACTCGCCGCTCGCGGAAGAAACGTCCTGCTTGTCGCGCGCTCTGAAGACAAACTCATCACGATGTGCAACGAGCTGGGGCGAGTCAGTGGTGTGCGCGCGCACTATATCACGATGGATCTGCTTCGACCCGACGCAGCGCGTGAACTATTTGAAGAGACGCAACGGCGCGAGTTGGTTGTCGACATGCTCGTGAACAATGCGGGTTTCGGATCGATGGGCGAGTTTGTCGACCTCGATATCGCGCGCGAGCTGGAGATGATTGATTTGAATGTGAAGTCGCTGGTTGAACTGACTTACCGGTTTCTGAAGCCCATGCGGGAACGGAAACAGGGCGCGATCATCAATGTCGCTTCGACGGCGGGGTTTCAGCCCGTGCCGTACATGACGACTTATGCGGCGACGAAGGCTTTCGTCTTGTCGTTTTCGGAAGCGTTGTGGGAGGAAAATCGGGCGCATGGTGTACATGTGATGGCGCTGTGTCCTGGTGTGACTGAGACCAATTTCTTTGCTGCGTCGAAGATGGATCGGCCGCCGATGCGCTCGATCCAAACGCCGGAGGAAGTGGTTGATACAGCGTTGCGCGGATTACGCCATCAAAAGCCGAGCATCATTTCGGGTTGGACCAACTGGTTCGCCGTCGAAGCTGAGCGCTTCGTTCCGCGTTCGTTAGTAACCAAGATCGCGGGTAAAGCGCTGCGGTCGCAGTTGGAAGACTAAACACGGGTTTTTGGAGGAAGTAAATGACTGAGAGGATCTTCAATTTTAGTGCTGGACCGGCGGTGTTGCCGGTGCCGGTTTTGGAAGAGGCGCAACGTGAGCTACTGAGCTTGCCCGGCGTCGGCATGTCGGTGATGGAAATCAGTCACCGCTCGAAGACGTTCGACGAAATCATCGGTCGCGCGGAAAACGGCCTGCGCGAACTGCTCAGCATCCCCGACAACTATCGCATTCTCTTCCTGCAAGGCGGCGCGAGTCTCCAGTTTTCGATGATCCCAATGAATTTCCTCACAACCGAAGGCAGCGCCGACTACGTGATCACCGGAAGCTGGGGTAAGAAAGCACTCAAAGAAGCGAAGAAAGTCGGCAACGTGAACATCGCGGCCACGATGGCCGACGGCGGTTTCACGCGCACTCCCGGGAACGACGAAATGAGTCTCAGCCCGCGCGCTGCATACGTTCACATCACCACGAACGAAACAATCGAAGGCGTGCAGTGGAAACGCGAACCCGATACCGGATCCATTCCGCTCTTCGCCGACGCCTCGTCTGACATTCTCTCGCACGCGATTCCGATCGATAAGTACGCATTCATCTACGCCGGCGCGCAAAAGAACATGGGCCCGAGTGGGGTGACGCTCGTGATCATCCGCGAGGATCTGCTGCAACGCATCCCTGAGGGAATGCACACGATGCTCGACTACCGCACACACGTCGAAAACAACTCGCTCTACAACACGCCAAACACTTGGGGCATTTACATCATCAGCCTCGTCACCAAGTGGATCAAAGACAAGGGTGGCATCGACGCGATGGAACGCGAGAACGATGAGAAGGCGCAACTGATCTACGACGCGATCGATGCCACCGATTTCTATCGCGGTCACGCGGACGCCGATTGTCGCTCGACGATGAACGTCACGTTCCGTTTGCCGTCGGAAGATCTCGAAAAGAAGTTCACGGCTGAAGCAACGGCGCAGGGGCTGGATGGATTGAAGGGCCATCGCTCCGTCGGCGGCATCCGTGCGTCGATCTACAACGCCTTCCCGCGTGCAGGTGTCGAAGCGCTGGTCTCGTTCATGAAAGAGTTTGAACGCAGGAATGGCTGAGTGTTTTCTCTGCGGTTCTCTGCGTATCTTCGCGATCTCTGCGGTAAAGAGGGTCGTTTCAACGCAGAATTACTATAAAACCGTTGGTGTCTTCTTCCTTTTTGTGCAAAGCCATGGCTGAGCGCTCCGATCACGAAAACCTCACGTTCAAAATCGGACCGGATGATGTCGGCGTGCGGCTCGACGCCTTTCTCGCATCGCAAATCGAAGGCTGGAGCCGCGCGCGACTGCAACGCGTGATCGAAGCCGAAGACGTTCTCGTCAACGGCAAACCCAGCAAGCCTTCGTACAAACTACGCGAACACGACGAGCTCGAAGTCGATCTAACCTTACCCGCGACAACCAGCTTCACTCCCGAGGCACTACCAATCGAGATCGTTCATGAAGACGATACGCTCGTAGTCGTCAACAAACCGGCCGGACTCGTGGTCCACCCAGCAGCGGGCATCCACTCCGGCACACTCGCGAACGCTCTCGCTTATCATTTTCAGCAGCTACCGAACGCCTCGAGCGTACGCCCCGGCATCGTTCATCGACTCGATCGCGACACATCCGGCCTGCTCGTCGTAGCTAAAACCGAATCGGCGTTGGAACATCTGTCGGATCAATTTCGCGACCGTTCCGTTTACAAGTCGTACGTCGCACTGGTCCATGGCCGCGTGCCATCAGACTCGGGTCGCATCGAAGAACCCCTCGCGCGCGATCGGTCTAATCGCACGCGCATGGCCGTCGTGCGTGGCGGCCGTAGCGCCTTGTCGATCTACCGCGTCAACCTTCGCTTCAATCGCTTCACGCTTCTCGACGTGGAACTCAAAACCGGTCGCACACATCAGATCCGCGTTCATCTGGCCTGGCTCAAACATCCGGTTGTCGGCGATGAAACGTACGGCGGAGGCCGCGACAACACGATCCAAAACCCAAAACTAAAATCTCAAATCCGCAGCCTCGGACGGCAGTTCCTGCACGCGGAAAAACTCGCATTCGCCCACCCCAAAACGGGCGAGCGCGTGTTGTATCAATCTCCACTACCGCCAGAGCTCTCTAATTTATTAATGGAAATTACGGAATAGGTTCGAAGCGACGAGTCAATTCCTGGAACTTAGGATCGGACCTCAATCCATCGAACTTCGGATCGATCCTGATCAAAACGAGTCCCGGATGTCGCGATTGAAAAGCTTCGTTCAAATGCTGAATCGCATGTTCGTTGTCTTTCAATCCAGCGTAAACCATCGCAAAGTAAACTCCGGCAATGTACCGCCGCTGCGATAACGACTGAAGCTTTGCAAGGATATCGCGCGCTTCGGCAGTCTTGCCCGCCATCCCGTAAGCAAAACCAAGCGACGACGACGCTTCCATTTCCGTTTCGATCACCTTGTCAGGTATTGGACCAGTGGCGGGCGCTTTGATCAAACTGCGCAACTCCGCGATCGCTTCGTTGTACATGCCCTTCTGAACGTAAGCCAGCGCCAGGTAATGACGCGCCACCCAGAAATCCGGATCCGCTTTCAACCCCTGCTTGTAGATCGCGATCGCGTCGTCGTACTTGTGTTCGTAATACGAATAGAGACCGTGGTTGGCAGTGATGATCGGCGAAAGCGGATCGAGTTTGTGCGCCTCCTCGATCTCAGCTTTCGCGCGATTAAACTTTCCCATCTGCATCAGGTACGAGGCGTACCACTGGTGCGCGGTCGGATACATCGGATTTAATTTTAGCGCTTGCTGAAAATCACTTTCCGCGCCGAGCCAGTCCCAGTCGTAAGCCAACCGCACAAACGCTCGCGACGTGTAGGCCTCCGCAAGCGTCGGATCAGCATCGACAGCTTTCTGCGCGGCTGCTTTCGCCTTCGGCATCTCCTCGATCGGCTTCGCGACTCCTATGTCGCACAGCAACGCATACGAATCGGCGAGACCTGAAAAAGCGAGTGCAAACGTCGGGTCCTTCTCTTCGGCGCGTTTGAAATACTCGATGCCGTTGCGAAATCCTTCTTCGTTGCGTTTGTTCCAGAAGTACCGGCCCTTCAAATAAAGCTGAAAAGCCTCCGCGTCCTTCGTGTAGCGTCTGGCAAGTTTTTCGACATCCTCTCCCGACAACCGCAAACGCAAACTCTGCGAAATCTTTCGCGACACTTCGTCCTGCACGGAAAGGATGTCGGTCACACTGCTGTTGTATTCCTCACCCCAGAGTTGCGACCCGTCCGCGACTTTGATCAGTTCCGTCTTGATGACAAGACGACCGTCGCGTGTCACCAAACGTCCAATTAACACTGCGCCGACGTTCAGATTACGGCCGGCTTCCAGCGGATCCATGTTCGGACTCCTGAACCGGAAAGACGCGTTGCGCGACATCACCCGGAGGTTCGGCAACTGCGACAGACTGTTGATGATGCTTTCAGTTATTCCGTCAGACAGATACTCGGTGTTCGGATCTTTCGTGTCGTTGACGAAAGGAAGAATCGCCACCGAATTTATCGTTGGCGTCGCGCGTGAGAAGTAAACGATGATGCCGATCGACACCGCTGCCAGCACCGCGGGAATCGCCCACTTGAGCCAGTTCATTCGGCGCGGCTCGGTGATCGCGCTCGCAGGCGACGCTGCTGATTCCGCGATTGTTTCCACCTTCGATCGAGCGCCGGTTATCTGAGTGATCGTCCTTGTTTCCGCTGAACCACGTCGTCCATGCGGAATCGCGCGCTCACCAGTCGATGTGTGGAGCTCGTCGCGCAACTGCTCCAGATCGAGCTTGAAATCGGTGATCGTTTGATAACGCTTGAGTTTATCTTTCGCCAGTGCTTTCGACACGATGCGATCGAGCTGTCGTGGCACGTCCGCAACGTGCTGCACGAGTGGCACCGGATCGTGATCGATGATCGAGACGCGCGTGTGACTGTCGGTGCGTCCTTTGAACGGCGGTTCGCCGGCGATCATTTCGTAAAGCACAACCCCGAGACTGAAAACGTCGGAACGCGTATCGATCGTCTCGCCTTGCGCTTGTTCGGGAGACATATAACCCGTAGTCCCCATGATTATCCCGGGATTTGTTTGCGTGATCGGGATTGTTACTGCTTCAGGATCGGCGCCACCCGCTTCGCGATCGGTAAGTTTTGCGAGTCCGAAGTCGAGAACTTTTACGATGCGATCGCGAACGAATCGATCCTGTCGCAGCATGATGTTCTCTGGCTTGATGTCGCGATGTACGATGCCCTCTGCGTGTGCCGCTTCGAGCGCCATCGCGACCTGGATCGCGACGCCGAGCGCTTCGTCGAGTTCCAAAGCGTCCTGCCACAGACACTGCCGCAACGTCTCGCCTTCGATGTATTCAGTCGCGATGTAATACTTTTCGCCAGCTTCGCCAATCTCGTAGACGGTGAGGATATTTGGATGGTTCAACGCGAGAACCGCACGCGCTTCTTGTCTGAAACGCCGGAGGCGGCTTTCAGAGCGAGTCACTTCTTCAGGAAGTACTTTTAGCGCGACCTTGCGTCCGTGTTGCTTCGTGTCTTCGCCGAGCAGGACTTCGCCCATCCCGCCCTTGCCGAGCCTGCGCAGAATGCGATAATGGGCAATGTACTCGGGAGGCGCATCGCTGACTGAATTCGAGCTATGCGAGTTGTCGGGCATCAGGTGTTGCGCGACTCAAATTGGGCCGAAGATCAGTTTCGGCCAATTGTACTGAAAATCCAAAGGGGGCAACAGGGTTGGGCGGCAAGGCATCGAACCGCCGTACCCAGCAGACTCAGGGTCGTCCCCTGAACTATAATCCAGAATCGCATGTCAACAGTTCTAACACGTCTCTTAATTATGTCTTTTTCAGCGGTTTGCGTTCTGGCCGCTGCGTCGGTGACCGTCTCCGCCCAAAGGCCAAAGGCCAGCCCGACGCCGCTACCGCAGGACCCGCAGGGCACCGTCAGAATTCCTGTTCGCCGCGTACGACTGCCGATTACAGTCACCGACAAGAAAGGCAACTTTGTTCCCGGGCTGACGAAGAACGACTTCCTTATTCTCGAGGACAAGATCCCGCAGGCGATCGAAACGTTTTCAGACGATCTCGCGCTGAACCTGCCGCTTTACGTGGCCGTGTTGATGGATACGTCGCCCTCAACTGCGGGTAAGTTGAAGTTTCAACAAGAGTCGGCGATGAACTTCATCCAGACCGTTGTGAAGGTTCGCAAGGATCGCGTGCTCTTCGGGACGTTCGACGATGAGATCACTCTGCTTCAGGACTTCACGGCGAGACTTGACCTGCTCGACAAGGCCGTCTACAGCGTGAAGAAGATGGGTAAACAAACGGCGTTGTTCGACGCGATCTGGCAATTTTGCGACGAAAAGATGCGCACCGTTCCAGGACGTCGCGTGCTGTTGCTCGTAACCGATGGTGAAGACACCTACAGTCGCGCCAACATCCGCGATGCGATCAGCATCGCACAACGAACTGAGACAACGATTTTTGCGATCTCAACGAAGGCCGGATTCTTGGGTACTGTGCCCGGCGTCGAAGCCGGACAAGTTGCTGATAAGAAAGATCGCGATTTGCAAACGCTCGCAGAAGAGACCGGCGGCGCCGCGTTCTTCACCGGCGACATGCTCTCGCTCGAACGAGCATTCACCAGAATTTCAAAGGAACTGCGCGCGCAATATCTCGTCACGTACGACCCGACGAACAAGACTTACGACGGCAAGTTCCGCAAGATCGAAGTCAAACTCGTTCAAGGCCGCGATAACTTAAAAGTGAAAACGAAGGAAGGCTACCCGGCCGTCGCCGACAGCGTAATGCCGTAGGACTTGGTCCGATGGAATGAAAGGCAAGTAGAAGCAAGATGCGTTACAAGTATTTCAATCGGTTATTCGTACTGCTGCTCCTCGTCGTCGTCGCCGTTTGCGGCGTATTCGCCACGCGAAGTCTGTCAGCGAAGAATGAACCGGCTGTTGCGAGTGCCTTGCCGTCGCCTTCTCCAACTCCACGCACGCGCGAAGAGCTGCCGCAGGATTCGGATGAAATAATCAAGGTTGAAACCAATCTTACAAACATCTTCTTCACTGCCGCTGACAAGCACAAGAGGTTCGTCAGCAATCTGAAACCGGAAGACATTCGCGTGTTCGAAGACGGGCAGCAGCAGGACATTTTTACGTTCCAAACAAACATCGATCTGCCGTTGTCACTCGCTATCCTGATCGATTGCAGCGCTTCGGAAGAACGTACACTGCCGGACGAAAAAGAGGCCGCACGCGCGTTTCTCGAAAACATTCTGCGCCCAGGTGGCAAAGATGAAGCGGCGATCTTATCGTTCACCGGAGAGACAACGCTCGAACAGGGTTTTTCCGGAAACATTGAGCGCCTCAGGCGAGCGATCGATCGCGTCGAGTTTGTGCCGCCATCTGGTTACATAGGCGGTGGAGTTGTTGTTAACGGAACGCCCCCAATCTCCGGGGAAAACCAGATGCTTGCCGGATCGACTGCGATCTGGGACGCCGTTTGGGCCACCTCGGAAGAATTGATCGGCACCTCCGCCGAGCACACTCGCCGGGCTATCATTCTGCTTACCGACGGCGACGACACGAGCAGCCGCTTGAAGATGGACGAAGCGATTGAAGCCGCCCAAAAGGCTGATTCGCTGATCTATGCCATCGGCATCGGCGACCGCTACACCTTCGGTGTCAACGAAGGCGCGCTCAGGAAAATCGCCGAAAAAACCGGCGGCCGCGCCTATTTTCCGCGCCATGAACGCGATCTCCGAGACGCTTTCACGCAGATTCAGCGCGACCTCCGCGAGCAGTACCTCGTGGCCTATTCGCCGAAAAACAAGGCCCG
>DASRPN010000111.1:0-83784 GCA_035646355.1 Pyrinomonadaceae bacterium | reverse complement strand
ATTCGGCAAAGTGGTTGATAACTTCCGATTGCGTCATGCGCTTCTTGCCTGTCGCGGCTTTGGTCGCCATAGTCTGGTGTAACACCTCCAACGAGAACTTAGATTGAAAAGCAAATCGGACACTCATATATCACACTCAAGGCCCAAAGTCTCCAACAAATCCAGTATTTCTTAAGGTTTTTTGGCCTTTTCGAGACCGGCCGGGATGTTTTTGACCAGGACCGGCTACCAGCATCGGTGGTAGAATCCGCGCGGCTCCAAAACTGTCCGCCTCATTTTTTTATGGCGCCGGCATAAAACGAAATTGATGTCTGCGCCATTGCTAATAGGTAGCAAACAAAGAGATTTTCGCCCCTTAGGAGGATAGCGATGCCTGAAAACACTCCCACACTCAGATATGAGATCCGTAATTCTGTTGGCCGCAAAAGCAAAGGCGCGTTCAATCAAACCGAGGACGTCGAGACCGTTCAGAACATGCTTCGCCTCGCCGCAATGATTGAAAGTGATCCAAAACTGGATCCCGGCGGTGTTGATGGAACGATCGACGCTAACGAGGCCACCGATGACACTATTAGAGCCATCGAGGCGTTCCAGTCCCGATTTTTCAAACCCGATGGCGTGATTGGTGTCGGCAAACGAACCTGGCGTGAACTCGAGGACCTTCTCGATGGCGACGACGAAGTCGATGAAGGAGAAGCGACCCCGTCAGTTGCGGCCACACCGGTCACCCCCCTGACAACGAACGGTCAATGTTTCTTTCCGTTTAAAGAAAAGGACGTCCCAACGCAGGACTGGATACAGGGAATGCGTTGCTTCGGGTCCCGCCGCAGTGGTGGCAGGCGTGCTCACGCGGGATGCGATCTCTACGCGCCGGTCGGCACCACCATCCATGCAGTTTCATCCGGGACCGTGACGCTGGGACCATATCCATTTTATGACGGGACCTACGCCTTGGAAGTCGACCACGGCGCATTTCTCGCCCGTTACGGTGAGATCCAAAAGAACGCGCTCGTTAAGGCGGGTGATCGTGTTGAAGCCGGCCAGCCGATCGCGAAGGTCGGAAAACTCCTCAGCATAAGAAACTCCATGTTGCATCTGGAACTCTACGACAAGAGTGCGACTGGCCCATTAACTGTGAAGAACAATGCGACAAAGCGAACCGCGAAGGGTGTACCGTTCATGCGTCGCGCGGATCTAATCGATCCGACTAAACGACTCAATGAATGGAAACACCAACGGCCCACTTAATCCGGAACTGTTTTTGCAAGTGAGCGAACCAGGCGGCCGGAACAACGGCCGCCTTTTGTTTGTCATAAAATCACAACACTTTTGCGTCCCCTATCCACCACTCCACATTCCTCGGCGGCGCTAACGTCGAATTTGGCAGCGATATAACCGTAGACGCGTCAGGGAATGCATATGTGGTCGGCACTACGCAGCTAAAAGAATTAGGTTTTTGCCATTCGACAGTTGCAGCCAACAGGAAATTTCGAGCTTTGTACATCCCTTCCCATTCTTTACCATCCGTTATCGGTTGAGTGCTAACGCCTGGCAATTCGCTTTATTAGACTAGGTGAAGCACAATATAGTCCTAATCATTGCTGAAACAGGACGCACAGAGTCGACCCGAGGATCTTGTCGACTCATTTTGTTGTCTATTAGGAACAGAAAAAGAGCAACTGAAACGTATCCTGTGTCGCTAAGCGTTAGATTCTTCTAGTTAATCATGCCGGCTCAGAAACGCGAGATGAAGAACATTCTTGTCGTCGACGACTCGCCGACAATGCGACGCATGGTAATGGCGTCACTCCGGCCCTTGCCGGATGTCAGTTTTGGTGAGGCGGGTAGCGGGCTTGAAACAATTGAGCGTTTAGCTTTGAAACCGGTGGACTTAGTCGTTCTTGACCTAAATATGCCGGATATGCACGGGATTGAAGTTATCGAGTTTCTCCGCGGACACCGGTCTTATCAAAATATTCCCGTTATTGTGTTGACCACTAGAGGAGACTCCACGAGTCGTGCAGACGCCTTGGCTGCCGGCGCTACTCTCTATTTAACGAAACCTTTCGATCCAAACGAACTGATGGCGCAAGCCCGCAAATTGCTCAACACCGACTAAAACATCGTGGCAGACTCAAACTCCGACAGCACCAGCGAGTTCTTCGCCCAGTTTCTCGACGAGTACTACGCCGAATGCGATGAGCACCTGATTCTGCTCCGCCGCAATCTCCTAGCTTTGGAGACTCGCGCGGGCCAACCTCAACTCGATCGCGCGTTACTGGATGAGCTCTTTCGCAGCTTTCACACGATCAAGGGTGTCTCGGGCATGGTCGGCTTGAGTTCGGCCGAAGAACTCGCGCACCAAATGGAGAGTTACCTGCGCGACTTGCGCCAGGGCGAGGTGGTACTGAGTCTTAATGGAGTTGAGGCGCTCATTTCCGGCCTTGCAATGCTTGAACAGGTCATTAATGCGCGACGCAATGAAAGTCAGTTGCCGAGAATCGATCAGGTAATCGAACAGCTTCAGGCTATCGCCGCGAGTGATTCTAAAGTGGCGAACAACGTAGACACAAAATCGCGGGGTGACGAACCAGTCAAACAAGCTAGTGCAGAAGATCTGGGGGTTCGCACCTGGAGCGTTGAATTTGTGCCGTCGGGCGAACTCGCTGAACGAGGTGTGAACATTGGCTCTGTCCGTCAGCGGTTAATGAGTCTCGGGGACGTTGTCAGCGTTACTCCACACGTGAGAGAGCGGGGAGAGATCGCCTTTCATTTTGTGATCGTCACCAGTGCTCCGGAATCGGTTTTCACTGACTGGCGGCAGGATAACTTGACGTTCACACTCATGAACGAAGCGTCGGGCGGGGAGGTCTCCGAGGACACGCGAGAGCCGCTCATTATTGAGCCCGAAACGGCAGAGGCAACAGTCAATACACTGCTGTCGCCTTCCAACGTCGTACGCGTGGATTTGGCGCGCCTAGATGAACTCATGCGCATGATCGGCGAACTGGTCATCAGCCGGGCACGCCTGCAAGAACAGCTCCTGAACGTGAAAGGAAAGCTGTCTGCTATCGAGTGGCGGTCGTTAAGCGAAGCGAGCCTTGCTATTGATCGTCAGCTTCGTGACTTGCGTCACGGAGTGATGCGGGTTCGAATGGTTCCTGTCAGTGACATTTTTGACCGCATGCAGTTCATTGTTCGGGATCTGGCTCGCGAAAATTCCAGGAAGATAAAAATCGAATTGATTGGCAGAGAGACTGAGATCGATAAGTATCTCGTCGAGCGAATGCTGCCTCCCCTGATGCATCTTGTTCGCAACGCCGTCACTCACGGGTTCGAAGCTGATCGCGAGCGGTTAGCTCACGGAAAAACGGCGGAAGGTACATTGAAATTGCAAGCCGCCACAATCGGTGAGAGCGTGGTCATTGAGATCGCTGACGACGGACGCGGAATCGATCGCGAGCGAGTTGCCGCGCGTGCGAAACAAAGAGGGCTAATCGATTCGGACACGACCGTGGATAACGCCAAGTTGCTGGAATTGATTTGCAGTCCCGGATTTTCAACTCGGGATGAGACGGATCGGGGAAGCGGGCGAGGCGTTGGAATGGACGTCGTCAGCAAGACTGTTGAAGAGCTGGGCGGCACGCTTGCGCTGGAAACAGAAACTGGCAAGGGTACACGTTTCACGATCAAGTTGCCCCTGACTCTCGCGATTGCCGAAGCAATCATCGTGAGCGTGAACGGGCAGAAATTTGCTGTCCCGCAGTCAGCTTTGCGTGAAGTCATTGAGGTTGAGACGTCTTCAATAAAGATTCTTGAAAACAATGAAATCATCTCTTACCGGGGCGGTGTGCTGCCGCTTGTGAGGCTGGCCCGACTGTTCGACATGAAAGACAATCGAGAGCCGAAGGTTCATGTGTTCGTAGTTGGCGAGGGTGCGAATGCGATGGGTGTCGCAGTTGATCGAATACTGGGTCAACGCGAAATAGTTGTGCGGGGAATTGGCGATCCACTGGTTCAGGTGTCGGGAGTCGCAGGTGCAACTGACCTTGGAGACGACCGGGTTGTGTTGATTCTTGATGTGGCAGGTTTACGGGAGTCGCACGTTGCGCGAAATTCACCCGGCATTGACTAAAGAAGTGAATGGCCCATGACATTTTTACAGGGAACAGACTTATGAATATCCAAAACGAATCGGAAGCGTTCATTCTGTTTGAGCTTAACCAGACGACGTATGGTGTGCGTAGCCAATACGTGCAGCAGATCGAGATGGTTGAACAAGTCACTGCGGTGCCGAATGCGCCTCCGGCTATCGAAGGCGTTGTGTTTGCTCGCGGCCAAGTGATTCCAGCTTTGAATCTTCGTCCTCGCTTTGGGTTTGAGAAAGCACCATTCGACCTTCGTTCACGTCTGCTGGTCGTGAATAAGGGATCGCGTGTTGTCGGTATGATCGTGGATGCCGCTCGAGAGTTTCTGAATATTCCAGCCGCTGCTATTGAACCACCACCGGAAAGTATCACGGGCTTGAGTGGAAATTATCTGGAAGGCATTGCCACGGTCAATAATCGTTTAATTCTGATCTTGAATCTCGATGAAGTTATTGACGTCGGCAACCTGCTGGTGATGAATGAGAGCGCACAGCAGTAGAACTCATGGGATTAATAATCATCAGCCACAATGGGGCGGGAGGCGAACATGGCAACTGAAACAGGGATTACATCGGACAACAGTCGCGGGATCGATATCGCTGGTCTGCGGCAACAGGCTGGACAAGTCACAGCCGCGGCAGCTCAGATTTCGGTTATCGCGAACGAAGTTGCAGAGGGCACCGAGTCACAGGTGAAATCACTCGACAATGCGGTGAGTCTCGCGAACGATATGACCGCGTCTATGGGCGAGACGACGACGCAACTCGAATCCATCGCTACGTCCGCTGAGGAACTCGCTTCTTCCGTTAACGAGAGTGCCGCGTCGATCGAAGAGGTCAATGGAAATACAGCCAGCCTAACCTCGTCAATTGTTGAAACATCGGCAGCCATTGAGGAGACTGCAAGGTCCATCGAGAGTGTAAACGTCTCAGCCCAGGACATGGCAACTTCCGCTGAAGAGGTAACTGGCGCGATGACGGAGATCGCAGCCTCAATTAAGAGTGTCAGCGAAGACACCGAGGCGCTAACCGCCTCAATTAATGAGACTGCGATCAGCATCGAAGAGGTAGCACGGTCGATTGAAAGCCTGTCCGGAAATGCTGACGATCTAAACGTCTCTGCCGAGGAGACATCCTCGTCGATAAACGAAATGGCTGCCTCGATCGAGGAGGTTTCTGCCATGACGGAGAATCTTGCCTCAACAGTTGAGGAAGTCTCTACTTCGATGGAAGAGATGGCCCGCTCCGTTCAGGGTGTCGCTGACAATGCTGAGACAATCTCGGAAGCAGCAAACGGTGCGGCAACCAGCGCGACGCAGATGGATCGTTCTCTTGCTTCCGTCGGTTCAATGACAAAGCGTGCTGAAGAAGTCACGACGCGTTTGGCGCGTGAGGCTGAGGGAGGTGGGGCGGCGGCTCAAAAATCTATTCAGGGCCTGGTTCGAGTTCGCGCCGCAATGGAGGAGTCCGCCAGTGTGATGCGTGAGATGGGTAAACGTTCCGATGAGATTGGTGGCATCGTCAATACCATCAATATCATTGCCGAGCGCACGAATATGCTCTCGCTAAACGCATCGATCGAGGCCGCACGTGCCGGTGATGCTGGGCGCGGGTTCGCAGTAGTCGCTGAAGAAATACGAAATCTGGCAGATCGTTCCGCGCAGGCCACCGCCGATATCGCCTCAATTATCAAATCGCTCCAGCAGGTAGTTCAGGAAGCTGTCAGCGCCACCAGTGAAGGAATGCGTGTTGCAGAGGAAAGTGGACGCCTCGCGGAAGAAGGTTCGACTGGCTTGCAGAAAATCTTGAGCGGCATAAACGAAACGACGCAAATTGTGGGACAGATTGCTCTGGCCACTGAAGAACAGATTGGCGCCGGAAAGCAGGTTCTTGCCGCAATAGGAACCACCGCGACTCAAATCAAGCAAACCACTACAGCAACGGCGGAACAGGCTAAAGCCGCACATGACGTCGTGAAAGCGGCCGTACAGATGCGCAAGACTGCCAAAGAGGTTAGTCAAGCCATAAATGAACAGGGAAAAGCTTCGCGAGAGATCATCAAGGCTGCACAAAACACCTCGCAAGTCGCTACACAGTTGCGCAAGTCTACTGGTGAGCAGGCGACCGCCGCTAAACAGGTGTCACAGTCAGTCGAGTCCATGCGGCGGGGAGCCGCTTCGACATCGCGCGCACTTGAAGAACAAGCGACCGCAGGGGAACAAGTTTCGAAGGAGGCGCAACGGCTATCGCGAAAAATCGCCGGTATCAGTAGAGCGGTGGCGGAGCAGGCGGCAGGTGCGACGCAGATCACGACTGCTGCGCACAGCATGAAGCAGCAGGCTGAACAGGTATCGAAGGCGACAAACGAACAGGCAAAGGCTGCGCGAGATATGACGGCCGCGACAGAAAATATCTCAAAAGAAGTCGGCCTCATTACGCGGTCAAATCGTCAACGCCTCAGTTCGTCGGCGAAAGTTCTGGATACGCTTACGGACATTCGTCAGATTACGGAACGTAATGCCCGAGGTGTTCAGGCTACGTTGAACGCTACGACGGACTTGAACGAAATGGCGCTACGACTAATGGAGATGACGGGAGGTGAAAAAGCCGGCGGGTCATCCGGAAATGGTACAGATCAGAGTGTTTCTGGAACGCGGTTGCGTAAGAAATCAAGTGCAAGAAGAACAGCAGCGGCTCAAGGTCAGGGCAGCGCACGGGACGAGGTATCAACTGACTAATTACGATGCGAGATACAGTTGGCGTTTTCACAACAGACGAAAATCTCATCATCAGGGTATGGGATGCTGCACTGGCGCGCCTTACCGCGATAAGTGCTGAGGAGGTTTTCGGCCAGCCAGTCACCGCAGTTCTGCCCGATCTTGAAGAGAGAAAACTGCTGTCACGCTTTCACCGAGCACTCAACGAAGGGGTTGTTGAAGTGCTCGCGACGGCATTTCATCACTACCTGATACCGTGCCCGCCTCTGGCTCCATCAAAGCGTTTCGACAAGATGCAGCAATTAGTAACCATCGCTCCCCTGCGTGAAGAGAATCGAATCAGGGGACTGATAGTAACCGTTGAGGACGTCACTGATCGACTGGATCGCGAGCGTGATTTGGCGGAACAACTGGCGCATCCAGACGAAACGGAGCGTCTCCGTGCTGCGGAAGCATTTTCGCAAGAGGAGTCGATTGGATCTGGGATCTCGTTGCTGCCTGCGCTCAAGGATACGAGTTGGCGCGTACGGAGAACCGCCGTTGAGGGCGTGGCAAGACGGGCTGCACCGGACGCTATTGCAGCGCTCCTGAGTTCGGTGCGCGAGGACCATCATCACCTCAGTCTTCTTAACAGCGCTTTGCAAGTCCTTGCTTTGACCGATGTCGATATCTTTTCACCGCTGGTCGAATTTTTGCACGACCCGGATCCCGATCTTCGTTTGCAAGCAGCGCTGGCACTCGGAGAACAACAGGACCAAAGAGCGGTCGCTCCGCTGATGGATGCGCTAAATGATCCTGATATCAACGTTCGCTACCACGTTATCGAGGCACTGGGTAAATTGCGTGCGATTGAGTCAGCTGGTGCGCTCGCAGAGATCGCGGCTGCTCGAGACTTCTTCCTGGCCTTTCCGGCGCTTGAATCCTTAATGCAGATCGGCGATGCCCGCGTCGTGCCGCGTATCGTTCCGCTTTTGAATGACGAACTGTTAAGTGAACCTTCCGCCGTCGCGCTCGGAAAGCTTGGGGACGAAAAGGCGGTTGACCCGCTGGTCATTGCACTCAATACCACGCCGGAGTTGGCCCAGGTTGCAGCAGAGTCGTTAACTACGCTCTATGAGCGCTACGAAAAACTGTATGGCGAAGGAAGACTTATCGCTGACTTGAGCCGGCGCGGCATAAATGCCGTTGGGGCGCAGCATCTACTCGATGCATTGGACCATGCTTCACCGGAGAAGCTCCGTGGAATCGCTCTGGTCCTGGGTTGGTTGGAAGGACCGGCAGTGGACCAGGCCCTAACCCGTTTACTGGGACACGAAAGCGCCCGTAACGATGTTATTGAGGCTCTGGTGCGGCACGGTTCGGGCGTTACTGCTTTATTACTGGCACAACTGGACGCGGATGATCTGGAAGTCAGACGAGCGGCCGCGGTGGCATTGGGTCGTATCGGAGATTCCGGAGCGACGACATCACTAATAGCAGTTCTGGACGATGATGAAAGCGATCTGACCATCCCCACGGTTAATGCGCTCGCGAAGATCGGGGACCAACGTGCATTCGAGGCGTTGTTGGCTTTGATTGGACATTCGGACGCCGCTGTGCGACAGGCTGTGGTCGGAGCACTCAATTCATTAGGGTCACGCGAGATGCCCGCGCGGATCATTCCTCTACTTAGCGATCCTGATCCGAATGTTCGCGAATCGGCCGTAAAGATTGCGGGCTATTTCGGTTATCCCGAGTGTGCGGAACTGCTGCTCGATCGGTGTCACGACGAGGATGAACGCGTGCGTCGCGCAGCGATTGAGCATCTCCCTTTTCTTCATCATGAGCGCGTTGTCGACACGTTGGTCCATTCGCTTCAGCACGAAACCCCGAGAGTGAGGGCCTCGGCTGCGTCTGCAATGGCGCATCTGGAAAGTCCGCAAGTTCAACCTTTGCTGATCTCCGTGCTTAATGACGAAGATCCATGGGTTCGTTATTTTGCCGCTCGTGCACTGGGTACGCGCAAATTTGCTGAAAGCGTTGACATGCTCGAGCAAGTAGTACAGACAGACACTTCCACACATGTGCGTATCGCTGCATTGGAAGCACTCGGCCAAATCGGTGGAGAACGGGCAGCTTCCATTGCTGCGATCTTCGTTGAATCCGACGATTCTGATTTGGCAAACGCAGCCCTCGGGGCACTAGGGAATATTGCTCATCCTGCCGCTACACAACCCCTCGTCAAGTCATTACGTTCCCCCCATGTGGATCGGAGACGTCAAGCAGCAGCAGCGCTCGGGCAACAAAGAAATCCCGATGTTTTGGAACACCTGGAACGGTCGGCGGCTGGAGATGATCAACCCGCTGTGTTTGAAGCAGCGATGGTTGCACTCAGCAAATTGGCAACGCCGGAAGCCATTGCTGGTCTTATTGCACTCACCGAAGACCCCGTCCGACGGGAAGCCGCCTGTAGTGCACTTGCGAGTGTGCCTGCATCACTCCTTAAGCATGTTGCCCGCGGACTCTCACATTCCTCCGCGGAAGTTCGTCGCGCTATAGTGGGAGTCCTGGCGCGCATGAAACGACGAGAGGCTTCGGAGTTGTTGCGGAAGGCTTTGGGAGATGCGGACGCTTCTGTACGTCTGGCTGCGGCGGATGCAGCTGGTAAGAGTTATCAATCTGCCAAAACGAAACTTATCGATTGATACTAGAAGGATTTGGAAAAGAACATGGGGTCACATTCGGAAGTAGGTCTACCACCAGGCTCAGATGACCTGCTTCGTAGTCTAATCCACGAGCGCACGGGAGTATTCTTTGATAATGGCCGGTGTGACCTTTTAACAGAGAAGCTGGCGCCGCTCGTAATCGACCGCGGCTTCAGCTCTTTTTTGGATTACTATTATCTGCTTAAGTACGACGAGGGGGCAGCTGACGAATGGCACAAAGTAATGAACGCGCTTTCCGTACCGGAGACCTACTTCTGGCGCGAGATCGATCAGCTACGTGCGCTGGTTGAGGTGATCATACCGGAATGGTTTTCCTCACGTCGCCTCGAGCCTTTCCGAATCTGGAGTGCCGCCTGTGCAACCGGCGAAGAGCCTCTCACTATTGCGATGCTGTTAAACGAGAGGGGTTGGTTCGAGCGCGGAGCGATTGAAATCTTAGCTACTGATGCGAGCTCGTCTGCGGTAGCCAAAGCACAACGCGGTATTTATCGCGAGCGCTCCTTCAGAAGTCTACCCCAGGAGCTGCGGAGCAAGTATTTTGTGCCAGACTCTGGTCCATCAACATGGCAGGTTAATGAGAAACTGCACAGGAAGATTCGCTGGGGTGTTGCAAACTTAATGGATGAGGCGCAAATCGCGGCGCTCGCGTCGGCTAACGCGATTTTCTGCCGCAACGTTTTTATCTACTTTTCGGAGAATACGATCAGTAAGGCAGTGAGTTCGTTTGCAAGATATATACGCCCCCCAGGCTATTTGTTCATCGGTGTATCCGAGTCGATCTTGAGATTGACAACAAGATTTACTCTGGAAGAGATCGGCAATGCGTTTGTCTACGTGAAGGCTGACGGCAAGCCGTCAACTGCTTCTCGGCACGCGCACTAGGGAGTTTAAATGGATCGAGTTTTACGGGTGCTGGTAATTGACGATTCTGCCTACGTGCGGAAAGTCGTAAAGGAGATGTTATCGCGCAGTCCTTTCATAGAAGTAGTGGGCGCAGCTCGTGATGGAAAGGAAGCTCTGGACCTCGTCGAGCAGCTTCAGCCTGATGTGATTACCTGCGATCTGATCATGCCGGAACTCGATGGTGTGGGTTTCGTGCGCGAGCAGATGCAACGTCGACCGGTGCCAATAATCATCATGAGTATTGCGAGCGAAACCGGAGATGCGGCGTTGACGGCGCTTGATCTCGGTGCGGTGGATTTCATCCAAAAACCAACCGCTCTGGCGACCGAAAAGATCTTCGAGGTCAGCGCCGAGCTGATTGAGAAAGTAAAAATGGCCGGTTCGATTTCCATAAAAGACGCAACCGTCTACACCGTGTCCCCTGCGACATTATCTGCCGGTTCGACGACCGTCCCAGTCAAAGGCGCACGCGCCGTTGACATCGTTGCGCTCGGAATCTCAACTGGTGGTCCACAGGCACTTAAGCAACTCATCCCTCAATTACCTGCTGATTTCCCCGTGCCCCTGGTGATGGTCATGCACATGCCCGTGGGCTATACGGAAATGTATGCGCGGAAGCTCAATGAATTTTCCCCGCTAAGCGTAAGCGAAGCTCGTGAAGGCGACGAATTGAAAGCAGGTATGGTCTTATTAGCTCCCGCTGGCCGGCACTTGACTCTTCAAAGAAAGGCTGATGGAAACGTCGCAGTGCACCTCGACACTCGGCCATTTGATATGTTGCATCGTCCGTCCGTCGACGTGATGTTCCAATCGGCCGCTGAGGTTTATGGATCGAGAGTGCTGGGAGTGGTGATGACCGGAATGGGATCAGATGGCAAGCAGGGAGCAGCCTGGATTAAATCCAAGAACGGAATCGTTTATACAGAGGCCGAAGAATCGTGCGTAGTCTACGGCATGCCGGGCTCAGTGGTGGATGCGGGGTTGAGTGATAAAAGCTTCGCCCTCAGTCAGATGGCTCAGGCGATTAGGGAGGTGGTATGACAGCGAAAGTACTAATTGTTGACGATTCCGCGATGTCGCGAAGAATGGTGCGCCGTATTCTGGAGCAGGGTGGATATAGTGTTATCGAAGCCGACGAAGGGGTGGCTGCTTTGGAGACCTACTTTCTCGAAAAACCGGATTTGGTGTTGCTCGATCTGGTGATGAAGGGAATGTATGGACTAGACGTTCTCACCAAGTTGCGTGAATTGGATCCTGGTGCCAGAGTTGTTGTCGCCAGCGCCGACATTCAGAGTTCGACACGTACGATGGTCAAGGATGCGGGGGCACGCTTCTTTATCAATAAGCCGTTCGTCCCTGAGCAGCTACTCACAACGGTTAGTACGGCATTGGCCGAAGGAGACAACCTTGATACTAACTGAAGCTCAGAACGACTCGCTGGCTGAATTCATTAACATCGCCTTCGGCCGAACCGGAGCTGCGCTGTCAGAATTGACGGGCCATCGCGTGATGTTGAATCCGCCGGCTGTTTCCGTTCATCCCACCGGTGATCTTAACGGAGCTCTGGCCAAATTCGTACCCGGTGACGTTACTTCCATACATCAAGTATTCGTCGGTCCGATTGCCGGGGATGCCCTCTTGCTACTGAACCACGACGGCGCGGTTCACCTTGCGGATCTGCTGACCGATGGGTCTACGCCATCGAAGTACCTGGATGAATCAGCTCGAGAAGTTTTGACAGAAGTAGGCAACATTCTCCTCAACGCCTGCCTGGGCATGTTTGGCAACATGCTTGATATCCATGTCTCCTTCTCTGTGCCGCGCCTTCACATTGAATCACTGGACGAACTAATTGAATCGTTAATCACCGAGAAAAACTCATTGCATTACGCATTGGTGATTTATACCGCTTTTCAGATACGTGATAGTGCGGTGAATGGATATCTGGTGATGGTGCTGAGCGTCGCATCGCTTGATCGGTTGATCATGGAAGTCGAAGCGTGGGAAGAGAGACAGGGGCAATAACACGGATTTGGAAATCAATCCGTTTGGTTTCCGGTTGTCATGACTAAAAAGCGACCCAATCAGGAAGCACTAGTTAATGCAGCCGTACTGCGTTGGATGCACGATCTCTCGCCTCAGGGAATTTTGATGACTGATGCGGAGCTAAGAATCCTCGGCTGGAATCAATGGCTCGAGGACCATACTGGTAAATCCGCGAGTGAGGTAGCGGGGCAGAATCTCCTTAGCGCCTTTCCGGAACTAGTTGAAAGGGGACTCCATCGATATTACGAGTGGGCGCTTGAAGGGCAGGTTCGAATTTTATCGCAACGCCTGCATGGTCGTCTCCTCGAGATGTACGTACCAGGGAAAGAAAATACCCAGGTTCAAATGCAACAGAGTGTGCGCATCTCTCCCCTATATCAACAGGATCGGGTTATCGGGACAATAACGATCATCGAAGATGTGACGGAACGAGTTAAACGTGAAGCGGAACTTCAGGCCGAGATCGAGGCTCGCTCGCTGCTTCTTGCGAGTGAGAAATCAGCACGTCAGGAAGCGGAGAAAGCCAATCGCTTGAAGGACGACTTTCTCGCGACCATTTCGCATGAGCTTCGGTCACCGCTGACCGCGATGCTGGGTTGGGCCAGCATATTGCTCACTCGAGAGTTGGACAGGGAAACAACGACAAAGGCCATTGAAACGATTCATCGGAACGCGCAAGCACAACATCAATTGATCTCGGACTTGCTGGACGTCTCGCGAATCATCTCCGGCAAATTACGGCTTAATGTTCAGCTGATTGAGTTGCCGCCGATCATCGAAGCCGCTATGGATTCCGTCCGGCCTGCTGCTGCCGCCAAGAATATTAAACTTGAATCTTCGATCGGTGCGGAGGCTAACAAGATCTATGGCGATGCGGACCGGCTACAGCAAGTGATATGGAATCTCTTGACCAATGCCATTAAGTTCACGCCAAAGGAAGGTAGCGTCCGGGTTCAGGCCGAAAAGATGGGATCGGGCGATCTCGTACTCACCGTAGTTGATACAGGAAGTGGCATTAGCAAAGAATTCTTGCCGTACGTATTTGATCGCTTTCGGCAAGGTGACGCCGGGACGACAAAACTTCACGGAGGTTTGGGGCTCGGACTCTCGATCGTGCGTCAACTGATAGAACTGCACGGCGGCACAGTCAGGGTTGAAAGTGAAGGAGAAGGGAAGGGCGCAACGTTCATCGTCAGCCTGCCAGTCGCACCGGTGATCGCTAATAAAGACGATTTCGAGTCTGCCGAGGTCTCGCGCGATGAAGGCACGATCGAGCTTCGAACCATACTTGAAGGGTCACGTGTGTTGATTGTTGACGACGAGCAAGATACGCGGGAATTGGTCAAGGCAATCCTGGAGCATACTGGCTTTGAAGTGATAACGTCGAGTTCTGCGGCGGAAGCCCTGGTTGCCCTCGAGAAATTCCGTCCGCACGCTCTCGTCTGCGACGTAGGAATGCCGGGCGAAGACGGCTATACGTTAATCTCACGGGTTCGGGTTTTGCCACCTGAGCGGGGAGGTCAAACTCCAGCGGTCGCCTTAACTTCATACGTGCGCGGCGTGGATCGTCAACGGGCTCTTAATTCCGGTTTTCAAGCTCATCTGGCTAAGCCAGTGGACTCGGGTGAGTTGATCTCCGTTCTGACGCACCTGATGAAAAATACGGGCATCGAGAATCGGTTCTCCGCTCCTTAACGACAAAAGGCAAAGCCTTCCACCGCTGCTCTTGTCTGTCCACAAATTGGCCGCAAATGAAATACGGCCGCCGATGACGGCAGCCGTAAACTATTGACTTAACTGGTCGGGGCGAGAGGATTCGAACCTCCGACCTCTCGGTCCCAAACCGAGCGCACTACCAGGCTGTGCTACGCCCCGAAAAACGAGTCATTCTAAGAGTCGTGTGTGAACTGGTCAAGGAGAGGTCACCGCGATTCATTGATTTAGAAAGTCGCGCACCTTCAGTAACGCGCGGGCGCGGTGGCTGATCCGGTTCTTAATTTCATCCGATAACTCGCCAAACGTTTGGTCGTAGCGCTCCGGAACGAAGAGCGGATCGTAACCAAAACCCGACTCGCCTCGTGGCTCGAACGTGATTGTTCCTTCGCAAATCCCTTCCGAAAGATTCAGCACTTCGCCAGCGACAGTTGCAATCGCAATCGCGCAAACAAACCGTGCCCGGCGATTGTCGCTTCCTGTTTCAGTGAGTTTCGAAAGCAGAAATCTGCGACGGTCGGCATCGTTAGCGTTGTCACCTGCATAACGATGGGAAATAACTCCGGGTGCGCCGCCAAGCGCCTCGACTTCCAATCCCGAATCATCCGCCAGCGTAGGAACTCCAGCCTCGCGAGCATAGAATCGCGCCTTCTTGATCGCGTTCCCGGCATACGTGTCCGCATCCTCGACCGCGACGGCAACATCCGGAAAATCATTCAGAGAAGAGAACTCGAGTCGCAGGTCTCCGAGAATAAGTTTTATCTCGTAAATCTTTCCCGGATTGCGTGTGCCTAGTAGAAGAGATCGCATGATCAGCGCCCGACTACATTCGAACCATCAAGCAGGGTGATAAACGTGCTGAACTGGCCAAACGCTGAACGCGTCTTTCGTTCAATCCCGGTGCTCCCCAATCTCGTTTCAGTTGAAGAAAAATTGTAATCGCGCAGACTGTTTTGCAGGCTGGCTGTTTCTTCAGCAGAGAGTCTTCGACCCTGAAGCATCATCAGCGTCGAAATAAAGTTCCGCAGACGCAACTCATCATTTGCATAAGTGACAATCGCGGCTGAACTCTCCTGCGACTCTTGTTTGATCTTGTTATCGGCGTTCATCGCTTCGCTTCTTCGCAGCGCAGCGAGACACGGTTGCATGTTCTCAGTTCTACCCAACAGAACGTACCCGTCCGAGAACACAGCCGAGAACTCAAGCTCCGGATCGAGTTCAGCCTGAATGCCCTCGACGATCTGACCGTTGTTGTCCCTGAAGACTTCCTGGGCCAGCGATCGTCGCAACCGCGGTTCATCAGTCACGCGCGCCACGAGCACCGAACCGTCAACAGCCGCTGACGGTCGGAGAGTAAGTAAAGGTGGCGCGAGCGTCTGTAATGCTTCCTTCGGATCACTGATTCCATACGGAGTCAAACTCGATTTCAACAGTGTTCCAAACAGGACCGCCGGCAACGCGTCGAGCTTTAGCGCCACAGCTGAGTCAAGCGATCTCCACGCCGCGGCGGGTTCTTTACTCCGGTATATCGTCAACGACTCAAAATCGTCAGGCACAAGTTTCCAGACATTCTCGTCGCGCCCAGTCATCTCAAACGCCGGTCGCAAATGAGAAACAACATCCGGTTCCAGCGAGAACAGGTAACGATCCTCGATGCCGCCGCCGCTCGACACTGCGGTCCACGCGACACCGCGCAGAATCTTTCCCGCACTGACGGCCAGCAGTTGTTCCAATTGACGGTTGCCTGGACCAACCCGCATCACCAGTGGCGCGGCCCAGGAAAACAACTTCGCCGAGTTCGACGCCGACACGTATCCAAAACTCAGCGTTTGATCCGTAACGAGATTTGATCTAACCCTGACGAGTTCCGGGTCGGAAAGAATGTTAGGCCGTGTCCCGCGTTTTGCTTCCAAACAACTGCGCACCGCATTTTCCGTGTTTCCGACAACGACGAGGGTACCGTCAATCGCGCCTATGATCTTGCGTTCCTCGCCTGCTACCGAACACTCGACGTACTCCGCATCCGCGCTTCTCTCGCTACAGTTTGACGCGCCGTAAACCACGCTCGCCAATTGCTTCACCGCAGAAAGAACAGCTGGTTTGGTGCGCCAGGCGGAAGTGTGAGTTTCGGCAATTACGGCGAATTCCGGTTTGACGCGCAACGTGTCGTCCTGTTCCGACGCGTTGAGACCTACTACGACAAGCGCAACTTGTGCACGTGCGAAGAGAACGGCGTCGATCGGCCCGACGCCTGCGCGCGCGGCCATCAGCGCAAGCTTGTTTCGCGAACTCGTTTGGCTGTGCGTGATCGGCGCCGCAGCTTTCCAGACGTCTGTCTGTTGAATCGCACTCGCCACTTCTGCAGGATTGTTCAACTCGACATAGAGCACTGAATCGGCAGGCGCATATTTGGCCAGATCAACCGGGGAAGGGCGGTTGAACCACAGCCACGCAGCCGCAATCACGACGAACAGCAGAAGCAGAACGAGGGAGGTGCGCAAAAACTTCATTCGCCCGCATCCTAGCGTTATGAAGAATGGCTGGCAAGTCGTTGAAGACCTATGTTACTTTGACTCGGCACCCCTATGACTTATCGCAATTTGTCCGCGCAGGCTTTAGCAGAACAGGACTTTGACAGCTTTCTAACCGAGTCAGAGAAGTCATTAACTGACGGCCGCAGAGATCCAAACGACGTAGTCACCGAGATTTTATCGCAGCTCTTTCTCGGGACCGCCACATCCAACCCGGACAATCTATCGTTACCAGCGCGCGCGGCTATTCATAATTTCGACCCGCGCAACGTCACCACCGAGCCGGAGTACTACTCCGACATCAACCCGAAACTTTACAGCGAGCGAAAGCCATTCATCTGGCTGTGGCAAATGTTCGATCGTTCGCCGCTGGGGGCAAACGCCCTGTTCGCGCATCGTTTTCGCCGGATGCTTGCACCCTTGATCTTCAGAAGCGTCGGCACGAACTTCAAATGTTGGCAGTACGTCGAATGGTCGTTCGGTTACAACCTCTCGATCGGAAACAATGTCGTCATCCATCGCCACGTGCTGCTTGACGATCGTGGCGGCATCGAGATCGGCGACGACGTTTCGATCTCGGACTACGTCAACATCTACTCGCACAGTCACGACATCTACGATATTCAGCAGGTCTACACTCCGCCCACTCGACTCGGCAACGGCGTACGCGTGACTTATCACGCGACCGTGCTGGCCGGCATGCAGGTACAAGACCATGCGATGATCGGGTGCAATGCGGTGGTCACGCGTCACGTTCCGGCGCATAACATCGTCGCCGGGATTCCCGCCAAAACGGTGAAGGTGAAAGACGACCCGAGCGTGGTCGCTAGTGTCCTTGAGAAACTGGAATCCTGACCGATTCGTTCCAGAAAGCGCGCCCCAAAATGGACCAAAGCCATACCTTAACCCCACTGGCACAACAAGTTAAACAATCAAAAATAGCAATTGACATTGTTTAGCCCGTTAATGTACTCTCACTCAGGTTGACGGCGAGTGCGCCGTCCGCCAGGTGCCCACCTGGTTTTCTGACAGCGGTAAATCCCGCGAAATCACTGGAGCACGATAAAGGCACACTTCGCGCGAGCGGAGGTCGCAAAGCCTACGGAAGTTGGACCGACCCAACTTGGCTGGGTTTCCGAAATGAGCTTCATTCCTGCCGCAGACTTCTCAAACTCTTCCCTACTGACACCCGCCAGCACGCTACTCCTGCGACTAGGTGTTTCGACAACTAACCCAGATAACAAAGGGACTGCAACCTTGAACCCGACAACCACCACTTCCGTCACGCCCAGAATTGAAAAACGACAACTGCCCCGCGCCCGAAAAGCTCGCGCCCGGCTTCGTCTGCAAAACAGATTGCGCGTCGTCGTTACGAGGACTAACTAACTATGTTCAAAAGAAGCGCCGGCAAAAAGAACCTCGTTGGTCTGGACATCGGCTCCAGTTCCGTTAAGGCCGTTGAGCTCGGCAAAAAGGGAGCTAGTCTTCAGTTGCTCAACCTGGGATTCGAAAATCTTCAGACCGACACGATCGTTGACGGGCAGATCATGGAGCTGAACAACGTCTCCAACGTGATCGCTCACATCTTCAGCGAACATCAGATCCGCTCCAACCGCGTTGTTGCCGGTGTTAGCGGTCACTCGGTGATCGTGAAGAACATCGTGCTGCCGCAGATGAGCTCGGAAGAGTTGCAGGAGTCGTTTAGTTGGCACGCTGAAGAGCACATTCCTTTTGATATCGCCGACGTGAATCTCGATTACGAACTCACCGGCAAGTCGTCAGAGACGTTGCACGTGCTAATGGCCGCGTGCAAGAGCGACAAGATCGCGAACGTGAAGCAGGCGATTCAGCTCGCGGGCAAGCAGCCTGTAATCATCGACGTCGATGCGTTCGCACTTCAGAACTGTTACGAACTGAATTATCAGCCGCGCGCCGGCGAGGTCGTTGCGCTGCTCAACATCGGCGCGGCGACGATGAACATAAACATCCTCAACGGTTCACGTTCCGTGTTTGCGAGAGATGCTTCAGTAGGCGGCAGCCAGTACACGAGCTTGTTACAGAGGGAACTCGGGCTGAGTTTCGAACAGGCGGAAGGTGTGAAGCGTGGCATGCCGTTACCCGAAGGCGTCGAGCCGAAACCAATCCAACCGATCATCGAAACGGTTTCGGAAACGCTCGCGCTCGAGATGAAGAAGACCGTCGACTTCTATCGCGCGACTGCGCAGGACGGCGAAGGCACGATTCAGAAGATCTTGATCGCCGGCGGTGGATCCAAGCTGCCCGGCCTGGCTGATTTCTTAGGACGACGTTTCGATATACCGGTGGAGGTTTTCGATCCGTTCCGTCAGATCGAAGTCGACGAGCGAAAGTTTGATCCGGACTACATGCGAGAGATAGTGCCAGAGATGGCGGTGGCTGTTGGTCTGGCGCTGAGAGGAGTGGAAGCATGATTAAGGTAAATCTGCTCGAGTCAGTTACGGATCGGCCACAGGGCGTCGCGGCGGTTGAAGACAAAGTTGCCAATCCGCGCGCGCAGACCTTGTTGCTCGCGTTAACGGTGTTCGGCCTGCTGGCTCTCGGCATCGGTTATGAGTACGTCAGCACGAACAGGGCATACGCCGAAGCGCAAAAACAGGTCGAACACGAGAAACGCATCCAGACGCAGATGCTTGCGATTCAGAAGGAACAGCAGGAACTTCAAAAGAAGACCGAAGAAGTTCAGAAGCGCATCGATGCGATCAAGAAACTGCGCGAATCACAGCAGGGACCGAGTGCGGTGTTGCAGGAAATCAAGGCGCGGTTTGATGCGGTTCCCGGACTTTATCTCGTCGCCATCGAAAACAAAGAGGGCGAGATAACGATCAAGGGTGAATCGCCAAATGAGGCTTCGGTTACGAAGTTTGGTCAGAGTCTCGAATTCTCCGGCGGCCTCTTCAGCAATCTCAATATCGAGACTTCGAGAGAGGCGGCGAAGGAAGCTGCGCCGGTAGCGCCAGCGGGAACGAATGCTGTCGCCAGCGAGGCGACTGTTGTAAAACCTGAAGTAGTTGTCTTCACAGTCAAGGCGAACTTTGCGATGTCAAAGACGCAACAGTCATCACCGGCGCCACCTGCTAACCAGGTTGCGATGAAGAAATAGCCCCGCCTGATTAAGGAAACCTCGGACACAAAGGATACAGCGATGAAATTCGGCAAGCTCCCAACTCTTCCCTGGTACGTGCGATTAGTGGCCTTTTTAATGCTCGCTGGTCTGGCATATGGCGGGTTCTATTACTTCATCACCAGTGGCACTCGCACCGAGACCAAAGCGATGAACGACGAGATCGCGAGATTGCGACCGCTCAACGCGCAGGCCCAGATCGTTTCGCAGAACCTGAACAACTTCAAGGCTCTTTACAAGGCTCGCGAAGAGGAGTTTGCGGAGCTGAAAGCATTGCTGCCGGAACAGCGCGAGCTCACGATGGTCCTTCAGGGAATTCAGGAACGTGCTCGCGGTAACGGCCTCATACTTACGAAGTTCAGTCCCAAGGAAGATCTGCAACAGGACAACTATAGCGGCAAGAAGATCGAGGTCAGCGTCACCAGTGGCTTCGCCGGACTGCGGGCGTTCTTCGAACAACTTGCTCACTATCAACGCATCGTTTCGATCACGAATTTTGAACTTAAGCAGTTGGAAAAACAGTCGGCCAACAAGACGGTCGACGCCCGTTTTGATCTAACGGCTTTTTACGTTACCTCAGAGCGTTTGCAGAGTCAGCAACCCGCTAATCCCAAGGGTGCAGCTGGTGGCGCAGTTCCACCGCCGGTGCCTGCTCCTCAACCCGCCCAGTAACCGCGAGGGAGACGCATCAGAGGAAGTGACTACGATAATGATTAAGCACGAACTGAAAACATCGATGAGACGGCTTGCCAGCGTAATGTTTACCGCGGCCCTGATCCTGACGAGCGGACTGGCATTGACGGCGATGGCTCAGGAGACTGAGCCTGCTGTAAAGAAAACCGCCAAACGTCCAGTCTCGAGCGGACGCGATCCGTTCAAGAAATACGAACCGCCACGCGCGACCGTGAGAAACTCGCGTGAAGAGTCGTCAATCCCGACGATTCAGGAACGGATCACCAATTACAAGGCGCAAAAAGTCGCCGCGATGAACGCCAGGATGCCCGCCCCCAAGCCCACCACCGCTTTGTTGCTCAGCGAGATCCAGGTTATCGGCATCTCCCGTTCGCCGAGAGGGTATGCGGCGATCGTCGAGGCAACTCCTATCAAACTCACCTACGTAATCTATCCAGGCGAACCGTTCTTTGATGGCCAGTTAGTGGCGATTGAAGACAACCGCCTGGTGTTCCGTCGGGAAACAGTCTTTACGGACGGCCGTCGTGAACGAGCAGTCGAGTACAAGTCACTGCGACAACCAACTCCGGTGAACTCGTTGAACGCTCCGTCGCCGAACCCGTCAGTCGCAAACGCGAAGCCCTAACAAATGTTGGTTTGGTTCAAGCCAGACCGTTGACCCGCGCTGGTGTTTTCGATGCGGAAAACACTGGCGCCCTTTTGACAAAACCAGGACCGGCCGCGCTAAGTGCGGCGCGCGCTTTAGTTGCCCCGGCAATCGAGCGTAGTGCGTGGCGGTACGGTCTGGAAATCCCCCTAAGGAGGGAACGATGTCTTATCAGCCTCGAGTGAGATCAGCCATATGGACCACGCTCGTCCTGTTGCTTGTATCCGTATTTGGTACAAGCGTTGTGGCTGTGGCCCAGAACTCAAATCCGGTCGCTTCCGGCGGTGTCCAGAACGCCAACGCGCAAGCTCCAGCGGCTCCCGCTCCTACGCCGCCGGTCGGTTTCTCGCGCGGTTCTGACAAACAGACGGAACAGGGACGTCAGTATGGGCAGCCGGGATTCGTCGGCGAGCCGATCAGTCTCAACCTGGTCAATGCCGACATCCGCGACATTCTCAATTACATCACCGAGCAGTATGGCGTGAACTTCGTCATCGACTCCTCAGTCGCGGCAGTTCCAGTGACCGTGAACGTTCAAGATGTGCCCTGGAACATAGCGCTGGAAGCGGTGCTCAAAGCGAACCGGCTCGGTATCGAAGTCAACGGCAGCATCCTGCGCGTGGCGACGACTGATGTACTGGCGAAAGAGGCTGAGACTCAAAAGGTGATCACAGATTCGCGTTTGGATGCTTCACCGCTCGTAACGGAATTTATCCGCCTTAACTACGCGCGCGCCTCTGGTACGTTGGCCCAGGCAGCCGGCTCGACCGGTGCGTTCTCGGGTGGCTCCACCAATCTTAGTTTCAGTGGTGGCGCTGGTGGCGACGCGACCGGCGGTAGTGGCGATCAAGGTTTGCTTCCAATCATCTCGCGACGTCTTTCCCGTCGTGGTTCGATCGAAGTTGACGGCCGCAGCAACACGCTGATCATCACGGACGTCAAAGAAAACATTGATGCGATTCGCCAGTTGGTTGCGATCCTGGACCAGCCCGAACCGCAAGTCGAAATCGAGACCCGCATTGTTATAGCCCAACGTAACTTCAGCCGTGACCTCGGCGCACAGCTTTCGGCTGGCGTGATCAACTTTGGCCGCGGTGGTCTCGGAAACATTTCGACGCTGCCCGCACAGTCGGCCGCCAGTGGTGGAGGTGGCGGCGGTGGTGGTGGCGGTGGCGGTGCGCAAGGCATCCCGCCTGGTCCAAATCCTTTAAGCGTATTCGGCGGTTTGGGCGGAACACCTCAACCGACTAACAACCTAGCCGCGGCGGCAGCGAACACCGTTATCGGTTTGACGACCGGTTTGTTCGGCAGTGCGCAGATCAGCGCATTGATCACGCTGGCTGAATCACGCGGCCAGGCGAAAACAGTCGCGACTCCGCGCGTCACGGCTTTGAACAATCGTCCGGCGCAGATCGAGAGTGGTTCGCAGATTCCGGTGCAAACAACGCAGGCTGCAAGTGGTACCGCAGTCGTAACGACCACGTTCGTTTCAGTACCGTTACGTCTTTCAATCACACCGCAGATCACCGACGCGGGCACCGTCGTGTTGAGAGTCACGATCGAAAACAACACGATCAATACCGGTATCGCGGTCGGTGGCGTTCCCGGCATCGACACGCAGCGCATGCAGTCGGAAGTGCTGGTTCCAGATGGTGGAACGACGGTCATGGGTGGCGTGCTGGCCGACACCGAAGGTGAAGCGCAGCAACGCACACCGGGACTCGCTTCGATTCCGGTTCTCGGCAACCTCTTCAAGCGCAAACTGACGACGCGACAGAACAGCGAAATTCTGTTCTTCATCACGCCTCATATTTATCGTCCTGACTACAATGGCCGGCCCACTTCAGGCACGGTCAGCAACGGCCAACGCACGGTTACCATTCCTCAGCCAGTACCACTGGGAAATCCGCCGAGCAACACGCCGACTCCGACGCAGTTACAGCAACAACCGCAACCGCAGAATACGCCTTCGACTCAGCCGCAGTTGATGCCAGCGCCGTCAGCGAACAGCCCGGCGGGCACCAACACCGCGCGCCCGGGTACGTTGAGCGGTCAACGTCCGTAATTGGAGGGCCGTATGTTCAAGGAACTACTTGAGTCCATTATTGAACGCACCGAGGGGAGCCTCGGTGCGCTCATCATGGGAACGGATGGCATCGCCGTTGAGAAAGTGCTCGGCGAGGCAGGTGTGGACGCGAATCTCGACGTCGCTGCCGCGGAGTTTACGTCGCTCGTGCGAAACGCGCAGCGTGCGGGTATCGACACCGGACTCGGTGGTTTGCGTGAGCTCGTTATCTCGCTCGAAACCGCGGTGCTTGTTATGCGCGTGTTGAGTCGCGATTACTTCGTCGTGCTGGCGTTGGGTTCGCAGGGGAATCTGGGCCGTGCGCGATTCGAGTTACGCAAAGCCGAGTTGAAACTCGCGAAAGAATTCGCAGTTTAAAAGAAGTCTCCCGCAAAGACGCAAAGGCGCAAAGCAGCTTATTGGATTTTCAAAACTGCTTTCTTGGCGCCTTTGCGTCTTTGCGGGAGAACTATTCTTGGCGAAGCTAATCTAAGGTAACTTCACGTATGGCATGCCGCGCATGATGATCCGTTGCCGGCGTGCGACGCGGCGCGGATTCGTTTGCGGATTGAAGACAGTGCGCGGGTTGGGAATCATCGCCGATAAAAACGCCGCCTCGTTCGCATTCAACGCCGCTGCTGATTTGCGGAAATAACGACGCGAAGCGGCTTCCGCCCCATATATTCCGTCACCCCACTCAATCACATTCAAATAGATCTCGAGAATGCGACGTTTGTTCATCGAACGTTCGAGCATGACTGTCAACGCCGCTTCCTGGCCCTTTCTGAAGAACGAGCGTTGGGAAGAAAGGTAGAGGTTCTTTGCGAGTTGTTGGCTGATCGTTGAACCGCCGCGCTTGAACTCGGGAAGGCTTGGCAGCCAGTCGTCGTCCTCACCTTCCTTTTTTGCTTCGCGAGCTGACTCTCTTTGTGCCTGGTCCCAGGCGTTGCGGATCGCTTCGTAGTCGAAACCGCGATGAGTGGCGAAGTTTGTGTCTTCGCCTGCGAGTACGGCGCGTTGAAGATTGGTTGAGATCTTGTCGAGTGGGACCCAGATTTGTTCGCGTTTGACTGGTTGGCCTTTTTCTTTCGCCTCGTTTGCGCGGATGTCCATCAGCGAGGTTGACGACGGATTGTTCGAACGCAAGCGATAGACCCGCACGAACATGAATGCCTCGTACAGGATCGCGCCCACCGTAATACCGAGCACTCCGAGTACGAACATCCGAAAGAATCTACGCATCGATTTGCGAGTTTACCCTCGTTCAGGTAGCGACGACCACACGGATTATCTGTGTTTTGATGAAGACTTGCGGGTGATGCCGCGGTAGTTGACCCTGCCGGGTAATTTGCGAGGCAGTTCAAACTCGTCGGCGACGATGTCTTCGAGGTGGACCGCAGCGGTGCGCGCGTAGGCGAGCAGCGTCATCAGACTCGGTTCGCGTTTACCTTGCTCGTATTCAGAAATCCTTCCGTAGTGCATGGCGCCGGCGAGGCCCATGCGTTCGAGCAGTTCGGTTTGCGACAAGCCTAACTGGATCCGAATGTAGCGCAGTTTTTCAGCGAGCCGGAGGGGTTTTGGACGCGGGCTGCCCATCAGTCGCGGCCTCCTTCGAACAGGAGACTCGACAGCGTCCACGGCGAGCAACTTTTTCTTCTCTCTCTGCAAAGGGTCTTGCATCTACTCGCTGTTGGGAGTAAGATGTGCGCGATAGGATTTGTCGCCGTGAGTAGGAACCTTCCATGCTCAACGGCGGCGCTCATCACTCGTCGTTAGGGAGATTGAGCCGCTCATTAGGCCGTTGTTAAGTTGTCAAACCCACGAGCATCCTAAACGGTCGGGCTCAAATCGTAAATAAAAAAATCTCGGCCTTGGATGGCCCTGTGAGTAGGGCCATCGGGTCCGCGGATCCGGATAGCCCAGAACCGCGTCCGCGGACTCGAGGAATGATCCGTCTTGAGAGTGGTGGTCTACAACGAGTAGGCTTCGCTTTCGGCGTCGAAGAGTGGTGGTTCGTTACGGACCACGCGCCGAAGTAAGAGTGGTTCGTCGAACATTTGTTCGAGGCCGCGGACGATGGCGTAGCGTGGTTCCCCAGCGACTGTCACCGGAAGTTTCGATCGCTCCCGCAAATGATCTTCCAGGCCGTTTAGTAACGCACCCCCGCCTGTCAGTATGATGCCGCGAGCGTAGATGTCGCCTGCCACCTCAGGAGGCAACTCGGCGAGCGTCGCCAAGACACCCTCAAGAATTTTGCTCACGACAAACTGAGTGATCGGATAGATCTCCCCGGCCGTAATTGTTATGGCTGCGGGACTTCCCGTTAGAACATCACGTCCGCCTACGGTCATTTCAGTTGCAAGATCTTCGGGCAGCGTGGCGGATCCTAATTCGAGTTTGATCTTTTCTGCCGACGGTGGACCAATCACTAAACCCCGATGACGACGGACGTGATTGATGATCGCGGTGTTGATGTCGCCGCTGCCGATGCGATTGGAATGAACATGGATAATCGCTCCATTCGCTACGATCGCAACGTTGGTTGTGGCACTGCCGATGTCGGCGACTGCCGATGCGTGTAAATCGTTAGTTTTTATTCCGGCGCCGAATGCGGCCGCGAGTCCTTCTTCCATCATCAAGACGCGACCAATGCGCGCATGTTCCGCTGCATTAAGCAACGCCCGCCGCTCGACGTGGGTCACAATGGGATCGACGCTCATCAGCGCGCGACGGCTGAAAAACGAAACACCACTGCGCGCCTCGCGCACGAAGTGGGCCAACATTGTGCGCGTCCGTTCAAAGTCGGCCACGACACCGTTAACTAAAGGAGCGACGACTGTAATGTCGCGCGCTTCGCGCCCGTACATGAGTCGCGCCTCATCGCCGACCGCGATTACTTCTCCCGTGACGTTGACTGCGACTAAAGACGGCTGATCGACCACTAGCCCGCGTCCGCGTACAGAAATAACCGTGGTCGCCGATCCCAGGTCGACAGCAATTGAATCTGAAACAAGATTGCGCAACGCCGGCATTCCCATGAATGCCGCAGTCTTACTTATGAAACCCATGCGCTCCGAATAATACGGGACGAGTAGTTTCCCGCAAAGGCGCAAAGAAAATCAGAGGCGTATGTAGACCCTTAGACTTGCTTATCTTTGCGTCTTTGCGCCTTTGCGGGAAAACTCAATGCACTACCGGATCCGAAAAGGAGTCGTCGCAGCCGATGCTAAGCGCAAGGGCGCGGATGGCGGCGCGAGCTTCGTCTTGTTGTTTGGTGCTTAGCAATGACCAGGCGAGCAGGATCGGACATTCAGCGTCGTGAACGAGAGGCTTGTGGCAAAGCGGACATGTGTCTGGCGAGAGCTCCAACACGATGTAGAGCTTCGCCAGCAACATGATTATCACTTCGGCGCGTTGTTTCTGCTCTTCGGATTCGAACATGGCCGTCGCCCTGGTTAATCGCAGATCACGCGGATGTTTCCAGAATTAGTATTGCAGCGTGTTTTCCCACTTCACTCGCTTCAGCAACGCGAAGTCGGAAAGCATCTTGCCGGCGCCGAGCACTACCGAGGTCAGCGGATCGTCCGCAACGAACACCGGCAGACCAGTCTCGGTTCGAAGTCGCTTGTCGAGGTTTGCGAGTAACGCACCACCGCCGGTCAGGACCACGCCGCGATCGATGATGTCGGCCGACAGTTCCGGAGGCGTCCGCTCGAGTGCAACTCGCACTGCGTCCACGATCGAACTAATCGCCGGCTCTAACGCTTGTCGCACTTCATCATCCGTGACGGTGATCGTTTGTGGAATACCTTCGACGAGGTTACGACCGCGCACTTCCATCGAAAGCGGATCGTCCAGGGGGAACGCGCTGCCAAGTTGAATCTTAATCTCTTCCGCGGTGCGCTCGCCAATCAACAGGTTGTACTTGCGCTTCACGTACTCCGCCACCGCGTTGTCCATCGCGTCGCCGGCCGTTCGAACAGCGCGCGCGTAAACGATGCCACCCAGACTGATGACCGCGATATCAGTCGTGCCGCCCCCGATGTCGACGACGATGTTGCCGTGCGGTTCGGTTATCGGCAGTCCCGCGCCAATCGCCGCGGCCACTGCTTCTTCAACCAAATAAACTTCCGATGCCTTCGCGCGATACGCCGAATCCTCGACGGCGCGTCGTTCGACCTGCGTGATCTCGCTGGGGATGCCGATCACAACGCGCGGGCTGACCCAAGTGCGGCCGTTGTGCGCTTTGCGAATAAAGTGCTGAAGCATTTTTTCGGTAACTTCAAAGTTGGCGATGACGCCATCGCGCATCGGCCGGATGGCAACTATGTTGCCAGGCGTGCGGCCGAGCATCTCCTTAGCTTCTTTTCCCACGGCTTCCACGGCATTCGTGACCTTATTAATAGCGACAATCGAGGGTTCGCTCAGCACAACGCCGCGTCCTTTCGCATAAACCAGGGTGTTGGCGGTGCCGAGGTCGATAGCCAAATCGTTGGAACGAAGTCCGGAGATGAAGGGGAAGGACATGGATACACCTCTAAATTGATATTTAGTTTTTTGACTCGAACTCTGCTTCCTGGAAGAGAGCAGGTAGGATTTACCGCGCCGGGTGATGTCTTCGCAAATATAACAAAGACAAACAGTATTTAATTGATTGACTGGTAAGTGTCAAGAGAAATTTGCGTTTAGATCTTTGTCAGTCGTCAATTGTCCGTAGTGAGTGGCCCTGCCGTTGATGGCAACTGGCGACTGACCACTGACTACCGACAAAAATACAAAAATCTAAGATCTAAGAACCAAACCCAATTTCAATGTTTCCGCCGCAGATGACAACCCCGACGCGCTCGCCGGACTTAGGTTGGTAGCGACCGGAAAGGAGCGCCGCAAACGCTGCCGCCCCGCCTGGTTCGGCGGCGATCCGCATCGTTTCCCAGAGCTTTTTCTGCGATTCCACGATCTGTTCGTCGGTCACGAGGAGCGCATCGGTGACGTATTTTTGGGCGATCGGAAACATGATCTGGCCAACTTGCCGGGGCGCCAGCGAGTCCGCGGCGATGCCACCCGCGGGGGAGTCCACCGGACGTCCCGCTGCCAGAGCAAGCTGAAGAGTCGGCGCTAACTCGGGTTCGACCGAAAAAATCCTCGTTCTGTTTTCGTACCATGCGGCAACCCCGCCGATTAGTCCGCCACCGCCGACGGCGACGAGAAGCGAGTCGAGCCCGGGAGCCTGTTCCTCGAGTTCGAGTCCGAGGGTGCCTTGTCCGAGCAGTGTTTCGTTTGCTTCGTAGGCATGGATCGGCAGCGCCCCCGTCCGCTCAATCCATTCGTGGCTCGCTTCGAGCGCGTCGGCATAACGGTCGCCCTCGATCACGAGCTCGGCACCGTAACGCCGAATGCGATCCACCTTCGCCGGCGAGGCGACTGACGGCACGAAGATCGTTGCCGGCAGGCCCAACTTCATCGCCGCGTATGCGACCGCCACTCCATGGTTTCCACCTGATGCGGCGACGACGCCGAGTTTCGGAATCTCGCGTGTGAGGAGATTTGTAAAAGCGCCGCGCGCCTTGAACGATCCGCCGTGTTGGAAGAGTTCGAGTTTGAAAACGATCGTGATCGAGTCGAGACCAAAATCCGCACCGTTGACCTCGAGCACCGGTGTGCGACGAATGTACGGCCTGATCAGTGGTTCGATTGCCTGAATCTGTGTTCGAGTAATCACACCAGTAGCATGGATAACATAGATAAGTGTGGAATCAGTCTGACGCGGATAATACGGCGTTTCTCGACGCGCTCGACCTCGAAGACGCCGCGCTCGTGGTCTACCTTATCACCGCGTTGCAGGATGCGTCCTGCGCGGTCCATCAGGAACCCGGCGATTGTCGTGTAACCACCGTCTTCAGGAATGTCGAGTTTAAGATACTGGTTCGCGTCGCGTACACTCAACATGCCGTCGAGCACATACGCCTTGCCGTCTCTTCTGATCTGTTCACGCACCTCTTCGTCAAACTCGTCGTTGATCTCGCCGACGATCTCTTCCAGCAGATCTTCAAGCGTGAGAATGCCTTCGAGTCCACCGTGTTCGTCGATCACGAACACGAAATGCACGCGTGCCGACTGCATTCTTCGGAGTGCTTCGCCGAGCGAACCAGTCGCGGGAATAAACGTCGGCGGACGGACGTAATCCTTGAGCTGAAAATTGACGCCATTGATTCTTCCCATGTCGAGGTCTTTTCTAAACAGCAAGCCGACGATGTCGTCGAGATTGGAGCCGTAAACGGGAAGACGCGAATAACCGGTCGAAGCAAAAGCGTTTCTCACGTCCGCGAGCGCAGCGTTGATGGGCAGTCCGGTCACTTGTGTACGCGGCACCATCGCTTCTCCCACTTCCGCATCGGAAAACTCGAAGACGCGATGAATTAATTGTTGTTCTTCAGCCTTGAGCTGACCGCTTTGTCGCGAGACATCGATCAGGCGGCGCAGTTCATCTTCCGTGTAAACCGACGCGTGTTCACCGGATGGATGCAGTCCAAAGAGACGGACCACTTTTGTTCCCGACCAGTCGAGCATTCGGATGGGCCAGCGAAAAATCTTGTAGAACGCTTCCATGGGCCATGCGATCGCGAGCGCGACTTTCTCGGCACGCTCCAGGGCCAAGGTCTTAGGCGCGAGCTCACCGAGCACGATATGGAGGAAGGTAATGATGGCAAAAGCGACCGCGAAAGAGATCGTGTGCAACGTCAGGTCGGAAACACGGCCCTTGAGCGGCGCTTCGAGCATATGGGCAAAGACTGGTTCACCAACCCAGCCAAGTGCGAGTGAGGCCATCGTAATTCCCAACTGCGTGGCGGAGATGTAAGTGTTGAGATTGTCAAGCAGCACCACCAAGCGACGTGCGCTCCGACTACCGCGCGCCGCCATCATTTCGATTCGCGAGCGTCGCACGCCCACAAGAGCAAATTCCGAAGCAACAAAGAAACCATTGGCAAATACAAGGAAGAACACCAGCAGAATATAAAGGACACTGATCATGCGGTTAATTCTATGGTTACACGCGCGGAATGTGAAATTTCGAGAGGCTTGCCTGTGCGCCTTTGCACCTTTGCGGGAGATCTATCTTCACGCTAGCACACGCAAAGCTCACAGCTTAGCTCCCGCAAAGGCGCAAAGGCGCAAAGGGAAGATCCTCGGTTGCTACACTTACCATTTTGGAATAGCATCCCGGCCTATGAGCACAACCACTGAAAACCTTACGGGCGAACAGATCGTCGAACTTTGTCGCAAACACACGCTGTTTGAATGGTCCATACAATCGGCTGTCGATCCGATTCCGGTCTCGAGATCTAAGGGGATCTATTTCTGGACGCCGGAAGGGAAACGGTTCATCGACTTCAACAGCCAATTAATGTGCGTCAACATCGGTCACGGCGATGAACGGGTGATCAATGCGATCAAGCAACAGGCCGAAACGCTTGCGTACGCGAATCCATTCATGGCGACGGACGTTCGCGCGCGGTTGGGTGCGAAGCTTGCCGAGATTACGCCCGGTGATATCGACGCGTTCTTCTTCACGAATGGCGGCGCCGAGGCGAATGAAAATGCGATCCGCATCGCGCGTCTGTTCACCGGCCGTCATAAGATCGGCGCGCGCTATCGTTCTTATCACGGCGGCACCGCCGGATCATTGACGTTGACCGGCGACCCGCGACGTTGGGCGGCGGAACCAGGCGTGCCCGGAGTGTTTCGTATCCCCGATTTCTATCACGGTATTCAAAAGGGAATGGATACGACCGAAGATGTGCTCGCTCGCACTGAAGAGGTAATCGAACTGGAAGGTGCGAAAACGATTGCGGCGCTGATCGTCGAGCCGGTGGTTGGAACCAATGGCGTGCTCATCCCGCCCGATGGTTACATGCAGGGTCTGCGACAGCTCTGCGACAAGCACGGCATACTGCTCATCGCTGACGAAGTTATGGCTGGTTTTGGTCGCACCGGAGAATGGTTTTCAGTGGACCACTGGAAAGTGGTTCCGGATCTGATTTGTATGGCCAAGGGGCTGACGAGCGCTTACGTTCAGCTTGGAGCAGTTGGCATGCGACGCCAGATCGCCGATCACTTTCAGAACAACTTCTTCAACGGCGGACTTACTTACAACAGTCACCCACTGGCGTGCGCAGCCGGCATCGCGACGATCGCCGTCTACGAACAAGACAAGCTGATTGAGAATGCGCGGCGCATGGGTACGGTGATGCGTGGTCTGATGGAAGATTTGCAAAGCAAACACCCGTCGGTTGGAGCAACGCGCAACATTGGACTGTTTGGCATCTTCGAGCTAGTGCGCAACCGCGAGACGCGCGAACCGATGGCGCCTTTCAACGGCACGGCGCCTGAGATGCAGGCACTTGGGAAGTTTTTCCGACAGGAAGGACTCTACACGCTGGTCCGTTGGAATACGTTCTTTACGAATCCGCCGCTGTGTATCACCGAAGCAGAGCTGCGCGGGGCGTTTGCGATTATCGACAAGGGATTGGAGATTACTGATCAGGCGGCCACTTAAAAGTGGCTAACGAGGCAGTTCCCAGAATCTGATGGTGCGTACACGCGGTTCGTAACGGGGTTGACCGCGAGGCTCGTCGGCGTTCGACCCAAAGGGATGTGAGCCACGACTGACTGCGCGATCGACGTCGAAATACAGAAGAGCACCAGGGCAAGGATAGAGATCGAGCGTTGGAAATATTTGGTTTGAGTCATTGGGAGTTCCCTTTTCCTTGTTCCGGACGTTATTTGAGTGGGTGTCTTGGGGCGCGGTCGTTACCGCTAAGGCATCCTTCGAAGTTTTCCAGATCCTGTAAAGAAAAATTGCCCCAAGTGGTGTATCGCTCGACGTAAAAAGGCAGTTTGGTTCGTTTTTATTGAGGAAAATGAGGGTTTTCGATCCGGCATGGTCATTGCTCCTCGTTCTTTCAACCGGGTGCTGACTTCCCCTCAGCGCCAGTTAGCGAGGAGCAAGCAGTGATGAAAACGACCCAAATTCACGACCCTTTCCATAATCCCTTCCACAATCGTTTCCGCGTGCCGGTGCATACGCGCCTCGACGAGATGCAGGCGTACACGCACATGGTCTGGTTGAACGATCCACTTCCTGGCAATCAGGGGACAGAGAACAACCACGGCGCGCGACCGTGGGGCCGCGCGCTCGCGGGAGCGTTTGCGCTGCTCTTTGTGGTTTTCTCCGCGGCGTTGTTGTCCAGCGCCTTCGGAAACTAGTCGCTGTTCTTACTTCAGATCGGAAGCGCGTCGCTTTTCAATTGCGGTGCGCAACTCTTCCGGTGTCGCGGCGCGTCCATGTACGCCGTAAATCTTTTCGACCTGCAATCCCAACTGCTGTATTCGTTCGCTAAAACTGATCGTCGAATCCTGCGCGATCGGAATCGTGCCGTTTGGCGCTGCGTTTAGTAGATCAGCTTGAAACAGGATCTTCTCCTTCGGTAGATAAGCGACGAGGATCTCGTTCGCATGCGGATTCGGTCCGATGTCGTAGATCTCCACTACGTGCTTGTCATCTTGAAAGACGCGCTTCTTGTTCTGGATCGTTTCAATCGTGAGCTTGCTTTGCTTCGAGGACTTGGGAAGCAGTGAAGACTCGGCTACTGCTTTCTCGAGGAATGTCTTTGTGTTCGCAGTCGTGACTATTGTCGCGCCTTCCGCAACGTACTCACGGAAACCACCCGCGTGATCCGAGTGATGATGAGTCAACACCAGATACTTGATCGGTTTGCCTGGAACTGTTTCTTTGATCTTCGTAAGCGCCTGGACTGAGTTGGCGTTGTAGAGAATTTGCTCGGGCGCTTCGAGCACGAGTATGTGATCGTTGAAGGCGACGAACAGTACGTTGTGAGTGCCTCCTGCTAATCCCTGGAGGAGATAAACGTCGTCTGCGACTTTACTCACGGCTGGCGGTGGCGGTGTTGCTGGTGGCGCTTCAAGTTTTTCGAAGTTTTCGGGGCCTGCGAAGACGCTCTCCGCCGGTTTGGTGTTGATTTGCAGATCGGTGTAATCGGCTTCCTGAATGATCCCGCCGGAGTTGTAAAGCACGCGGCCGCTCGGAAGTTTCAGTTTGCCCACTGTGCGATAGCCGGAATAGCTTTGGGCGATCTCGGAGTCGCCGGTTACCGGATCTGCGTAAAGGTAACCGTAGCGGGTGAGGAGATTCGTTTGGGCGTCAAACGAGAGTGATAGTTGTTGATTGTCAGGACGGATGACGCTGATTACCTTTTGCTTGCGTCCGCCGATTTCGTCTTCGCCTAACCAACGAAGAGTTGGTGCGCGATCCAATGCTTCGAGTAGGACGAATGGTGGGAGGCGTCGAATTTGTCCGCGGAAGTTGTTGACCGATGGATTGACGATCGGAGTAACGGTCTTGGACCACATATCGTAAGTTTGACCTTCAGTGCCTTTTATGATGGTCCTGTTCCAGGCGTTGAAGCCGGCGTTCACTGCTTTCACATCGTCGAAGACGAGACCGCGATCGACGTCGACGATAAGGGTTTCTTCGGAAGTGCCGGCGGCGAAAGGAGGTTCGGCCGACGGGCTTTGGAACCGAGCGTGGATCCTGCTTTTCTCTTTGAGTGTGAAATCTTTGATCGCACGCAGTGCTTCGAGTCCGCCGTGTGCTTCGATGGCGTCGTCGAGTACGCGGCGGGCTTGTTGATATGAGCGCTGCGAGGCGTTTGGTTGATGCGCGCCATTCTGCGCGACGAGCGGTGTCGGTGCGAACGCGATAATCAAAATCGCGAGTGTGGGTAATCGATATCTCATATTGGGCTCCCTAACGTTATCTCATCCAAAAATGTGGTACCGTTCCAATATTTTGGAACAAGGTATGGTGGTGTGTTCGTGGGAAGACTGCTGGTCTAATACTGAAAAAGTGAGAGAAATGTTCAGTGAGAATTGTTAAGCAAAAACCTGTACATGGTCCATGTTTTTGGATCCGGCTTCGAACTTGGAGCGACGCAGGTTACGCAGCTTGTAGGTGATCGTCGGTGGGGGTTTTTTCGCCGCGCGGTTTGGCCTCGGGAGCGCCGGCTTCGGCAGCGGCGTGTTCGATCTCGGAGTTTATTTCACTGCCGATCAATATGGCGCAGCCCGTGAAGTAGAGCCAGAGCATCAGGACGATCACGGCGCCGAGGGAGCCGTAGGTTTTCGGATATGAGTTGAAGTAGTGAAGATAGAGCTTGAACCCAAACGAGACGAGTAGCCACAACACGACGCCAATCGCAGAACCAGGCGTGAGCCACTTCCATTTCTGTTCACGCACGTCCGGCGCGAAGTAATAGATCGACGCAAACGAAGTCACCATGAACGCAAACACAAGCGGCCATTGAAGAGTCTTCCACGCAATCGGAAAGAACCCAGCGAGTTGATAATGCGCCGCAACGAAGTCAGCCAGCTTCCCGCCCCACAACATCAACAACAAAGCGCCAATCACGAGTATCGACAGCGCGATCGTCAAAGCAATCGCGACCAGCCGCTGTTTCCACCACGGACGCGACTCCTTCACATCGTAAGCAGCGTTCAACGCCTCCGTGATCGCTCCCATACCATTCGAAGCCGCCCATAAGGTCGCCAACAGACCGAACGACAGCTTTCCGGCATTACTCGAAGCCTCAACTTCGTTCATCGTTGTGTCAACGAGTTGAAACGCGTTTCCCGGCATCACGCGGCTAAGATAATTGAATAACGACTCGCGCAGTCCCTCACCCGAGCCGAGCATTAACCCCAAAGCTGCTGTAAGAAAAATGAGTAGCGGAAAGAGTGCTAAAAGAAAATAGTAGGCGAGTTGCGCAGCACGTCCCCAAACATCGTCTTCGTTGATCTCAGCCCAAACTCGCTTCCCGAGTGCAAGCCAACTCAAACCCCCGAGTTTCCATAACGAATCCATAACGCGACCTCGATTAGCAACCACGATGCCATCATCTCGTTTGGTTTCGCACAAACATCCGTGCGAAATGCATGGTAAAAACTCCGGCATCGTACTTGCCATGTCAGCAGTGCGTGACGAAAGAGGTATTGCGGACGGCTGAGAAAGAAACAGAGCGCGAATTTGGTTGTACTGAATTAAGGCGAACCCCGGAAGGCCAGCTCCACCGATAGTTTGATGGGCAGGTAGTTCAGAAACCCATATTTGTTACCGGGTGGGAAAACAGACAGATTCACGCAACCCAGCCGGCCAATAACACTAAAGTCGCAGTTGTGGAATGACTCCCGCGCAAGTCGTGTGTGCGGCACTGACGAAGTTTTAGAAAGGACTGCTTAGGAGGAAGCCATGACTAAAGGTATCGATCTCGTCTGCTTTTCTCATCTTCGCTGGGATTTTGTTTATCAACGCCCGCAGCATTTGTTATCGCGGTTCGCCAACAATCGCCGCGTCTTTTACATAGAAGAACCCGTTTTTGCAAACAGCTCGATGCGTCTCGAAGTGCGCGAGACGGACGACGACGTGTATGTCGTCGTGCCCCAGTTGCCGGACGGCCTGCGAAGCGAGATCGCGATCACGGCTGTAATGCGGGAGATGATCTACAAGCTGTTCCTCGATCATGCGATTGACGATTACGTGTTCTGGTATTACACGCCGATGGCGCTCCGATTTACCAGCAGTTTCAGCCCGCTCGCGTCTGTTTACGACTGCATGGACGAGCTTTCAGCTTTCAAAAACGCGCCGGAAACGTTGCCGGCATTCGAAAAGGATCTCTTTCGGCGTGTTGATCTCGTGTTTACCGGCGGCCAGAGTCTTTGGGAAGCGAAACGAAACCAGCACCGTGCTGTTTACGCGTTTCCCAGCAGTATCGACGCGTCACACTTTGGTAAAGCACGCACTGCGAAGACGGATCCGGTAGATCAAGCAGACATTCCACACCCGCGCCTCGGCTTCTTCGGCGTGATCGACGAACGCTTCGATCGCGAACTGCTAAACCAGGTCGCGTTACAGAAACCCGACTGGAACTTCGTGATCATCGGTCCGATTGTAAAGATCGACCCGGAAAGTCTGCCGAAGCACCCAAACATTCACTATCTCGGCGCGAAGAAATACGACGAACTGCCCGCATATCTCGCGGGTTGGGACATCGCGCTGTTGCTTTTTGCGCGTAACGATTCAACGCGTTTCATCAGTCCGACAAAAACGCCGGAGTACTTAGCCGCCGGCAAGCCTGTCATTTCCACCTCAATCCGCGATGTTGTGAGGCCATACGGCGAACAGAAACTGGTTGAGATCGCCGATACGCACGGCGAATTCATTTACGCGGCCGAAAAAATTCTGTCGCAATCAAACGACGCAGAGTGGCTCGAGAGAGTTGACTCCTTTCTCGCGAACGTCTCGTGGGACAAGACCTGGAAGCAGATGTCGGATTTGATTGACGCAGTAATCGAGAGGAAGCGACTCGCAAGTCCCGCCACAGTACCGCTCGGCAAGTTTCGCCAGCGAGCTGGAGCTGCGGCTACACCTTAAGAGTCACGATCAAGGAGGGTAAATAAGATGTTTGATTATCTGATTGTAGGCGCCGGCTTTGCCGGCAGTGTACTCGCCGAACGGCTTGCCGCCGGTTCGGACAAAAAAGTGTTGCTCTGTGATAGGCGTCCGCATATTGGTGGCAATGCTTACGATCATTACAACGAAGCTGGAATCCTGGTCCACAAGTATGGCCCGCACATATTCCACACGAATTCGCGGGAAGTGTTTGAGTACCTTTCACGTTTTACCGAATGGCGTCCTTATCAACATCGCGTCCGGGCCAGTGTGGACGGCCAGATAGTTCCGATTCCGATAAATCTCGACACGATCAATACTTTGTACGGATTGAGTTTGACGTCGTTTGAAGTGGAAGAGTTTTTTAAGAAGGTTGCCGAACCAGTCGAGAGAGTTAAAACGTCGGAAGACGTTGTGGTCAGCAAAGTCGGCAGAGAGTTATACGAAAAGTTCTTTCGTAACTACACGCGGAAGCAATGGGGACTCGATCCGTCGGAGCTTGATGCCAGCGTGACGTCGCGCGTGCCGACGCGTACCAACCGCGACGATCGCTACTTTACCGACACGTATCAGGCGATGCCGCTGCACGGGTTCACTCGCATGTTCGAGAACATGCTTGATCACCCGAACATCAAGATCATGTTGAACTGCGACTATCGCGAGATTGAAAAAGATATTCCGTTCAAAGAGATGATCTATACCGGACCGGTCGATTCTTACTTTGATTACTGTTACGGAAAGCTTCCGTACCGGTCACTCGAGTTCAAACATGAGACGCACGACACTACCGTGTATCAGCCGGCGCCGGTTGTTAACTATCCAAACGACCATCTCTATACGCGTGTGACGGAGTTCAAATACTTGACTGGTCAGGAACACGCGAAGACCAGCATCGTGTTTGAATTTCCAAAAGCTCAGGGCGATGCGTACTATCCGGTGCCGCGCAAAGAGAACGCCGAGTTGTATGCAAAGTACAAAACGTTGGCGGATCGGACGTCAAAGGTTCACTTCGTCGGACGGCTGGCGACGTACAAGTATTACAACATGGACCAGATCGTCGCGCAGGCGCTGACGACTTACGGCAAGATCGCGGGTATGAAGCGAGTCGAAGCGGTGGCGTATACGCATGGCAACGGTAACGGCAACGGTCACAAGCGCATATCAGTCGTTACTGAGTTGCCGCGAGAACAGTTGCGAACACAGATCTAGATCAAGGGGCGAACGAACAAGGGGGCAGTTTCAAATGCATCTCAGGGATGGCGGCATTTATTGTTTGCCGAACGGCCGTGAGCTTGTAGCCGCTTCAAACGGTGAGAACGGGCATGTTTCGTACAAACTTTTCTGCACAACCTGCACCGACAGCAGCGACTACGAAGTGAGTGACGAGGGGCGGTTATTATGTAGCGGCAGACTGACCGCCTGGGACATAAACGATCTATCAGATACTGGAAAGACGCACTACTGATTCGCTAAACGCATGGTCTTGAGCAGAAAAGACGTCCCCCGGCCGGAATACCCTCGTCCACATTTTGCGCGTAGCCTTTGGTTCAATCTCAACGGCGAGTGGGAGTTTGCCTTCGACGATAAGGAAGAAGGTTTGCGTCTCGGCTGGCAGGACGGCCGGAAGTTACCGTCGCGCATCATCGTTCCTTTCGCCTATCAGACACCACTTTCCGGCGTAAACGACAAAGCGATCCACGAAGTGGTTTGGTACGCGCGTTCGTTCGAACTTCCTGAATTGTTTTACAAGCGTGACCTCTTATTAAACTTTGGCGCGGTCGACTACGCCTGCACCGTTTGGATCAACGGCCAGGAAGTCGGACACAACCGCGGCGGCCACATCCCGTTCCAGTTTGATATCGCTCCGTATTTGAAGTCAGGCGAGAACCGCTTAACGGTTCGCGTCGAGGATCGTCAGGACCCGGAACAGCCGCGCGGCAAACAGTCGTTTACCGGACTGCCTGAGGGCATTGATTACTACTGCACGACAGGAATCTGGCAAACAGTTTGGCTTGAGCCCGTGCCGTCCATGCGCATTGAAGAACTGCGCGTGAACACGGACGCGAAGAAAAACCTGCTTGAGGTGACAGTGTTTCTACACGCACCGTCGGCGGCGTGGCGCGTCGAGGTGGAGGTGCTCGAGGATGGCAAAAGCGTCGCGATCGGTGAAGACCAAACGCCAGTTGCTACGGGACGCGTTGCGATTACGATTCCCTACGCGAAACTGTGGTCGCCGGAGTCACCGCATCTCTACGATCTGCAAGTGCGTTTGTACGACGGTGATAAGTTGCTCGACGAAGTCGCTTCGTACGTCGGATTGCGTGGTATCGAACTGCGCAACGGAAAAATACTGATCAACGGCAAGCCGACATATTTGAAGATGGTCCTGGACCAGGGCTTCTGGCCCGATGGTTTATTAACAGCGCCTTCGGACGAAGCGCTACAAGCAGACATTGGTTGGACCAAGATGTTTGGATTTAACGGTGCGAGGAAACATCAGAAGATCGAAGACCCGCGCTGGTTGTACTGGTGCGACCGTTTGGGACTACTGGTGTGGGAAGAAATGCCAAACGCGCGCGAGTGGTCTTCAAAAGCGGAAGATCTCTTGTCGGCGGAATGGCAAGATGCTGTGCGCCGCGACTTCAATCATCCGTGCATCATCTGCTGGGTGCCAGTGAATGAAAGCATGGGCTTTCCGGGTCTGAGTCAGGAACACTTCGGGCAGTATGCGTTCATCGAACGTATGGTGCGCGTTACGCGCCGGCTCGACTCGACACGCCCCGTGATCGACAACGACGGTTGGGAACATACCGACATCACCGACATCTGCGCGATCCACGACTACACGCCGAGTTCGGAACAACTTTCAACTCGATACGAAGCGACGTTGAAGAGTGGAGAACTACCTCCGAAAGTCTGGGTTGATAAGCCGCTATTCGCACGTGGCTCGAGATACCGCGGTCAGCCGATCGTGTTGTCGGAAATCGGAGGGTTCCTCACGATACCGACCGACGTGCCACCGGATAAACGCGATCTGTTGTACCGGTTCTACGCTTCGTTTGAGTCGCCCGAGGAGTTGTTGGAAAAATATCGCGACTTGATGCGCGGGATTGCCTCGTTGAAGTTCCTTGCTGGTTTTTGCTACACGCAACTGACTGACGTCGAGCAGGAGATCAATGGTCTACTTACATATGATCGCCGTCCGAAAGTTCCAGCGGAAGCGATCGCTGACATTCACGCCGAGTACTTCCGCGAACACTCCTAGCCTTCGTCTGTAAGCTTCCGATACAAAAACTTCTTGAAATTCGCGCGTAAACGGTGTGATTCGCCTCTGGCTCAGTAATTGAGTGCAGGAAGTGCGGAGGAATGTGCAATGGCAGACACAACTTCGAACGTAACAACCAATCATGAGCAAATCAAAAAATGGGTTGAAGAGCGCGGTGGAAATCCCGCGAGGGTGAAGGGAACTGAAAACAAGACCAGCCCCGGCTTGTTGCGCATCGATTACCCGGGATTCTCGGGTGAGGAGCGACTGGAAGAAATCACGTGGGACGAGTTCTTCGAAGGTTTCGACAAGAACAAGCTCGCGTTTCTTTATCAGGACAAGACAGCCGACGGCAAACTGAGTCGCTTCTCGAAACTTATCGATCGCGACACAGCGAAAGGTCACAGCGGTTAGCGCGCGAGAGTCAAGGGGGATGAAGTTATGGAAAGCAAAGCAAAACTTTTCGGGCATGCGATCCACCCGATTCTGATTGTTTATCCGCTGGGTCTTCTGTCGACAGCTGTCATCTTCGACGTGATCTACTTAATCACGGGAAATTTGACGTGGGCGACAGTTTCATTTTGGATGATCGCGGCGGGCGTTGTCGGTGGATTGTTGGCGGCGCTGTTTGGGTTGATCGATTACCTGAACATTCCTAACGGCACCCGGGCCAAGCGCATTGGGTTGCTGCATGGCTTGACGAATGTTTTTGTGATGGCGCTATTTGCGATCAGTTGGCTACTGCGCAGCGGCACAACCGATGGGCAGCCTCCAACAGTCGCGCTGGCGTTGTCGTTCATCGGGGTCGGTGCAGCTTTCCTTGGCGGTTGGCTTGGTGGCGAGCTGGTAGAACGACTCGGTGTTGGCGTTGCGGAGAACGCGAACTTGAACGCGCCGAATTCGCTGACGCAATCAGATCGTGTGCAGGGGCGCATTCGCGATGAGCACCATAAGGAGGCCGCTTAACGAGGCCCTTTGACGAGGCAGGTCGTGAAACTGAAAAAACTTGCGGATCAGGTCGTCGTCATCACTGGCGCGACCAGCGGTATTGGACTAGTCACTGCTCGCATGGCTGCGAAGCGTGGAGCGAAACTCGTGCTTGTCGCTCGCACCGAAGCGGCTTTGTGCTCGTTGGTGGAAGAATTGCGCGCGACGGGTGCAGAAGCAATCTACGTTAAAGCCGACGTGGGTGTTGAAAACGACGTGAAGGCTGTTAGAGATGCGGCGTCGAATGAGTTTGGAGGTTTCGACACCTGGGTTAACAACGCCGCCATTTCGATCTACGGCAAAGTCACCGACGTACCGATCGAGGATCACCGGCGACTCTTCGAAACGAACTACTGGGGCGTGGTCTATGGTTCGCTCATCGCTGCAGATCATTTAGCGACAAAGGGTGGAGCCATCGTCAACGTCGGCAGTGCTCTTTCCGATCGCGCGATCCCGATACAAGGCGCTTATTGTGCGTCGAAGCACGCGATTAAAGGTTTCTCTGACGCGCTGAGGATGGAACTCGAGCACGATAAGTCGCCGATTTCAGTTACGCTGATCAAGCCGGCGACAATTAACACGCCCTATCCACAACACGCGAAAAACTTGTTACCGACAGATCCGGAATTGATTTCGCCTGTTTATCCGCCGTCGATCGTCGCGGAAGCGATTCTTTACGCGGCAGAGAACCCGGTGCGCGATCTGTACGTCGGCGGTGCGGCGAAAGCAATATCGATGGCCGGATACTATGCTCCGAACACAACCGACAAGTTCATGGAGCGAACCCTGTTTGACGTGGACCAGCATGAGAGGCATTCTCCATCGCAGCACAAGGGATTACATAATCCGTCGAGCGAACTGATGGAAACCGGAGACTACGAAGGACACGTGGCGAAGACCAGTCTTTATACAAAAGCGCGATTGCATCCGCGCATCACCGCCGGATCGTTCGCGTTTCTCGCAACTGCGTTTGGTTACGCTCTGTTGCGACGCGTGAGCTCCAACGGAAGTAGTAACCCCGAAGCGAAAGGACTCTAATGCGTCACCCGCAAGACGTCGATCGTCTCGCCGCCAGGCACCGGCCAGAGGGTCACCCGGTTATGCACCAGACGTGGGGCAAACTGCTGTTCATGCACTGGCGTGTCAGTGAGAACCTGCTTCGTCCACACATTCCCGAGTCACTTGAGATCGATACCTATGGTGGTTCAGCATGGATCGCGATCACGCCGTTCACAATGTGGGACGTGCGCGCGTTACCGCCGTATGTACCGCCGGTGCCGGGGCTCAACGCACTGCATGAGTTGAATGTTCGCACCTACGTTCATCACAACGGCGTACCCGGGGTGTGGTTTTTCTCACTCGATACAAACAGTCACGCCGCGGTTTTGGGCGCCCGCTCGATTTATCATTTGCCTTATTACTACGCCGACATTGAAATCAAAGAACACGGCAGAACGATCGACTACAGGTTGGATCGGGACGATGACGATGCACCGGCGGCGTTTAAAGCGACATGGAAAATTGGCGATCCGCTGCCGCAGTCGCAACCTGGATCGAAGGAGTTCTTCTTAACCGAACGCTACATCCTCTACGCAGAACACGACGATCAACTTTACCGCGCGCGCATCCACCACGAACCGTGGCCGCTACAAGAAGCGGAACTTACAAAATGGGGATCGTCAATGGTGGAAGCCAGTCGACTAAAACAGCCGCCGGGTGAACCTATCTTGCACTACGCGGAAGAGCTTGAGGTTGAGATCTGGTATTTGGAAAGAGTCGATTAATTCACGGGGTTATCAAGGATCCGTGTTCTCGCCCCAACCGCCAGTCGAGCGTTGGAGGGAACACGGATTCTTAATCTCTAGAGGCTTGATTCTTGCATTATCTCGCGTTGGATGAAGCGCACGTTTGAAAACGGAACGGAATAAACGACAAGGGGGATTTAGAGATGGCACGAAAGAACGATCAGCATACACCGCCGGGCAATTCTGACGATCTTCTTCAACAGGCAAAACAAACGACAAGCAAAGTAGTCGATCAAGTTCAGCAACAAGCTGGTTCGAGAATCGATCGTCAGAAGGACGAGGCAGTGAGCGAACTCGAGAAGGTCGCCGGCGCCGTACGACAGCTTGGCGAAGGACTCGGAGGCGAGGATCAAGGTCCTATCGCTCATTACGCCGCTGAATACGGCAGGAAGGCTGCCGACGGACTCGAGCGATTAACCAACTACATTCGACAGAATGATACGCGAGCGCTGTTACATGGAGTCGAAAACCTCGGACGACGCCAACCGGCGTTACTTCTCGGCGGCGCGTTTCTGCTTGGTTTAGCCGGCGCGCGTTTTCTGAAGAGTTCAATGGCTGGCGCAACCGAGCCCAACACGAACCTCGGTCGCGGATTGCCGCCACCACCGCAACAGCCACGGCACGTACAAACTACGTCGGCCGCGCTGTAATAAAGGAGGTGCACAATGCAACCGCGTATGAATGAAGCAAGACGGATGGATGAACGTCCCCTCGGGGAATTGTTCTCAGACCTTGTGAGTGAGACCACCACTCTGGTGAGAAACGAGGTGGCTCTCGCGAAGGTCGAGCTCACGCAAAAGGCAACGAAAGTTGGATCAAATATTGGCTCGCTAGTTATCGGAGGAGCGATCGGATACGCCGCTCTGCTGGCAATCTGCGCAGCGGTGATATTGCTACTCGACCGCGTGATGCCGGCGTGGGTTGCGGCGCTGATCGTCGGTGTCGTCGTCGGTGTTATCGCCTGGATGTTAATTAATAAGGCGATCGCGGCGCTCCGCAGGATCGACTTGAAGCCGGAGGAGACTGTTGAGTCAATAAAGGAGGACGCGCAATGGATCAAAGATCAAATCAGCTAAACGATGAGGACTCGGAAGCGAGAAGCGTAACGTTTATTGAGCGCGATGACAGTGACGACGACGAGACGGACCGCATCAAGGCTGACATCGAAGAGACGCGCGCCGAGATGGGGCAAACACTCAACGAGATTCAAGAAAGACTGAGCCCGGAACATCTCATGGATCAGGTTAAAGAGACAGTTCGCGAGGCTACAATCGGAAAGGTCGAAAAAGTAATGGAGAAAGTAACCGAAAAGATCAGCAACGTTACCGAACCCGCAATGGAGGCTATGGGACGCGCGGGTGAGACATTGAAAGAAACCGGATCGGCCGTCGGCAACGTCGTTTACCGCAACCCGGTTCCTTTTGCTTTGATGGGACTCGGCTTAGGTATGTTCATCGTCAGCCGCGTACGAAACGCCGACGGCCGAACACTGCCCTCGTACAGTCGTGAATCAGACCGCGAAATGGGTTATGGGATGGCGACGCCTCGTTCGGCGGGAACCGCCCGGCAGGCGACTAAGAACGCGAATGGGCTCGTTCATACTACCGGGGAAAAAATTTCTCATCTCGGTCATCAAGCCCAGGAAGGCGCGATGTGGGCCGGACGCAGTTTCCAACGTTTGGTCAAAGAGAACCCGTTGGCGGTCGGTGCGGCAGCGGTCGCTGTTGGCGCCGCAGTTGGTTTGGCGTTGCCCAGCACGCGGCTCGAACAAGAGTACATGGGTGAAGCGAGCGAGAAGATAGTCGACAAGGCGCAACAGGTCGCACGCGATGCGATGGATAAAGTTAAGTCGGCGACTCAGCCAGCTCAGCCCGAGTCACCACCCGCGCAACCGCCACGTCAGTCGGCTCAACCGGCGGCGCAGAAGTCTCAGCCTAAACCGGGCGGGCCTACTCCAACTGCATAAACGTCAATGCATCTAATCCGCGCGTTCCTCACCAACGGCGGAATCATCTGGAATAAAAGCCACAAAGATGGTATAAGCAACGCACCGCCTTTATCCCCATTGTTCCAGCGCATTAATTGCGCTTGTATCAATCCCCCTAAATCTCCCCACCCGTGCGGCGCGTTCTACTACGTACAAGTGTCCTTGAAAAGGGGGTTGCGATGCTCAAATCGCTCAGTGTTGCCGCCGTTTTCTTACTCTCGATCGCTGCCTTTACAGGTCTGATCGCTGCACAAACAAGCGGAAACAAAAATCAGTCAACTGCCTTAACAAACCATCGCAATGATGCGACAGCACCGCGTGCTGAAGATCGACCCGTTTCTCCGGAAGCGCGCGCCGCCGCCAAGCGACTCTACAAAGAAGGTGTGAAGTATGGTGCGGCTGGTTTTTTCCAACAGGCGGCTGAAACGCTCGAAAAGGTAGTGGCACTCGATCCGCAATTTGCCGATGCCTACTTCTCTCTGGGTCACGCGTACTTCGATATGAAGCGATGGGCCGATGCGGCTAAGAATTTCGAACGCGCGCTCGATCTCAACCCAAAGGACGTCGAAGCTCGGGATCGACTCTCGTTCGCGCGCACGATGTTGCAGCCTAATGGCGGCGGTACTAAGCCGATACCAAATCGTCCAATCAGGCCAGTAGAACAAAATTCTGTAAAGCAGCAACAGCCAGTCGGTTCTCCGGTTGCGGTGGCGACAAAACCAGCGGCACCCTCGCCAGTGCAGAGCGAAGAAGTTCCCGAAAACAAGGCCACCAATGATGAGATGGCGCTTACACGCATCTACCGCATCGGACCAAACGACGTGCTTGATGTGCGCGTTGCGGATACAACGTCCTCAGAGTCGACGTTGTTTACGGTAACTCCCGCGGGCCTGCTGGAACATCCACTACTCGCAGAACCGATGCAGGTAGGCGGACTGACGGTCGACGAAGTCACCACGCGAATTGGGAACGATCTGAAACGGCGCGCCTTGGACAGCACAAAAGTAATTGTTGGCGTTCGTGATTACGCGAGCCATACGATTCTCGTCAGCGGTCTAGTTAAAGACTCGGGCACGAAGATTTTGAGACGGGAAGCGATTCCGCTTTATGTCGTCGTTGCCGACGCTCAGCCGCTACCGGAAGCCGCGCGCGTTACCGTGATGCGGAACGAAGCCAACCAGTTATTCGATATCGAACTAACTGAAGTGAGTGAGATGAACCTGCTGGTCCGCCCTGGCGATGTCGTCACACTACACGCAAATGCGACGCAGTTTCTCTACGTTGGCGGCGAAGTCAAATTTCCGGGTGAGAAGACCTATCGTCGCGGTTTGACGCTGACACAGGCGATGCTTGCTGCCGGCGGTGTCGTAGGTAAACCAAAGGAAGCGCGGTTAGGGCGAGACGATGGTCGTGGGTTTTTGATCGTCACGAAGTTTAAATTGAAAGACATCGAATCAGGGAAAGTGCCGGATCCGTTAGTACGCCCGGGTGATCGAATCAGCGTGGTCGAGTAACGGATAGGCATCGTAGGAAAAGCGCATGGCTGTTCCAAGAAAACTGGTAATCGTCCCAAACACCGCGACGCGCGAGTTGTGGCGCATCGCTGAGGCCGGAGAGATCGATGAGCTTGAGGCGGTGTTGTCGCGAGCTGACATTAATGCGCGAAATGAACACGGGATGACGGCGTTGATGCGAGCGGCATATCACGGACGCGTCGAGATGGTCCGTGTGCTGCTTGAACATGGCGCTGATCCAAACGTCACAAGAAACGACAACTTCACCGCGCTATCGTTGGCGGCGTTCTTTGGACATGCGGAAATTGTCGAAGTTCTAATGGGCCACGGTGCAAAGACGGATGTGGCCACGAGGTTTGGTACATCTCCGTACATTTGGGCCAAGGCGCGATGCTTTAGTGAAGTGGCGCGTAGTCTCGAGAAACATACTCTGGTATCCAAAGCGCCCCGGTTGGCCAAACCGGTTTCGCGACCTCAAGCTATAGAAACAGATCCCGGTCGGACTGTCGTCAGAACACTGAAAGATCCACCGGAGATCTGGGATCTGGTTCAGGAAGCGCCGCGAAATTTCGATGCGCGCGCAGCGTTCTTTGCGCGCATGGGTTCGTTCAAAGGTCGTTTAGTGATGACCGTTACGTTGTTGATCTTAATGGGCGTTGCGGTGGGTGTGGGTGTTTATTTGAAGAGTCGCGCGCGTCCTGTCAGCGGGCCTATTCCAGCTGTAGTCACAACGACAGTTCCGCCTCCGGTGGTAAATCCAACACCTGAGATCACCAATGTTTCACGCGAGGCGCCCCCAGTCGCGACGGAGCCATCGATTCCAGCGGTCACATCGAACACCAGCCCTCGGCGATCTCGTTCGTTTCCGATGTCCCGAAACGTACCAACCGAGATCAACAACGAACAACCAGTTGTTGAAACAAGCGAGGTCAATGCGGTCGCACCACCCGCGGTCGTCGATGCGAAGCCCGAACCGCGAAGTTCTGTCACGTCAGATACGAAAAAGCCCACGGCGCCTTTGAGTTCACAGATGGTTTCGCCGTCAAAAACGGCCCAACCGAAGGCAAAAGTGATCCAGTGGCCGTGACGCGAATTCGTCTGACGCTTTTTGTTTCCGCACGTGTCAAGTTTCTATCACAGCGAGGAATGTTGTTGACCCGAGGTTGCGAAATCCTTATTCTTTGCCAACCCTGTGCGGAATTGAATATTAGAAAGCGCATTGCCCCAGCAGTGCCCTGTTGAAAAGTTGCCGTAGTGCGGGCGGCTGTTGGATTTGTCTTAAGGATACGAAGTACAAGGAGGAACCCATGTCCCGATTTCGAAAGTTATTTCTCACACTCGGCGCTGTAGCTGTCATCGCATGTATGTCGGCTCAAGCCCAGGCCGATACAATCACCGTCGTAGGTGCGGATAGCGGTCAATTTTCTACCGCAACAGTCGTCTGCGAGTTCAATTCTCAAACCAACACGTTTACGTTCACAATTACCAACACGTCGGCCATCACGCAGCCCGGATCAACGTCCACCATCACCAGTATCGGTTTTGATTTGCCGCCGGTGGGGAACGCTAGTTCGTCCGGACTGAACGGATTCACCGGTTCGCAAGCTCCGAGTCTGTCGTCGACCTTTACATTCTCGGATGGGAATCTCGGGAACGTTTCGCACGGCTTCGATGACGCCGTTCTCGATTTCGGGTTCCTAACGGGAAATAACTTCAGCGGAGGCAATCCGAATTTGGGATTGTTGCCGGGAGAGAGCGCCTCGTTCACCGTCAGTGGAGCAGCATTTGCGGGATTCACGGAGGCTGAAATCTGCAACGCCATCCTTGTCAGGTTCCAGAACGTTCCGCTCGAGGGTGGTAGTGAAGGAAGTGACGTTGGCTCGCCGGGTAACCCGATACCTGAACCGTCATCGATGTTGCTACTAGGTTCAGCATTGATTGGGTTAGGCGGATATGTAAGACGACGCATGAAGCGCTAACAACGCTTCGAGTGTCATTTTCGATAAGGGCGTCACCGTTTGCCCCGGCGACGCCCTTTTTGCCTGCCTAACTGATTCGATGCTTACTGGCCCACCGGACCGTCAGCTCGATAAAAATAGTACTCAGCAGTGTAGGGAACCTGTCGCAGTTCATTCAGCGCGCCCTGGTCCGTTGGCGCGAGCCCGCCGGTCGTGTTGGTACGTTGAATGAACGTGATGTTGCCGAATATTCCCGGCCCCGTTGCCTTAGTTTGTTTCAGCAGTATCCATTCGATCGCGGTCGGATCAGGCCGGCAGCCCGTGCCCAGAACGCGCGCGGCTTCCACTCTGCTGCCGCTCTTGCTGGTCCAATGTGGACCCATGCCGTGAATGCCGACTTCGCCAAAATATCCAGGTTCGGCGTACAACGTTGCCTCAGGCGCAACGAACGTCCAGGAAGCGCCGTTCCAGCGATAAATCTGCACGCCCTTCGCGTACGTGTGAAACGCCAGCTTGTGTCCGGCCTCAACTGTGATGCTGCTGCAACCCTCGGGCAACTCGGGACCGTTGTCGTTGCCGAACATCGCTACTGCCGATGTGGGAAGAAATGCGACACCCGAAACCGTAAGCAAGACCAGAAGCCGAATGACGCTTTTGATTGTGATGTAGTGCATGTTTTCTCCTTCGATATGAAATGACTTTGAATTTATCTAGCTCCTGCCGAGCCGCACGGGCACGATCATCGGCACAACAGGGTAAGTAACGCTGCATTGATCAGCAGCGCTTCGCTGAGTGGGCCCGTTTCCGTGGTGGTCTGCGACTCTGAAGTGCGAGGCATTCGCGTGGTGAATAAATGGAATGATTTGTTTGTATAAACACCCGCTGGCATATGAAACCGCTGCCTCGCTGTTTCAGAGATTACCGACACCGAATGTGGAAGTTGCTGAAGAAAGGGGCATATTACTGAGCAAAATATAGTTTTTTTGGTGGTCCTTTCCCGCGAACTTTTGCGCGTTACCAATCGAGCCTGTACACGGAGGGGGACGTTTCATGCCAAGCACGTTCCGCGCAGCGCTATCAATAATCGCCCTTAATTTGAGCCTCATAACTCCTGCGCTCGCGCAGTCAAACACGTTTTCCTCTAAGCCGGTGCGAGCGTCTGCCGCGGAGCAGGAAACACTGCGCGGGTTGACCGAAGAATATGGCCGTGCCCTCGTCACGGGTGATCTCGACGCGATGCGCAAGTTCTGGAACCCCCAATCACCAAACCTCTCTACTCACTTTCGTTATTACAAAGGCGTCCTGGCGCAGGCACGAATCGACTTGATCACTCCGGAAGTTAGCAAGCTTGAAATCAACGGCGACAAAGCGATCTCAAATTTAACGGCTGACGAACGCCGCCTCGACAAGAAGACGGGCGCGATCCTTATGACTTTCGATCCGTTACGTGCTGCGTGCCGTTCGTTCGAATGGATCAAGACCAGCTCTGGTTGGCAAATTCAGCGGGAGTCTCTGGTCCAGGACGAACTGGCAGAGCGTCTCGGCGGGGCGCATTCGAGCCAGGAGCGTGAAGACATACTTGAAAAAGAGAAACGCTTTGTTAACAACACACTCGTCAATGCGCTGGGGACTCGCGGGGTGCGCCATCAGACCCGTGTCGAATTCGACCTTGCGGTTCACTACTTCGACTTGCAGCGAGCGGTTGCGGAGAAGATTGGAGATCAGTCGGGGATCGCCGGCGCGTGGATGAATACGGGAACCCTCAAACAGTCACAAGACGAGTACGAGGCAGCTTTCCCGCCCCTCGTGAAGGCCCTCGCGATGTATGAAGCATCCGACAACAAGCGCGGCATCGCGATGACCCAGGAGAAATTCAGTAACCTGTATCGCGCGCTTGGCGATCACCGTCGCGCTTTTGAGTTCGCACAAAAATCGTTTCGCCTTTCTGAAGAGACGAAACATCGTCGCGGCATGATGACGGCGCTTGCCGAGCTCGGCATCATCTACGGTCAACAGAACAATGCCGCTCAGGCATTCGCGCATCAGGAAAGAGCACTCGCAATCGCCGAAGAATTGAATGACACGCTTCAGATCGCGATGATTCGTCACGACATCGCGCTTCAATACAAGTCGTTTGGCGACGTGGATCGCGCGCTCGCGATGTATCAGCAACTATTGAAGCAGGTTGAGGGATTGGGTGATCGTGGTGGTGTGGCGATGGTGAAAGATCAGATCGGCAGAATCTACGCCGACCAGAAGCGATATGACGAGGCGTTACGCTATCACCGCGACGCGCTGGCTGAGCTTGATGCGGCCAAAAACAAGCGACCGAGGGTCGTCGCCCTCAACAACATGGCCGCCGTTTACCTGGGCCAGAAAAATTACACTGAGGCTTTGAAAGTTTCTGAGGAAGCCGTATCGCTTTCGCGCGAAACGGGAAGGAAAGACGATCTTTCCTACGCGCTCACGAAGCTTGGCTATTCGCAGCTTGGTTTGAATCGTCTTGCGGAAGCGCGCCGTTCGTTTGCCGAAGCCGTTTCTTTTATCGAAACACTGCGCACGCAAACAGCCGGCAGCGCCCAGGAGCGTCAACGTTACTTCGAACGCGGCCTCGGCGCACACCACGGATTACTCGGCGTGCTGGTGAAAGAGAACCAGTCACTCGAGGCGTTGGCCTTCGCCGAACGCGCGAAAGCCCGGGTGTTACTCGACATGCTGCAACAAGGCCGCGTCCGAATTAATAAAGCGATGACGGCGACCGAGCAGGAAGAAGAACGGCGCTTGAAATCCGAACTGACGCAGCTCAATAAACAACTGACCCGTTTGACTCAGTGGGACAAAAAGGACGCAGCGCGCGTCAGCGAAGTTGAAGCCAAACTCGAAAAAGCACGTCTCGATTACGAAGCGTTCCAAAATTCACTCTACGCAGCGCACCCGGAACTGAAAGCACAACGCGGTGAAGCGCCAATCGTTAATGCGCAGGAGCTCGCGGAGCTACTTCCCAACGCTTCAAGTGCTTTGCTCGAATACATCGTGACTGATGATGCGACTTATCTCTTCGCGATTACGAAACCGAATGACAAAGCGCCAGTCGAGATCAACGTCTACACGCTGCCGCTCAAACATGACGAACTTGCGAAACGAATCGAGTCGTTTCGGCAACAGCTCGCGACGCGTGATCTCGGATTCCGCGTTGCGGCAGTCAAGCTCTACGACCTGCTTCTGAAACCGGCGCAGGCGCAGCTTCGTGGCAAAAACAGTCTCGTCATCGCACCTGACAGCAGCCTGTGGGACCTGCCGTTTCAGGCGCTCGTCAATAATGCCAATCAGTTCATGATCGAGAACGCGTCGATCACCTACGCGCCCTCGCTGACCGTGTTGCGCGAGATGACGAAACGACGAAAGAATCAATCACCGAATGGGGCTCCCGCAAACTTGTTGGCGGTTGGAAATTCGCAATCAGATTCCGAGACGGCGACAAGACGCGGCCATTCAGCGTTACGCAACCACAACTTCGCTCCGCTGCCGGAAGCCGGCGAAGAGGTCAAGGCGCTCGGTCGTTTGTACGGCGCAGCGCGGAGCAAGATCTACGTTGGTAACCAGGCGCGCGAAGATCTGCTTAAGAACGAGGCAGGCCGCGCCAGTATTCTTCATTTCACCACACACGGCACTTTCAACAATGCGTCGCCCATGTATTCACATCTGACGCTCGCCGAAGGTGGACCAAACGACGACGGTTTGCTCGAAGCGTGGGAGTTGATGCAACTCGATCTCAAAGCCGACTTAGCGGTGCTCTCAGCTTGTGAGACCGCACGCGGCCGCATCGGTGCGGGCGAGGGAATGATCGGGTTCTCGTGGGCCATGTTCACTGCTGGTGTTCCTTCGATCGTCGTCAGCCAATGGAAAGTCGAATCCGCGGGAACGCGCGATCTGATGGTCAACTTCCACCGCTCGCTTATCGGATCTGCAAAAACAAAGCCGGGCAAGACAGAAGCGCTACGACAAGCCGCGTTGAAATTGATGCGCAATCCCGAGACAAGCCATCCGTTTTACTGGGCGGGATTCGTACTGGTCGGCGACGGCTGGTAACGTTTCCGTCATCGAATCTTAGTCAGTGTGCGTTCCCTTCCATTCTGCCGCATCACCACGGCAGTCGCTCGCCCGTCGGCACCAAGTGTGAATGTTAGAGTGATCGGTGTGTCCGCAGCGGAGAACGTCGCAGCGGAGACGTGGACCAGTTTACGTTTTTCTCCACCCGACGGCTGTCCATGGAGTACGCCATCCTCGAGCGTGATCACGAGCAAGCGACCAGGGGAGAGTTCGTATTCGCCGGTGAGCCCTTCGAGTCGTGGTGCCTCAGAGGTAGGGGAAGCGGAAGCGGCCGCCGGGTCCTTCGTCGCTGGCGCGGTCGATGTCTCGGGTGCTGTGGTGCGGTCGGCCAGCCTCGTAAAACTGATGTTGCGCATGAGCGGGTTGCCGTAGTTAAAGCCTGTGACCTTGCCGCTCGCGTCGCGGCGGAAGCGAACGATCATCATGCTCAACATGTACGTGTCGCGCTCGACCGGCGTGAGATTCAGCGAACGCCCCGCCGAGTTCGCGGGTCGCATCACGATATTGTTGTTTGTTTCGGGCACGATCTCGAAGACGGTCCCAATCTCCTTACTCTCGTATCGACCCTGGACAGATTGAAGATCGGCTGCGGCGGGAGTAAAAGCCTGTGCGCGGCGATAGCGTGTGGTCTGTCCTTCCATCGACTTAAACTCGATCTGCTCTTTCGACAGGAAGGTCATCTCGAACTCGTCCTGCGAACGAAAGCGTATGTCGGCGCGCAGCGGTCGGAAGCGCTCTGGCGAGATCGCGACCAGCGGTGGACCCGTTGCAATGCGGAGCGTGCCATCCTCCGCGAGCAGTCGCATCGGCTCACCCGTACGTTCGTTAAAGAACAGTCCGGCCATGCTGGTAACGTTGACACTTGGTGCATCCGCCTTGGCAACCGAATCCTCCACCGTCCTGGAAACGGGCGGTAGATAAGTGTCGGCGACGCGCCCCGCGAGCGCTGTCGCGGAAACGGGATCGAAGTTGCACGTGACAACGACGGATAGGCGATGCTTCGGAACGCGACCCATCCACGTGCTGAATCCGGCCGCCTCGCCCGAGTGCGACACGACGAGACCGCCGGGCGTATGGTCGACGAACAGTCCTCGCGCGTATTTGAGCTTCCTGCCGTTGTTCAGCTTGGTCTGTTCGTGGAGCTTCTCGGTGACAAACTTGCCTAGCTTTGCACTCGCCAGCGCATCGTTCCAAATAAGGAGGTCGCCTACTGTGCTCACGACAGCGCCGCCCCCGCGGTTATTGCCCAGACGCATGAACGGCTTCCAGCCGGGGCCGTCCTTTTGATAGCCAAGTGCGGAGTTCGCGCCGCCGTGCATGATGTCCCGTACGTAAGCGCTCGACTTCATCCCGAGCGGCTCGAATAGGCGCTTCCGCGCGAACTCTGCGAACGATATCCCACTCACGCGCGCCACGATCTCCTTGGCCAGCTCGAACCCACCATTCGAATAAGACCATTCCTCGCCCGGCGCGAAGTTGAGTTCACGTTGTCGCAGCAGGAGCTGCATGACGTCGCTCCCCTCCGGCGCCAACATCATCAATGGAATCCAGTCTCGGATGCCGCCTGTATGAGTGATCAAGTTATCCACCGTGACCTTGTGGCCATAATCCGGTAACTCCGGCAGGTACTTGCGTATGTCGTCGCTGAGCGAAAGGCGCTTGTCCTCGACGAGGATAAGCACGGCCGCGGCGGTGAACTGTTTCTGCGTCGACCCAATGTCGAAGAGTGAGTTCTGCGTCAATGGGAGCTTGCGCTCAACATTAGCAAGTCCATATGACCGGTTGACCACGACCTTGCCGTTTTGCGAGACGCCGGCGGCGCAGCCGGGAGTTTCGGTAGTGGCGAAGCTGAAGATCGTGTCGATCTCGGTGGACTTGTCCTGCGCGTAAGCGGGCGTGCTGACAAGCAATGCGATGATTAAGAATGATATTAGTCTGAACATACAAATGTTTCTTTGTAGTAGACGGAGTTTAACAGGAATGATTAACAAAGGGATCTAAGCTATTTTCTGAGCGATTGAACCTGGCGCACTAGATTGCGAGCGAGCTCGGATTTAGGATTTGCTTTTTGTAGCAGACGAAACTCCTGTTCAGCTTCGCGAAGCAATCCTGCATCTGCGTAGAGCAAGCCGAGTGTGAGATGTGATGAAGAATATGTGCGACGCGCGTTCGCGATCTCGTTTGCTTTTGCTTGATCGACGATGCGGAACTTCGCCTGCGGCGCCGGAGGACGCGGTGAAGTTATTTCGCCGCTGTCGCCCGTCGCTTTTACCTGCCACGAATAGACCTTGCCGCGCGGCAACGTGGTGGTCCAGGTGAGGCCGGTAAGTTGGGGACTCACGACAACCGGATTGAATTTCTCGTCATACACTTCTACGACGTAGTTTGAAGCGCCGTCCATTGCCGTCCAGCGAAAAGTGAGTTGATTCGAGAGGAGCACGCTTCCGACAGGGTCGAGTACCTCAAATATCTTTTGCGAATTGTTCGTCCCCATTAGCGAACTGGGCGGCCGGCTCAGTCCCTGGAGTTGTGACGACTTTTCGACGCGGCCGTTGCTGAGTGTTTGCTTTAACAATTCCTGATACGCGGGTGGTAAATCTTCGGCGCCGGAAAGTTTGCCTTCCTGGTCCAACGTCACGGTGCGTGACCCTTCGTTTAGTTGTGCAACGATGGCAACTGGTTGTGGCGCGGGGGTCGAGTCAGGTTGCGGCGGTGCCGTAGGTTCCGATACTGGCGGCGGTATATTCGCGATTTGCGGTGAACGTTCCTCTGATCTCCGCCACACAACCCACGCGATGACAGACAATACGAGTATTGCGAGCGCCGCACCTGCGAACGCAGGCCACGGCGAGACTCGAAAAGGTGAAAAGGAAGCGGTTCGAGGTGTCGTAGCAGGCGAGCGAACTACAACGGGCTCATACTCACGATCGAGTGACGGTGCGATCTCATTTCTAAAGTCACGCAGGTCCTTCACCGCGAGAACGCAAGTGTCGCAGTGCGTCAGGTGGTCGTCGACGGCATGCAGTTCTTCGCCGCTGAGGTGTCGATCGACGTACGCAGCCATCTGGTCCATCGTGAGATGCGCGCCCGTTCCAAGAAGGTCCTCGAATACCTGTGATCGCAAGTCGAAGAACGCCGCGTCGCCATTTTGTCCGGCTTCCATTTTCGTCCGGCAAAGCTGACAGGCGCCGAGATGATCGGTTACTGCAATCACCTCCGCACCACTTAATTGATGCGTGCAGTAGTCCTCAATCTGTTTTTGACTTAAATGCACCACAGTTTTTCTTTTGTCCTCACGACCGGGGTCCCGGCGGGGTTCACCTGTAGAAGTTGGCGAAAATTGTCGCGTATTACTATGGTCATTAAATAAATCCTCTCAGGCGGCGGGTAAGCCGTTCGCGGCCTGATTTTCGGGCGTTTATGACCTGTTGTCGCGTCAAACTGAGAAGTTCGGCGATCTTCGAATCCTCGAGCGGCAACTCATTCCACAACTCACCCAGGCTTTCGGCCGTCATCTCCAGCGCGGCTGCAAGTTGACGCAAAGTTGCGACGCCCGTCGCAGGGAAGAGGGTGATACAGCCGAAACCACTCGACTCTTTCAAATTCAAAAGCAACGCTGCCCGTTGATTGCGCGGCAGTTGTTCCAACTCTTCCCACAGCCTCTGCAAAAACATCCGCTTCTCAACTCGCCACGCCTGATCGGGCTCGTTCACGTCAGGCATTGACGCAACCGCGTCTTCATCTTCTGCTAGTGACTCGATTGGCTGATCGCTGATGCCGAGAAGCGATGCAACGGAGGTCACCAGTTCGTCGAATTCGATCGGGTGGCCTAAATAATTGAAAATCGCCGCAACGGTCTCCGCCAATTCCTGCGGCTTACCTCCTTTCGTCGCCCGGATCTGATTTGGCAACGTCTCGAGGTCGACTGGTCGTCGCTTGTCAGGAGTCTTTTCCTGCTGCCAGCTGGCAAAACCCGCGACGAGTTGTCCTTCAGCGTTTTGCCAGAAAGCGAAACCACGCTGGCGTGTAACGATGTAGTGAAGCCGGTTCTTAAGTGCGTGTCGTTCCGGAAACTGTCGTCTGAGCCAACGCGCACACGTGCGATGCGCGATCACTGCGGCCATCCCGCGCAGGTCCGCGATCGGATGACCGTCGGGTATTTTCCGAAACTTCTGCAATTGCGAAAGAAGTTGCAGCAAAACTTCCTGGTAAATGTCGTCGGATTCCGCGCGTTGAGTTTCGCGATACGAGCTCAGACGGAGTTTGAAACGAATGACACCTTTGATTACCGGATCGGCGTGAGTGTTGATCAGTTGCAGCAGCAGTTCGTCAGCTTGCTCGTCGTCGCCCGCGAGCAGGAGAGGTTCGAGCAGGACGTCGATCTTTACCGGCGACTGATTCATCGGTTTTAATAAACTTGATACGGGAACACGATCTCACGGGATATTGCCAAATTAGGTTCTCACTCTCAACCCACATAGGAGAAAACGACAATGACAAAGGGAAAGAAAGGCGTAACGCGCCGGCGCTTTCTGGAAGGTTCGGCCTGGCCGGAGGTTCCGCTGCGCTCTACGAAACGGTGACCGCGCTTGGACTAATCGACCTGCATGAAGCCTGGGCTGGACCACCACAGCTTCCTGCTGGATCGGGCGCCGGTAAGAAAGTTGTGATACTAGGCGCCGGTATCGCTGGTCTAACCGCAGCCTACGAACTGCGAAACGCCGGTTATACCGTTCAAATCATCGAGTTGACTGAACGAGCCGGCGGTCGCAATCACACGGGGCGTCGAGGGACGGTCCTCGTAGATAAGAACGAGGCGGGCCCAAACACTCAAGCAGGTCTGCAAGTTTGACGAAGGTCTCTATATCAACTTAGGACCAGGACGCCTGCCGTACCATCATCGACGCGTACTTCATTACTGCCGCGAGCTCGGAGTCGCTCTCGAAATCTACGTCATGGAAACAATGGCGAACCTGTTTCAGAGCGACAAGCACTTCGGCGGCCAACCAAAAATCCGACGCCAGATGGCCAACGACGTTCAGGGTTACATTTCGGAGATGCTGGCGAAAGCGTCAGTCAAAATGCGTTGAACGATGAGTTGAGTGGCGAGGATCGCAACCGGCTCCTGTGTCTGTTGAAGAACTTCGGAGATCTTGGCGAGAACAAGACGTGCGCAAAGTGCGGTAAAGAAAAGTGCCAGACCTGCAACAAGACCTGTCAGGATTGCGCCGCCTGCAATCGCGAATGCGACACTTGTTTCAAATACAGCGGCTCCACGCGCGACGGTTGTGAGATCACGCTCTATAGATCCGTTCATAAAACAAATCCGTGTTATCCGTGTTTCCTCTGAGGCCGAAATAGTTTATGTTCGTCGGACCCAGAGGGAACACCGATTCCGGGCCAATAACAGATGGATGCACCCGATTCGCACGAACTTACTCAACTCCTGGAAGCCTGGAGTAATGGTGAGGAGGAAGCGCTTGGCAAACTTGCGCCGCTCGTGCACGCGGAGCTCTATCGTCTCGCCAAGCGTTACATGAGTCGTGAACGCTCCGATCATCTCCTGCAAACCTCGGCGCTGATCAACGAAGCTTACATTCGTCTCATAGACTGGAAAGCGGTGCGCTGGCAAAACCGCGCTCACTTCTTCGGAGTTGCCGCGCAGATGATGCGTCGCATACTTGTCGACTTCGCGCGGCAACGCCCACGCGCAGACAAGAACACCGAAGTCCAGCAGCTCTCGCTCGACAATGCTATGTCGATTCCGATGGGCGACGATCCCGATTTGCTCGCGCTCGACGACGCGTTGAAGAGTCTTGCTGAGATGGACGAGCGAAAGAGCCGGATCGTTGAGCTGCGTTTTTTTGGAGGGCTCAGTGTTGACGAAACCGCGGAAGTGATGAAGATTGCGCCCATCACGGTGATGCGTGAATGGAACAAAGCCAAGGCGTGGCTTTATCGACAGCTTAGTAGTAACTAACCCATGGACCCCCAGCTCTGGAAACAAGTTGACGCTCTGTTTGAGCAGGCGTTGGAACAGCCGCCTGAGAAACGCAAGAGCTTCGTCGCGGAAGCGTCTAAAGGCAACGCCATCATCTACGAAGAGGTGCTGAGTCTTCTCGACGCGCAATCGCGCGCAGTTGAGTTCATGGAAGGTTCAGCGATGTCCGCCGTCGCGGGGACACTTGCGCAGGAACTCACCACTGTCGCCACACTCGTCGGCAAAGAACTCGGAACATACAAGATTGAGAAACTTCTCGGCGCGGGAGGAATGGGCGAGGTCTACCTGGCTCGCGACACCAAGCTCGATCGCATGTGTGCGCTCAAACTCCTGCCGTGGCACTTTCTCGCCGATGCCGATCGTATCGCCCGTTTTCGGCGCGAGGCGCGCGCACTTTCTTCACTAAATCATCCCAACCTGATCACCATTTACGAAGTCGGCGAAGCACACGGTCTTCACTTCATTGCCACCGAGTTTGTTGAAGGAGAAACGCTTTCGTCCCTGCGTTCGAAGCTGAGCGTGAAGGAGTTGCTGTCGATCATGGGCCAGGTCGCCGAGGCGTTGGCGGCGGCCCATCAATCGGGTGTCGTGCATCGCGATATCAAACCCGACAACGTGATGGTCCGGCCGGACGGTTACGTCAAGGTATTGGATTTTGGTTTAGTAAAACTGACGGAGATGACGTCAGGCAGGATAGATGCTGCAAACACCGAGCTCGGCGTAGCGATGGGCACATTGTCGTACATGTCGCCGGAACAGGCTGCGGGCGAACCGATCGACCATCGCACCGACATCTGGAGTCTTGGCGTGGTGCTGTATGAATTGGTTACCGGCCAAAAACCGTTTGGCGGTGAATCGCGACAGGCGACGATTAACGCGATCCTCTCGACCGATCCGTCCGCGCCGAGTGCACTCAATCCTAACCTGCCGTCTGAACTCGATCCGTTGCTTAACAAAGCACTCGAGAAAGATCGCGAACTGCGTTATCAAACAATGTCGGACTTCCGTGCCGACATCCGACGCGTGCTTCGTGCAATCGATTCGTCGCCTTCAAGCGCTTCCGGGCAAACACCAGCGCGTATCACGACAACGTTTCAGAGTCGCCCGTTATGGATCGGCGCCGTTGTGTTTGGATTGCTCGTCGTAGTTGGCCTTGCGATTTGGTATTACAGGCAATCGAAACAAATCGTTGGGCCCAATTGGACAGCCGCGTCGCGTTCGCAACTCACAACTCAACCAGGTACGGAAATCTATCCTGTTCTTGCGCCAGATGGTCAGAACTTCGTCTATGCGAGCAACGAGAGCGGTAACTTCGATCTGTTTGTGCAACGAGTCGGCGGCAAGAACGCGCATCCGCTCACGCCCAACACGCCTTCCGATGAGACCCAACCGGCGTATTCAGCGGACGGTGAACGCATCGCGTTTCGCTCAACTCGCCAGCCCGCCGGCATCTACGTAATGGAACGCACTGGCGAGAACGTGAGGCTCGTAACCGAGAATTGTCGTCAGCCTTCGTGGTCGCCCGATGGTAAAGAGATAGTCTGTAGCACTTACGGTCAAGACCTACCCGCCACGAGAAATACACAGCCCAGCACATTGTGGATCGTCGATCTCGAAACCGGAAACAAGCGCATGTTGGTTGAGAACGATGCGATGCAGCCATCGTGGTCCCCTAATGGACATCGAATCGCGTTTTGGCTCATGCCGCCGTCAGCCGGACGCGGCGATATCGCTACGGTTGCCAGTGGCGGCGGTGAAATCGAAGTCATTACCAACGACGCGTCTACAAACTGGAACCCGGTTTGGTCGCCTGATGGAAAGTTTCTCTACTTCGCCAGCGATCGCGGTGGAGACATGAGTTTCTGGCGTGTGGCGATCGACGAAAGGACCGGTAAAGTCCAGGGTCAACCGGAAGCGGTCGCGACGCCCTCGACGTTCAACCGGCACCTGAGCTTTTCGCGCGACGGTCGGCGACTGATCTACGTCCAGACCGATCAACGCGCGAACCTTCAGGGAATTAAGTTTGATCAGAAAGCGGAGAAGACCGTAGGGGAAGCGTTTTGGATCACGCGCGGGGATCGAATGCTTGCGCGCCCCGAGTTGTCGCCTGACGGTGCCCGTTTTGTGATGCGCATGCCACGGCGCACGCAGGAGGATATCGCGGTCGTGAATCGTGACGGCACAAACTGGCGTGAACTGACCAACGATAAATACTTCGATCGTTACCCGCGCTGGTCTCCAAACGGAAAGTCGATCGCCTTTACATCGGATCGCAGTGGTAGGTACGAGATATGGACGCTCGACGCCGACGCTATGAATCTTTGTCAGCTCACGTTTGACAGTCCTGGCGATACGTCATTTCCACTCTGGTCGCCGGACGGTTTGAGGATTCTTCTTCATAGCAACTTTGTAAATCAGATCGTCAATCTGAATGAAGCAAAGCAAACGCCGCAATTGCTTCCTGCACCGGACTCCTCAATTAGATTTGTTGCGTGGGATTGGTCACCAGATGGAAAGAAACTGATCGGTACGCTGAGTCGACCGCCGCTCGAGCTCGCCTATTTTTCATTTGAGACAAACCGCTACGAAACGCTGGCGGCTTCACTTTCGGGCGCGCCAATGTGGCTTCCCGACAGCCTCCGCTTCCTGTCTTACGACGACAACAAGGCATATCTCGGCCACATCAGGACGAAGAAAACGCGCGAGATATTTACTTCTGCGGACGGTGAGTTGCGCAGCCTCGACATCTCAAACGACGGGACGCTGCTCTATTTCACGGTCTACTCGTCTGAAAGCGATATTTGGTTGTTGGACTTGCAGTGATTCGAATTAGTGGTCCAACCGCGCGGCGTCGCATTGCGTAATAATCTCGGCGCGTAGCTGTTCTATATCTGGACCACGATCGAGCACGGCACGTGAAGACGAAGGAATCGCGCGCACGGCGTGACGTTCAAAGCGTCTGCGCAGGTCTTCAAACGTCGCGCCTTGATGACCGATGCCAGGAGCGAGGAGCAGCGACTGGCTCAGCCGGTCCAACGTTGGCATCAGATGCTCGATCGTCGCCCCGACTACGGCGCCCACCGGACCGATTTCACTACCGCTAGTTTGCTGGTTGAATTCATTAATCAAGTCGGCGAGGGAATCCGCGACAGTGCGTCCGTCGTTCTGCAAGACGGCGGTTTGCAGTGGCGTTCCCTCAACGTTTGAAGAGCGAACGACGACAAACACTCCCCCACCGGAATCGACGGCGTGCGTCAACAAAGGCTTCAACGCCCCGAAACCGAGATATGCGTGAGCCGTAATGGCGTCTGCGTGAAAAGCACTTGTCGAGCCCAGATAAGCTTCTGCGTACGCTTCGACCGTACTGCCGATGTCGCCTCGTTTACCATCGACGAGCACGAGCGTGCCGCGTTCCTGAAAAGCAGCGATCAGTCGTTCAAGGACCTCGATCCCTTTAGAACCGAACCGCTCAAAGAACGCAATCTGCGGTTTGACGATCGCCAACCGATCTTCAGCCGCACTCACCACGGTCTCACACATTTGTGCGAGACCGTCGGCGCTATGCGGCAGATTCCAGGCCTTGAGTAGCTGAGGCGTCGGATCAATCCCCAAACAAAACGGACTGCGTGATCGGGCAAGTTCCAGAAAACGCTGCGCGAAGCTCTTCATCCAGTACTTAACTTACTCCGGCTTATGTTTAATCGGTTTCTTTGTGAAACCGGAGATGTCCCATTTGCTTTCCACGTTCTTAAAGAGCCGGAGACTGTTGAAGAAAGCGCTCGACCCGCCACCGCCGAGTTTCGAACCTTCCTGCCCGGCAATCTTTGAGCCTTCCTGACCCGCGATCTTGGAACCTTCCTGACCGGCAATCTTTGAGCCTTCCTGACCCGCGATCTTGGAACCTTCCTGGCCGGCGATCTTCGAACCCTCTTGTCCGGCGATCTTGGAACCTTCCTGGCCTGCGATCTTCGAGCCTTCCTGACCTGCGATCTTGGAACCCTCTTGTCCAGCGATCTTCGTACTCGAAGCTGCGGCCGCGGCAGCCGTAAAAAATGCGTCAATGCGCTCGTCGACGAATGTCACACCCGATCGATACCTGAATCTCTCGCCAACAGGAACCTCAACATTCGGCGGTTCACTCTCGCGCAGCGTCACTTCGTAAAGATATTTCTTCAAGAAGGTAGTCCACGATTTTCGCCGCCGCTTTGCCTCTTTCGCAAAAAACAAGCCCTCATAGTTCTTCTTCGATACCTCGTACCCCTCACGCGACCAGGGAAAGAAGATCGAGAGGCCATTCGAATACTGATAACCACCACCACTGAAGCCACTCTGGATCACTGCTTTGCGCAGTTCCTGCAACACGGCCTGACACGCGGACTGAACCCGTACCAGGATCTCAAGGTCATCACCTTCGCCAAGCTCTTCGATAACCAGCCCGCATTCCCGATCGAGCAGCTCACAGAAGTCTCCGAGATCGACATTCTGGTCGTACATGTACGATTGACACTTCCAATGAACTTGAAGAAGCACCCTTTCCATTTGACGGTAAACTCGGCTCTTTTCATCCGCGAAGCAGTCAATTAAAACTTCCGCCAGATCGTCGAAGGCACCTGCTAGTTCGTCGAACCGACTCATATCCCACGCGGCCATATCAACCGACACACCGCCGACCGTGTAAGCATCCTGACTTTGGATGAATTCCTCTACGAAGAGTTCAGCAACCTTACGGGTATCGATGTTGCGGTTCTGTTCTCGCGCCAGGCAACCGAGGATCTTCGCGTAGGTCCAACCAGCGCTTGGAACACTTCCTTCCGAAGCGATCATCGTCTTGGTCCGGTCGTTGAATTGATATCCGACTTCAAGCATGCCCATGACACAGCTATCGAATCCCAGGATGTCGAGCTCTTGACCGAGCAGTTTTCTGGTTGCAGCTTTTCGGTTCTCACCCCAGAGACCCTCATCGCCCGTCATCTCCTCGAGTTCTTTCTTGTTTCCTGTCAGCCGAGCCAGCACCTTGTAGAATTCCATCATCTTCATTGCCTTGCCCGACGTTTCGTCTTTGAACAACCCGATATCCTGAAAACCGAGCGAGTGGCCGGAAAAGATCAACGCGTATTTGTCGGCGCGTCGTCCATACGAGATCTCGCCGTTGTTTTGGACTTCAACGCGATTCACGCACCAATCGACGAAGTTGATGATCGAACGCGGATCGGCGGCGTTCTCATTTTCTTTCTTCGCCAGTGGTGTAATGAGCTTGTCCGGTACTTTGTACGAGCGGACGTAACGCGGGTCTCCTGGTTCGGAGAAGTCACAGTACAAGGTAGGAATCGCGGGGGAGTTGCCGTCGTAATAGACGAAGAGATTTGGGCTGTCGGCACCCTGTTCTGCGACTCCTTTTATCTGTTCCATGGCGTATGCCATATCGACGGCGAGGTTATTGTCACCCGCCATGTAGATCATGATCGTCCATTCTTTTTGGTTCATGGGAGGCCTCCTTATCGATAGTCCTTGATCAAAACGATGTCTCTCGTCGCCGACCACCGGTAGGCAGCAATCTTTCCGTCGCGCGAGATGGCAAAGCTGGTCAGGAATTCTGATTTGAAGTTAGTCAACTGTTTTGGGCTACTACCTTCAAGGGGTTGACTCCAGACATTTAAAATGCCCGAAGCGTTGTTGAGGTAAGCGATGGACCGTCCGTCAGGCATCCAGGAGAAGGCAAATGGCTGCACTGAGCGAGGTAGATCGATCGTCCTTACCGGCTCTCCGCCTTCGAGAGGAACAAGGCCGAGCCTGGGTTGGTTATTCGCGTGTTCGTCCGTGTAGAAGTATGCAACAGTTTTGCCGTCGGGGGAAATAGTTGGGGACTGGGAAGCCCGATTAGTCAACTGCACTGGCGATCCGCCGTCAATGCCAATCTTCCAGATGCTCGTTTTGTCCGAGCGCCCTGACATGAAGACCACCGAGCGCCCGTCGGCAGAAGACACCGGAGACGAGTCGACATAATTCCCGGTAGTCAATTGTTTCGGGTTGCTGCCATCCAGATCAATGCGCCAGATGTTGCGACCTCCGGCTCGATTTGACTGGAAAACGATATAGCGGCCATCGCCGGAGACTGACGGTTGCTGGTCGACGAAAGCATCGGCCGTAAGTTGTCTGCTGTCAGAACCGTCGCGATTAGCTATCCAGATGTCCCAGTTTTCTCCCGTACGACTTGCGTAAACTACTCGGCCGTCCGGCGTCCACGCGACAGTGTCTGGCAGATTGGTCCTGAGAATCTGCTGCGCGTCTCTTTCATCTTTGTTTGGATCTGTAACCCAAATGCCGCTGACATTGATCTGTTGGATCGTCGCTATTGTGTTCGAGTCTGCGGTGACTCCGAGGCTGACTTCTCCGTAACCGTTCAGATCGTTCGTGATTCTGCGCGCCGGGCTACCGTCGTAAGGAACGAACCAGATCTGAGTACCAATGGACGACGACTCGGGCTGAGCGGCCATGATCAAACCACTCATATCTCCGAGCCAGATAACACGACCGATGCTGGCCCATTTCGTATTATCGATTGGTTTCGGATTTCCACCGTCAACCGGAACTTCAACAACAGAGTATCCAACACCCGTTGCATTCAACATGCCACAAGCGATTCGCTGTCCGTCCGACGACCACGATGGTCCAGAAACTGAAAATCCGTTCAGTCCTTTTGCAACAGCGATCGCCTTTGGTTCGCCACTGCCGTCAGTATTCGCCACCATCAGCGACATGTCTTCCTGGTTCCGGCGCACGAACGCGTAGCGCTTACCGTCGGGAGAAAACCCAATAGGACTAAAGACGCGATCGAGAACCTTCGTAGGAGTTCCGCTGAGGAAGGGAACGCGATAAAGCGTCGGGACGAAACCGTTTCGTTCCAGAACCGCGACGTAGTAAATGAACTCTCCATCAGGCGAGAATGTTGTGCCGAGATAACCACCGTTTTCCTGAGGTACGAGTCGAACGAGACTATTCGTCGATATTTGCCTGATCCACAAGCTGGGTTGCTGTTTGGAATCGTTAGCGCCACAGACGACGTACTTCCCGTCCGGAGAAATCGTGACCTGACCGTTGATGTCCTCGCCGCTAATCTTCCCGCCGGTTGTTAGCGCCGTTAATTTCGCTGGACCAAACGGTTTTGGTTGAGTGAACAACGTGTAGAGTCCGAAGCTGAGGGCGCCGACAACCAGCAATCCGAGCACAGCAGCGGCCGCGATCGTTTTTCGTTGTGTGGCCCATGCGGGGGCGGGTTTCGCGGCTGACATTACTTGCGTTGGCACGACTTCCGACGCTTGAGTAGCTGATCTAGCTGCCTCATCGGCTGTCGCGTGTTTGTCCGCCGGTGAAGCCGGCTGAGCAAACGACCGACTAAGCTCAGAGGGCGACGTTGGCAGGGCGCCTGACTCAATCCGTTGTTTTAGCCTCCTCAGCTTGCCGAGCAATTCTTTCGCGGTCTGGCAGCGCTCGTCGCGATCCTTAGTTAGAGCCTCGGCAATGATCCACTCAAGTGGTTCGGGCACGTCCGGCGCGAATTGAGTTAATGGCGTGGGATCGCGATCGGTGATGGCTACGATGATGTGGCTCTTCGACGCACCTTCAAAAGGTACGCGCGAGGCGATCATTTCATACAGCACAACGCCAAGGCTCCAGATGTCGGACCGCGCGTCGACCTCGCGTCCGGCGGCCTGTTCCGGCGACATGTAAGCCGCCGTTCCCAACACAGAACCGGGTTCTGTGTTTACGTAGGCGACGGTTGAGTCCTCCGAACCGGACAACTCTTGTCTTTCGGTGAGCTTGGCGAGGCCGAAGTCGAGAACCTTCACGATGCCGTCGCCGCGGATCATGATGTTTTCCGGTTTGATGTCGCGATGAACGATGCCGGCCGTATGTGCGGCAACGAGCGCCGAGGCGATCTGCGAGCCAATATCGAGGACTTCGACGAGTTTCAGCGGGCGGTCGCGCTCGCGCAACCGCTGCCGCAACGTGAGCCCGTCGACGAACTCCGTTGCGATGTAAATCGCCTCGTCAACGCGGCCGATCTCGTAAACCGTAAGAATGTTGGGATGGTTAAGCGCCGAGGCGGTCTTCGCCTCCTGATTGAAACGCTTGACGCGATTTTGATTGCTGGCGACGTCTTCCGGGAGGAATTTCAGCGCAACGTGGCGGCCGAGTTCGGTGTCCTGTGCCCGGTACACCTCACCCATACCGCCCGCACCAATTTTGGAGATGATGCGATAATGGCCAACAGTAGCACCGGGGGATATTTCTGCCACTGGAGACTTTTTACGTTAGTCAGCGCATCTGCGCAAGGTAGAAGTGCGTCAAAACCGGAGCGGTTGATAGGTTTTTCTACGGTATACTGGCCGCGCGATGACCCGACACTTCACAAAAAAGTTGGCCCTATCGTCAGTTCTGTGTTTGACGATTTTTCAAGCGAGTCACGCACAAGAACCCCCAAAAAGCGATTTGTGCAGTCGAGTCTCAACTCTGCTCGAAGCAAGCAACACCGGTTTCGTCTCGATGACCGGCGAAACGATGAACGAAAAGAATCGTTCCTACGTTTCCAAGGTCGACTTGGCAGGAGTATGGACCGATGGCTTTGTTTATCCCGAAGCTGCCGAAGGACCGTATATTCTTTACGTATCACTCGGCGGCGACAACCTTCAGATCATTAGAAGGCGTTACAAGGCCTGGATTCCGAAATTGACGGCGTGCCTGCGTGGTTGGAAGCGCACCGAAACTGCTTCTACGGTGGAAGTGAAGTCGGTTTTCAAGCAAACCGTCGAAGGTCCGAGTATCGAACTCGATTACAACCTCGAGCCGAGCGAAGTTGGAGATACGAAGTATGATCTCTACTTGACGTTCAAGTCACCGGCGAGCCTCGTCGAAAAGAACTTTTGCGCAGACCTCTCGAGTCTTCTTAGTGCAAGCCAAACCCGTTTCGCGTCGATCGCTGGTCCCATTGACGATCAAGAGCTGGGTTCGCACACGTCTACATTGAAAGTATCTGCATGGGGAAGCGGTTGGGTATATCCAGCACGCGAGGAGCCGCACGCTCGCTACATAATTTTAGGCGGCAATCGCATTGCTGATGTCAGAAGCAACTACTTGCGGTGGGTTTCAAGGTTGACGAAATGCCTCCCCGGTTGGAAGCGTACTAAAGAGTGGTCGACCGAAGACGTCACTTCGGTGTTTAGAGAAACTAGTGAAGGCCCGATTATCAAACTCGAATACAATCGCAAACCGAGCAAACTGGGAAGCACCAAATACGATCTTTACTTGACGGTCCAGGCGCCCAGCGCAACGCAAAAAGCGTTTCCCTAAAGCACCCAGGGTGACTGTTAAGCAGCCACCCGAGTTCGGCATAACGGTGCGGCCAGCGGAAAGAAGTCGACTCCAGAGCGGATCGGAAACACAGAATCGAGGTGTGTCATGCGGAACACCTCACGAAGGTGATTGCCGACGTTCATTAGCTCCAGTTGCACCCCTTTTGCCTGCGCCTGCTCACGTAGTTGCAGCAACACGCCGAGCCCGTGCGCGTCCACCAGCGAAACGTGGGACAGGTCCAAGATAATGGCCGACGTCGCCGGCAGGGTTTGCATGATTTCACGCAAACTGTCAGTTTCGCCGATCAGGACGTTTCCATCGAGATTCAACAGGGAGACGTTGCCTAGTTTTCTGCGTTGTACATTCAGCATTACGAATTCCACCCTTTGTGAATTAAGACCGTCGGGCCGATGGAGTCGATTCGACTCACTGTAATAACGTTTCAAGTTGCGCCAGTGTTAACGAGACGCGCGATTTTTTCTTCGTCTGGAGACATAACACCGCCGAAAACGATTCTGCGTCAGATCTTTTCAAACGTCCGACAAAATGGCATAAAAGATTCATGGAGCTTCCGTTAACACCATTAGAATTTGCACGCCGAACTCGTAAATTGTATCCGCAGCGTGAAGCAGTGGTGGATAGTTATTTACGTTTCACCTATGAGGAGTTTTTCCAGCGTTGTGATCGTTGGTCCAGTGCTTTGCGATCGTTGGGTGTAAAACAGGGCGACCGTGTTGCGTATATTGCTCCAAACACTCACGCAATGCTGGAGTCGTTCTATGCTGTTCCGCAGCTTGGCGCGGTTTTGGTGCCCCTTAATTACCGGCTAATCGCTGACGATTTTGCATATCTCATTAATCACAGTGGCGCGCGTGTCGTGTGCGCACACGAGGATTATCTTGATGCCGTCGATAGCATTCGCTCACAGCTAGGGAACGTTACGACGTTTGTCGCGCTTGAGGGTGCAAAGACCGGATGGCTTGATTATGAAACGCTGCTCGCCGGCGCCAGTGTTGATGGTCCAATCGGCGCTTCGACGACCATCGAGGAATCCGATCTCCTGACGATCAATTACACAAGCGGAACGACGTCGAGACCGAAGGGTGTGATGATCACGCACCGTAACGCGTACATAAACGTGGTCGGGACGCTGATTCACCATCCGATGACGATGGCCGATCGATATCTGTGGACGTTGCCGATGTTTCACGCTAACGGTTGGACGTTTGTGTGGACCGTTACCGCGGTTGGTGGTACGCACATTTGTTTGAGAAAGGTCGAGCCGGCTGCTGTGTTCGATCGTGTGAAACAGGAGTCTGTAACGATGCTCTGTGCGGCGCCCACCGTGCTGATCGGCATAGCCAATGGTCCAGAAGAGTTGAGACGTGAAGCACCGCGAGGTCTGCGGATCGTTACTGCTGGTGCACCTCCGGCCGCTGCGACGATTGAACGCGTTGAAGGAGAGTTAGGTTGGGTGATTACGCAAGCCTATGGTCTGACTGAGACTTCTCCTTTCATTACGATCTGCGAATTGAGACCGGAGTACGAAGGTCTTTCCTGCGCCGAACGAGCGGTGGTGAAGGCGCGTCAGGGAGTTGAATTGTTGACCTCGGGAGAATTGCGCGTAGTCGATGAGCAGGGGTATGAAGTTCCGCGCGATGGCCAAACGCTGGGCGAGATAGTGGTTCGCGGCAACGCCGTGATGAAGGGTTATTACAACGATCCGGAGGCGACGGCGCGAGTTATTAAAGATGGGTGGTTTTATACCGGCGATGCCGCGGTCGTGCACGAGAGCGGGTATGCAGAGATTCGCGATCGGCTGAAGGATGTGATCATCAGTGGTGGCGAGAATATTTCTTCAGTTGAGGTTGAAGGTGTGTTGTTGCGACATCCGTCTGTGCAGGAGGTAGCGATTGTTGGGCTTTCGCACGAGCGCTGGGGCGAGGCGCCGCATGCGTTTGTAGTGCTGAAGAGCGGCGCGCAAGCGAGTGAAGAAGAGTTGCGTGAATTCGCGCGCGAACGCCTGGCGCACTTCAAAGCTCCGCATGGTGTCACGTTTGTTCCGGAGTTACCGAAGACCGCGACAGGAAAAGTTCAGAAGTATGTGCTTCGTGGCGGCGCCGCTGCGATTGCGAAGCAATAAGTCGTTTAGCGTATCGACAGGACGTTGTACTACTTTGCAGGAGCCGGTTTTTTGCGCGAGTCTTTTTCCAATTTCTCAAGATAGGCTGCCACAAACGCGACCAACGCGCGCGACCGCACTCCTTCATTCTTTAGTTCCTGTGCTCTCGCAAAGCCGATCTCGAGATCCGATAAGAAGATCGCGCGCCACGCCGCATCGAGATTCAAATCCAAACCCGAAATCTCGAGTGAAAAAGTTACTTTAAGAGGAAGGATCTCGATGTCCCTCGCCCAATCGACACCCGCGTAGTCAGCGGCGTCGAAGGAGTTCAAGTCGCGGATCGTACTCGCTACTACCGTGGGCGCGCGCAGAGAGCGGAGTTGGGCCAACTGTCCAGCCGCGATCAAACTAAGATACGGCCGGCGAAGCTCCGCCATGGCGGACGCTGCTTTCAACGACGCATCGATAGCTTCTTCCGCCTCGGCAACCTTCCCATTTCTTACTCCGGCTTGCGCTATCGACAGCAGTAGCATCGCACGCTCGAGTCCCGCAGGAAGTTTATACGCAACCTTCTCGCCCGCCGAGACACTTGCGGCATCGCGTTTAAGCAGCGTCGCCGCCTCACCAAACTCAACTAACACACCAAGCGTCTGGCTGGCTTCGGTGTTCTTAATCATCGACGCAGCTGCTCGAACCGTTTTGAAATCAGACTTTCGCCACGCTGACGCGGCGATATCGAGAAATGCAATCTCTCGCTCTAACTCATCAGCCTTTCGCTCCGCGTTGGCTAAGCTTTCCTCCGGAGTCCGTGGCTGCATGTCGATGTATTTGAAAGCGGACTCGTTTGTGAGCGTAGGTGGTACGTCTGAGCTGACCGCTGCCATCGCGGCTTCGATCTGTGGAACGAGATCTGGCGCGACTGATCGTGCCTTGATCAGTAACATTCGGCCCAACGCGTAAGTAAACTGCTGCTGGTCCTTGTCAGTGGCGGCGCGTACCAAAAGAGTGCTGGCGGTAGTCAGGTAAGTGTTGACGAGGGCAGGTGACATGCCGGGACGCTGGACTGTGATGTTCGGCATGAGAATTCTGTCCACTACCGTTACCGCATATCCTTCCGAGTCGATCATGTGCGGTGCGGTGAAAAGATAAACTCCCATCAAGTGAAGAGACTTGATGTCGGGCCGTGATTGTTGGCTCAGGAAACGCAGCACCTGGAGAAATGTTTGATCGGCCCGCGTCTGGTCTGTCTTGCGCAGTGTTATTAGAAAATAGAGAAACGCAGGATTCAACTGCTCACTTAGCGCTCTTTCAGCAAACTCGACAGCCTCTCCTGGAGAGCTGTCGATTAAAGCTATCGCTGTGTCGATGTTTGCCCAGATGCGACTCTTATCATCGAAAGCGGTTTGGGCGTCGATTAACCGTTTGGCCCACGCTGCATCCCTGGTGGCGATTACGCTGATGACGTTGCGGTGGATGATCTTCAGCCGGCTGTCAGAAGTGTTGGTTTGAGGATTTGATACAGCAAGCGCCTTTTTAAAGAGTACCCGACCATATTCCTCGTCGTGCTTCCAGATCAGACTTGCGAGACGCGATAGGCCGATGCTCTTCGTCTGGACATTCTCCAGCGCGAAGAGTTTTTCGGCTGCATGCCGGGGCACAAAAGGATCGAACACTCGATCTGTCTTTACTGCCTCCGCGGCGGGACGCCGTTTTGCTGGAGCCGGTTTGTCGGTCTGGCAAAGAACCACATGCGAACAAGCCAGAACGATGACCATGCAGACCCAACGATGCATGCACTTAGCTCCTTGGTCTAACATTAGGTTTGATAGCAAGAGTTGCAATAAACGTCGGCGTGTACTTGTTCAATGGGGTTGCTTTGTCGCTCCAGTAGTCTTCGTACAAGCCCGCGATTAGAAACCCCGCGTCGATCTGTCCGCCGATTTGATCCGTTAACAGATGGCCGAATTCGAGTGTCTCACCTTTTTCAGCGCTTAGCTCTTTGCCTTCGAGCTTCAATCGGTCCAAGTCCGAATAGGGAAGGGAATGCCTGACCTCGAGCGTGCCCTGGTCGCCGTCGTTATCGAAAATGAAGAATAGCGGATTTAGGAACCCCGACATTAGTACACCCTGCGGACGCAGCACTCGGAATGCTTCTTTCCAAACAGGAAGTATGTCGGGAGCAAAACAGTTGGAGCATGGATGAAAGACGATGTCGAAGCAGGCGTCGTCAAACATCGACAAGTCAGCCATGTCACCACGGACGAGCTGCATGTCGAGCGACTCTCGCGTGGCCACTAAGCGATCACAGTCCAACTGGTTGGGTGACTGATCCAGGACGGTGACGTTTGCGCCTGCGGCTGCAAGTATTGGTCCTTGTTGCCCGCCGCCTGAAGCAAGACAAAGCAAATCTCGACCGCTCAAATCGCCAAACCACTCGCGCGGGACGGCTTTGTTCGGCGTGAGTATCACCTGCCAGTCGCCCCGACGTGCGTTTGCTACCACGTCTGAAGTGACAGGTCGACTCCACTCGCCCTGCTTGTCGCACTGCACGTCCCAGGCGATTGAGTTGTGTCGAAGTACATCTGGCGCGGCCACGACGGAAGGTCCTTAGTAGAAGATGGCAATCCGTCGTGGAGAGTAAACCCTGGCCAATAATGGATCAAACCCGCGGCACTAGAGTGCGTTTAAAAAAGCCACCAGATCCGCGCGCTCGTGATCCGTGTAAACGAACAACAAGTGCTTTTCGTAGTGAAGCACGACATCGCTTTGCGTTGGCGCGATGCCGTTATGGAAGTATGGTGCGCGTGAGCGAGTGCGCGCAGTGTCGGTGTTTTGTGTGCCGTTGACAGGGATCCGAAGTTCACGATGTCTGCAATGACTTCTGGCGGAGCCGGCGGACCTTGCTGAGCACCCGTGATGTTGCGGGCGGCCTGGTTGTTCAGACCCGCGACTTGGTCGTCGATGCCTACAATTTCCGCCGTCCCAGTCGGTCGTTGAACTGCCTTCCTTGAAGTTGATGGTGGGCATTACACGTCGCCAGTGAACGAGTCTCTCAAGATTGGCGAAGCCGTGTGGATCCTCGACGGCGATCAGTTCCCACTCAGAATTTGCGCGGCGGTGCTCCGCCACGACGGACACACCACGACTCAAGAGCATGCTGTACGCGGCGAGTCGTGCAGCAGGTGTGGAGACGTTCATGCTCGGGTTGTTAGCGTCGAGGGTATTGAATATAGGATGAGTCCACCAGTTTGATCGAACAAGTCTTGCAAAGTGCCTGGATTGATGCTCCACGCTTCTTCCGGAATATGACATGAAACGCAACTCCGCCCGTTTGATCCCTGGGCTTGGAAGTATTCACCAGTGAGATTGACCTCGCCTTGCGTACTGAAAGTCGCGGCTTTCCCGCCGGGGTTTGGGTGCGGAAGGTTGTTTGGTTTGGACGACGGGCCGTCCATCGAATTCACTTTCGCGACCAGATTCGATCCGGGATCGAATACGAGCACGGAAGCAACGGCAAGTATGGCAAGTAGAGCGATTGCGATACGTGCCGTATGAATCGTTGAGGCTTTTCTTTGCTTTGCCCTAAAAGTCAGGATACCGCTTTTCCATGTAACCTCTGTGTTCTCTGTGTGTTCCGTGGTTCACTATTTGTTAGGAAGAATAACCACCGAGGCACAGAGCACGGAGAGGTTACACAGAGAAGAAGTCGAGTAAATGACTTTTGGGGCAAAGCCGCTTTTCTTTGGTTCATGACTTCTCCTTTTCACTAACTGGCGGCTCCGTGAGCAAGACGTAGCGGTGCGGTCTCTTCTCATAAGCGAAATTTCTTCGCGTGAGGGCTCACTATGAGAGAAGTTGTCAGAAAGGAGAGAATATTGGTGCTTCGATTTTTAAAGTCTTAGCGAGCCGCGGAATCCGCGGGCGGCGTAATAAGAATCTGCACCGTTGTGATAGAGGAAGATTTGGTTGTAGCGGCGATCACAAAAGAGGGCGCCGCCGAGTTTTCTAATCTCGGATGGCGTTTTAACCCAGCTCGACGTTTTCATATCGAACTCTCCAAGTTGCTGGAGTTCCCGATACTGTTCTTCCGTTAGAAGTTCAATACCCATGGTAGCGGCCATGTTAAGAGCGCTGTCTTTCGGTTTATGTTCTTTTCTTGCCGCTAGGGCTTCGTGATCGTAACAAACGCTACGCCGGCCTTTAGGGCTTTCCGCGGAACAATCGAAGAAGACGTACTCGCCGGTTTTCTTATCATGGGCGACAACATCCGGCTCCCCGCCCGTGTTTTCCATCTCGCTGAGGGACCAAAGTGTTTCAGAGTTCGCTTCCAGCTTTGCCTGCACCTTGGACCAGTCGATGCCTTTGTGGCGGTTCACGTGTTTTTCGAAGCGGGATTTTAGTGTTGTGAATAATGTTTCGCGCTGTGCTGATGACAAGCTCTTGGTTTGTTTTGGCATGATGTGGTCATTTTAATTGCAGATTTCATTTTCCATCCACTCGCCTCAGCAAATCAGAAAAATGCGGCCAGGTGCTATCATGAGAGCAAAGGAAACAAAGGGGGACGCGCGGTGATAACTGTCGCAAATCGCATCTACGTAAAGCAGGAATATGCCGAGGCCTTCGAGCAGCGGTTTCGTGAGCGTGCAGGATTAGTGGACCAAATGCCTGGGTTTGTGTCAAACCAGATCCTACGCCCGGTTAACGAAGGAGACCCTTACGTAGTTTTTACCATCTGGAATAGCCGTCAGGACTTTCTTAACTGGGTGCGCTCTGATGCGTTTGTGAAAGGGCACGCGCAATCTGGCTCACTCCCGAAGGATGCGTTTTCACGATCGAACGTGTTAGAGATGCACGAGGTGGTCCAGGATTCCAGTCGCCTCGATTTAGAACCGGAGCCACATGGTGGCCCCTTCAAGTTGCATTAGGACACCTGGTTTCGAGGTCAAACGATGCAATCTAGAATTATTCAAATCGCGGGCCTCGCACTCACCCTTGCTTACGCCGTGTTCATTGTGTGGATCTACGCCACCGAGCCTCGCACGTTCAACGAGGTGGCGACCAGCGCTGAAGTTGCGACCGGCACTTACCAGATAAACCAGGAAAAGTTTGACTCCGCGCTGGATCTCTTCCGGCGGGAAAAGTTTCGTGCGGCTCGCGACGAATGGCAACGGGCAGATCCGGCGCAAGGCGATGCGCGGACTCAGTTCTATATTGCTTATTCCTTTTACCGCGAAGGCTGGGGCCGTCTTTATTATGACCAGCAGTTGTTCAAGCAAGGTCTTGAAGCAGTTAATCGCGCCATCGCTCTTGCATCAGCTGGACCGCTTATCGTGGACGATCCGAACTTGCGCATGCACAGCGCTGCCGAGTTGAAGGCGGAATTAGAGCAAGGCACTGAACGCAGCTGGAACGACGTCAATCCACTGAAGGTGCTACGCACGAGGAAGTGAAGGGAAGCGTCAGTTGTGAGTAGTCAATTGATTTTCGGTCTTTGGTCTTGGGTTTAGGATGAGGGGTGATCTGATCGAAGACGAGAGACCAGACACTAACACCAATCGTTCCAGGAATCGCGCGCTGTTGAACTATGTCGCGCTGCCAATGCTCTTTCTGACGGTGGTGCTGCTGGGCGGGCTGCGCGTCGGCACAGAGAGCCGAACTTTTATTTTCGTGGCGCCGCCGCTAGTCACGCTTTTGCTAGCGGTTCTATTGGTACTTCTCCTCGTACGCGGCCGTCTAATCAGGTTTCATCAATGGATCGCGAGCGATCTTCCGCCTCTCACGAATGTTGTCCATATCTGGTTGCTCATCACACTCTTTTTTGCCTCGGCCCAGGCTTTCAACTCTGTGCTGCCCGAGCGCGGTTTGCTTCACTGGTTGTTCTCGTTCTTTTTTCTGTGGACGCTCTGGAACAATCAATTCTCCTCTTTTGACCCACGCAGGCTTTTGCGCAGCCTCGCGATACTCTTCGGAACAGCTTTCGTTCTCAAGCACATGCTGCTGGCGAGCCTGTATAGTCCGGAAGGTGGGTGGCTGAAGCGAGTAGCCGGGACGCTGTTACAGGGAGTTTCGCTTGGCACGTTGGACGCGCCAAATTTTGCGCCCGCCACGGGCTACATTTCGTTCTTTACACTGATACTTTACATCGCGGGCTTGATCCTGCTGGCATTCGCAGGGAATGACGAAAGCGACCCGGTCGTTTATCCAATTGTCGGGGAATATCGACAACTGCCTGCTACCGATGGGCGCGCGGTGCGCGACGGAATTTTAGATGATCAACCAGAGCCCGGGGCTAGAGTGGAACGCCAACCTGCACGCCGCGATGAGTAACTCCCTTACCACAGCAATCCAAAGATAAGAATACCTATTCCCATCACTAACGCAGAGATTCCGGCTAACAAGAACGCGGATGATTCAGCCTCTTTAAATCGTACAGGGCTAGTCTTCATCAACGCGTTGCGCAGACCGGCGTGGAACGCCAGAACGATCTCAAAAATCCCGATCACGAGAAGGGTAAAGGCGAGAATGTATTTCCACATGGCCATAGCATATTACTTAGTATTCTATGCAGGTGCACGTTTTGCACCTGCAGCACTCCGTTGTGCTTGGTTGTGACAGACTGTCAGTAAGGTTGAGACTTCTCTTCGTCTTTACGTGGCATCCCAGTTGCGACATATTGGAGGCAGAAGATAATCGTTCTAATTCATTGCATGGGAGGGTCAGTATGCGTAAGGATTTAGTGGCAGGATTGTGTGGGCTTGTCCTTTTGACCGCAATAGCGGGCGAAGCTGTGGGGCAGGAAAACCGCACGCAAGACAAGAGCGCCGCAGAAAAGACTGCGGACAAGGCTAAAGATGTAAAAGACAAAACGGTCAAAGGTGCAAAGACCGCCGGCGAGAAGACGAAGGACGTGGGCACTGAAGTCGTTGACAAGGCCGGTGATGTAAAAGACAAAACCGTCAAAGGTGCGAAGACCGCCGGCGAGAAGACGAAGGACGTGGGCACTGAAGTCGTTGACAAGGCCGGAGATGTGAAGGACAAGACGGTCAAAGGTGCGAAGACCGCTGGCGAGAAGACGAAAGACGTCGGCGCCGAGGTCGGCGACAAGGCTGGAGATGTGAAGGACACGACCGTCAAGGGTACGAAAGTGGCCGCCGAAAAGACGAAGGCTGTAGGCGCGGAGGCGGTGGATAAGGGCGAGGACGTCGGTAAGAAGACCGAGAAAGGCGCGAAGAAGGCGGGCAACTGGTTCACCAGGGCGTTCAAGAAAATCTTCTGAAGAAGGTTTGACGCGCAGGTCGACGAAGAAGCTCTAACTAACGCAATACGCTGGCGCGGTGATTTCGCTTGGGTAGAATCCATACAGCCGACACCAAATCGGCTGATAGCTGCTTCACAAAATCTGGCAGGTTGATTCTCATACAAGGCTCATGCTAAGCCGCTGTGTCGTTCGGTAAGAAAAATCGCAGCGCTGATTAACTCGGCGGCAACGAATGGCTTCGGAATGTGAATTCCGTATCCAGCCGCCAGCGTGAGCTTTCGGTCGTCGATTCCGGCATAGGCCGTTAGCGCCATGGCAGGAGTTCTTCCACCATGCTCTTCTGCGAGCTGACGTATTCTGTTAATCAGATCATAACCGTTCATCTCCGGCATGCCGATGTCTGAGATCAGCAGATCGAATCGTTGTCGTTCCATCTCATCCAGCGCTTCAGTGGCAGAACCTACTGAAACCACTTCGGCTCCGCACGTCGTCAACACCGCGGCGACAAGCTCACGAGTGTCCCGTTCATCATCGACGACGAGGACGCGTAGACCACTGAGCGAGTGTTGCGCGGTGGTCGAACTATTCCGTTTTTTTGGTTTTGTTTTTTCTGCTCCGTTGGGGCCTTCACGAAGACTCGGCTGCGGAAGCATGACTCTGAAGGTGGTACCCGCATTTTCTCCGGGGCTTTCAGCCGTTACTTTACCTCGATGAAGTTCAACCAACTGCTGCACGATTGAGAGCCCTAGTCCAAGGCCGCGATTGCTGCGTGTGTTCGAAGAATCGGCTTGGCGAAAGCGCTCGAAGACGTGCGGCAGCAGCTCGGGGGCGATGCCCTGGCCGGTATCGTTAACGGTGATCGCAATGTGCGAGTCATTCTTTTTCAGGAGTACCTGAACGTCACCTCGGTCAGGCGTGAACTTTATAGCGTTGGTTAATATGTTCCGGACAATTTGCTGAAGACGATCGGCATCGCCCAGGAAGGGCCCGATGTCAGAGTCGAGTTCGGCCCTCAAAGTAATGCGTTTGGCTTCGGCCGCGGGACGTTCGTCTTCAATCACGGCCTGAATCAACGGCGCGAGTTTGACCGCGCGTAGGTCGAGGCGGAGTTTGCCGGTCATGATGCGCGAGATGTCGAGCAATTCATCGATGAGTCGCCCTTGAGCTCGAGCGTTGCGAGCGATGGTTTCGATCGCCCGAGCAGTCTGCTGTTTATCCAGCTTACCTTCGGTGAGCAGATGTGACCAGCCGAGGATCGAGGTAAGAGGAGTCCGCAATTCATGCGACAAGATGGCAAGAAACTCATCCTTGACGCCGTTAGCCAAATCAGCTTCCGCGCGTGCTGATTGTGCCGCTGCCAACAGAAGCGTCCGTTCTTTCTCCGCTCGCTTTCGATCAGTGATGTCGCGGATGTTGCACTGTATAACTTCCTGACTATCTTCCGCGTATACGTTGCTCACAAACTCCACATCCCTGAGCTTTCCGTTTGTGGCTTGAAGCGGCAAGTCTTCGTAGCGGAGATAACCTGTTCTCTGCAATTCTTTGAAGGCCTCCTGGCTCGCCTCCTTATCACTGAAGAGACCGATTTCCCAAAGCTCCTTTCCTAAAAACTCGGCGTGTGAGTAGCCCAACAACTCCGTCATGAATGGATTTACGTCGGTGATCTTCAGAGTGACCACATCGAGAATGAGTATTCCGTCGCGTGCAGCTTCGAAGAGACGCCGGTAGCGGAGTTCTGAAATGAGCAGTCGTGATTGCGTCTGGTCTTGGGCGGGCAGCTCATCGTCGGTCATGACATATCATCGCCCTTCACCCGCAAAAGCTTCACTGATGATGACATCGGAAACTCTAGTCTCGTTGAATCATGAGAATCGAGACGGCACCTTCGCTGCAGACGTAGGCGTCGTTTCATCGGCTGGCGCTTGCCAATATAGGCGGTGACTGATCGGGACTCTCGATAACTATGTTGTTTTGTTCGACAAATTTGGTTTGGCCTCAGACCATGAATGTTTACATTGTCTGGGGAGATCCGTCTGTGTGCTACCCCACATAGAAGGTTGAGTCTGTTGTTGAGGTGCGAATACATGAAACAACTCGTCGTAGTCATGTTTGTTCGGATGCTGGTTTGTCGACGGGTTGTTCGTGTGATCTCTGCACGTGCCCAAGTTCGCTTTGTTGAAATTCTTCCTGGTGGTCCAACCCTAACATGTCGCCCCACTTCTTGGCAGGACACCAGATTCCTCCAAGCGGTGGTGTTATAAGTAGGTGTGTTGAGATACATATCATTGCTTCTCAATACAACGGCGTCGGATTGGAGCCAATCCACTGAAACCAAGAACCTGTCGGCCAACGAGTGGCCGAGTTGAAGTGTGCAATGACACCTACAGTAATAAAGGGTGGCTTGGTATAGCGCTGGTTTGGGCCAGCGGGAGACAGACATATTACGCAGGCTGCGGTGATGCATCCCACGCACCTGCGACGTTGTCACTCAACGATACGGTAAAGGGATTGCCTTGACGAGCCCAGTGGTACCCATCCACGAGTGATTTGGCTGAGGTTACGGCAGTTAACGCAACGAGCGCGAACGTGAAAAATAGCGAGCAGCAGCCGTATATGCGATGCTCGATCAATTCTGCAAACGAAGAAAAAAGAGGGCGGTTGTCCACCCTCTCTGATTAAAAATACGTCTGCTTTACGCTGTTTTCGCAGCTGCGAGCTTGTGAAGCGTTGAAGTGGCAAGCTCAGCTACCCCAACTCTGGGCGTTCCCTCCACCAGACTCGTGAGGGTCTTCAATACCTCGGGATATCCGGAGACATTGTAGGCCTCCGCCTCCTCTTTAGTGTCCCAGAAGCTGATAGCTATAGCTTCCGAGCGGTCTGGGGCGACAAAAGTCATCTCATCGCGGAATCCCTTTTGTTTACGCAGGAGTGGCAAAATCTTGCTCTCAACAACGTTGGTAAACTCGGTGGTGGCGTTCGGCTTCAGTTCCATTATGACATGGCGTGTAAACATGGTTAGCTCCTTTAGGTTGTTGGCTATGGACTTCAGGTGATCTGGGTGATTCCAGAGGAGCTGAGAAGGGAGTAAGCTTGCAACTCGGTTCGCCGCGCACCTTATCACGCACCTGCGCGTTTACCTAATCAGGTCTATCCGAAGTGTAATGAATATCGAATTGCTACCAAACAAGATTACTTCGCAACCCTGGTGCTTTGGCCGCTGGTGACTGTCTTGTAAAACAGCTTGATTTTGAGAGGCGACGGGATCACTTGAACGGTTTATAGATCACGTTTGGGCGCTATTCAAGCGATGATCCACGATTCAAGAGACGCGCGAATTCGTTGCTCAACTCCTGTGCACGACTGCGAGCGTAGCGCGACTTACAAAAGGTAAGAGTAGATACTTCTGCTGCAGTTGGTTGTCTGAAGATCCTTTCGGTTGCCTGGAACTCCACGACGCTTAGCTGCGGCTGGTCCTTTTCAGCATACAATGTATTGGTAATTTCCACTTTTGACTCTCTCGCCTTGCTTTCCTCTCTTTTCAGATGGTCCGAATCGTATAGCAATTCCGAGATCAGGGGTCTGTGCTTTAACACACATAGCCGTAGGTAGTGATCTCAGACAGTGTGTCATTTACAATCGCGACGAACAAAGGAGGGATCCGCCACCCTTTTGGGGCAAGCCCGTTTCAGAGTTAACGACAGCTGTGCGAATGATAGAAATAGCAATAGCCGTGATCCTGTTAGGTGGTGCCGCATGGACCACGGTTAGGACTTATAAAGGGCGCGGCATCTCGTCGATTTTCATCCTCGGGTTCGCCGTATTCCTCGTCGCCCTGGGTTTGTCTTTTCTCTTTGGTGACTGTTGGCGAGTTGGTGCGCAACATAAGGTTCGGGAGCGAGTGGCTCAAAATGAAAGCGATACCGAAAGGAGGAAACCCGACTTTCATGCTGTCATGACTTAATAACAACCAACGCATCGCACGTCAAGCAGATATAGTGCGTATGTAGTATATGCTTCATTTGACATATAGTACTACAAAGCGTAAGGTTGGATCGAACCGAGACCAGCTAACTCCATTCTCAGCTCTTCTGGACCCGCCAGATTCGTCTGAAACTTATAGCTCAACTACCAAAAAGTTAAGGGTGTTTACCCGCGCTATCAGTTTGTCATTATTGCGCGTTTGTTAACGCAGCGATAATGGCGTACCAGTTCGCAGCCTCGCAGCCCAACTCCCGGTAGAAACCAAAAGGAGACTGAAAGAAGTTATGACGACGAATATCCAACCACTGCACGACCGCGTGATCGTGAAACGCATTGATGAAGGCGAGCGGGTGCGCGGCGGCATCATCATTCCCGACTCAGCGAAAGAGAAATCCCAGGAAGGTGAAGTGATTGCCGCAGGCCTTGGCAAATACAGGGAAGACGGATCGCGCCAGTCATTGGATGTCAATGAAGGCGACCGCGTGTTGTTCGGCAAGTACGGTGGCTCAGACATCAAGGTCAACGATGAAGAACTGTTGATTATGCGCGAGGATGAGATCTTGGGAATCATCACCCGCGCGGGTGCGGCTGCCGGCGGCAAAAAGAGCAAGTAGGTCCTGGAGTGCGCAAATGGGAAGGTTTGCGAAGTCTGTGTATTCCACGACCCGCAAACTGAGAGTTTGCGTCACACGCTAAAAATAGGAGAAGAGACAAAGATTATGGCAAAGCAAATAGTTCATGGCGAAGAATCGCGAGCGGCAATTTTGCGGGGCGTGAATCAACTCGCCGATGCAGTGAAAATCACCCTCGGTCCAAAGGGGCGCAACGTAGTTCTCGATAAGAAATACGGCAGCCCGACCATCACTAAAGACGGCGTGACAGTAGCGAAAGAAATCGAATTGAAAGATGCGACTGAGAATATGGGTGCGCAGATGGTGCGCGAAGTTGCTTCGAAGACCAGCGACGTTGCGGGCGACGGGACAACCACCGCGACCGTGCTTGCGCAAGCTATTTTCCGCGAGGGCGTGAAAACCGTGGCCGCAGGGGCGAACCCGATGGCTCTGAAGCGCGGTATCGATAAAGCCGTCGAGCGCGCAACTCGAGAGATCAAGAAAATGTCGAAGCCGGTCACTGGAGACATGATCGCGCAGGTCGGCACCATTTCGGCAAATGGCGACCACAGTATCGGCGAGTTAATCGCCGAAGCGATGGACAAGGTTGGTAAAGATGGCGTCATCACTGTCGAAGAATCGAAAACAATGGAGACGGCTTTGGAAGTTGTCGAAGGGATGCAGTTCGATCGTGGCTACCTTTCGCCTTACTTCGTCACTGACGCGGAAACGATGAAAGCCGTGCTCGAGAATCCGGTGATTCTGCTCAGCGAAAAGAAGATTTCGGCGATGAGAGACATGCTGCCCATTCTTGAGCAGGTCGCTAAGTTGGGCAAACCAATCTTGATTATCGCGGAGGATGTAGAAGGCGAAGCCCTCGCAACTCTCGTGGTCAACAGACTGCGTGGCACGATCAACGTCGCGGCGGTCAAGGCGCCAGGCTTCGGTGATCGTCGTAAGGCGATGCTCGAAGACATTGCAGTCCTTACGGGTGGCAAGGTCATCAGCGAAGACCTCGGGATCAAACTCGAGAATATCAAGGTCGAAGACCTGGGTACCGCAAGACGTGTGACGATCGACAAAGAGAACACGACTATCATCGATGGCGGTGGCGAAACCAAAGATCTCCAAGGTCGCGTGAAAACACTAAAAACTCAAATTGAAGACTCCACCTCAGACTATGACCGCGAAAAACTGCAAGAGCGGCTGGCGAAACTCGTTGGCGGCGTTGCTGTGATTCGCGTTGGCGCAGCCACGGAAACCGAGCTCAAGGAGAAGAAGGCGCGGGTTGAGGATGCGATGCACGCGACGCGTGCGGCAGTAGAAGAAGGCATCGTGCCGGGCGGCGGTGTCGTATTCATTCGTGCCGCGAAAGTGCTCGACAAATTCAAACTCTTCGAGGCAAATGACAAGGACGAGCCGGCTGGCGACGTAGACGAACAAATCGGCGTCAGCATAGTCAAACGGGCCCTAGAAGAGCCGCTGCGTCAGATTGTTTCAAACGCCGGCAAAGAAGGCGCCGTCATTGTCGAAAGAGTTCGTCTAGAGAAGAACCCAAACATCGGCTATAACGCAGTGACCGAAAAGTTTGAAGATCTTGTGGCTGCGGGTGTGATTGATCCCGCCAAGGTGACACGTTGCGCGCTGCAAAACGCCGCTTCAATCGCAGGGCTGATGCTCACGACGGAAGCGCTTATTTCTGAGCTACAGGAAGATGACAAGCCGAGGGCGATGCCCGGCGGCATGGACATGTAATTCGGTGGCAAATTGGGAAGCCAACATGTTCAGCATGGGGCTTCTGTTAACTCGCCGAAGGAGAGAAGTCTTCTGGAAGTGAGAACCCTATAGAGGGAAAAGGTAAGAAATTATGTCTATGAAACTTTATGTCGGTAATCTCTCGTTTGACACATCGAGCAATGAACTACAAACATTATTCGCGCAAACGGGCACAGTCGAAAGCGTGTCGTTGATTGAAGATCGTGAATC
>DASRPN010000110.1:0-6402 GCA_035646355.1 Pyrinomonadaceae bacterium | reverse complement strand
CCGCAACTATTACGTCGCGTGCGGCGGCACACCGCTGAAACTTCCTCGCACTGAATTCCTGATCTTCTCGCGGCTGGCGCGGACCCCGAATCGCATCGTCACCGCAGAGGATCTCTGGAGCTCGGTATGGGGAGGCGACAGGCCGCTCAATTCCGAAAGTCTCCACGTTTACATCTACCGTTTGCGGGCCAAGCTTTCGGGGTTTGGCCTGCAAATCGAGACGATGGTGAACGTCGGATACCGGCTGATCACTTCCAAAACTCGATGATTACTCGTTGGCCCATCTGTTAACTCAGAGTTCAGGTGTAGTTCAGTTGGATGTAACACCCGGCTTCTACGATCTTCCATCTGTTAATTCAAACCGATCAGGAGAAACCATGGCACCTGCTTTCAAATTAGCGGTCGCTGCAATCGCAATCTGCGCGGTCCTGGGATCCGCGTGTGGAGGGAGAGGTGGTGGCACCAACGCCCCGGGAGAAGCGGCGGTCATCAAGATAGATGGCTCGAGCACCGTATTCCCGATTACCGAAGCAGTCGCAGAAGAGTTCCAACGGGAACAAGCAGGGAAGGTGAACGTCACCGTCGGCATCTCCGGAACGGGTGGCGGGTTTAAGAAGTTCGCTCGCGGCGAAATCGATGTCGCCAATGCTTCGCGTCCGATCCTTACCGAAGAGATGGCCCAGGCGAAGGCAAACGGCATTGAGTACATCGAACTGCCCATCGCGTTCGACGCGCTCACCGTTGTCGTAAACCCGCAGAACGATTGGGTTACGTCAATGACCGTCGCGGAGCTGAAGAAGATTTGGGAACCGGACGCGCAAGGAAAGATCACGCATTGGAACCAGATTCGACCCGAATGGCCCAATGAAAAGATCGCGCTTTTTGGCGCCGGTTCTGACTCCGGAACCTTCGATTATTTTACGGAAGCAATTTGCGGAAAACCGAAGGCCAGTCGGGGTGATTACACCGCGAGTGAAGACGACAACGTGTTGGTCCAGGGAGTTGAAGGTAACAAGTTCGCGCTCGGCTATATCCCTTACGCTTACTTTGCGCCGCACAGCAGCCGAATGAAAGCGGTCGGGATCGACTGGGAGAAGAACAAGGTTAAAGGTCCCGTTTCGCCGAGCCCCGAGAATGTGCTCGCGGGAACTTACAACCCGTTATCACGGCCGTTGTTCATTTACGTTAGTCGTAAGTCAATGGATAAACCGGCGGTGAAACAGTTTGTCGACTTCTACCTCAAGCATGTCGCGGCGCTCTCGAAGGAAGTGAAGTATCTGCCACTCCCGGAAACTGCGTACCAAATGGCAATCACGCGAGTTAACTCGCTGCAAACTGGAACGGGCTTTGGCGGGGTTCCCGAAGTTGGCTTGCCGGTGGAAGAGATTTTGAAGAGACCACCAAAGGCGTGAGGTTTTGCGTAAGGTCTGGGTTCGCGTAAACGGTCGATGAAAGACTTGCCCATGATCGAGCAGCCCGCTGCTCTGGCTGCTGACATTTCAGTTCAGCCGCCGGCGGCGGGCGCGTCTGCTCGAGCACGGCGCTTGTCACGAGTTAAAGAACGCATCATTGAATCGATACTGCTTCTAGCCGCGCTTTCGTCAGTTGCGATCACGTTGGGCATAGTCGGGATCCTTATTTACGAGTCGTCGTCGTTCTTCGCCCATGTCTCACTCGGAACTTTCCTAACCGACACACTCTGGACTCCGCTCTTCGCGTCGCCGCGCTTCGGCATCATGCCGTTGATTGCGGGAACGCTCGTTACGACCGCTGTGGCTCTTGCGGTGGCGCTACCTATCGGAACAATCGTAGCCATTTATTTGAGCGAGTTTGCTCCCTCGGTGGTGCGGGAAGTTTTGAAGCCGGCGCTCGAACTTCTCAGTGCCGTGCCGACGGTGGTGTATGGCTATTTCGCTTTGCAGTTCATGTCGCCGCTTCTACAGAAGCTGATTCCGGGTTTGCCCACGTTCAATATGCTGAGCGCAGGCACCGTGATGGGAATCATGATCATTCCCTACGTCAGTTCACTCAGCGAAGACGCGATGCGCGCTGTGCCGATGGCGCTGCGCGAAGGCGCTTATGCGTTGGGCGCGAATCGCATTATTACGGCCCTCAAAGTTGTCTACCCGTCAGCGCTGTCCGGCATCGTCGCTTCTTACATTCTCGCCATTTCACGCGCAATCGGCGAAACGATGATTGTCGCGATCGCGGCGGGGATGCAGCCGAACTTAACATTCGATCCACGAGAACCAGCGGCGACGATCACTGCTTTTATAGTTCAAGTCAGCCTCGGTGATTTGCCGCATGGAAGCATCGGTTATCAATCGATCTTTGCGGCCGGTATCACTCTGTTCGTCATGACGCTCGCCTTCAACATCCTTGGCTACATATTGCGCAAGCGTTTCAGGGAGGCTTATTAGGTGAGCGACTTCAAACGCATCATTGCGAAGCGAAAGCGGCAGGATCTCGTCTTCAACCTGATCGGCATACTTTGCACTCTGGTCGGGATCGTAACTCTGGGAGCGCTTTTGGTTGATCTGATTGCCGACGGCATTGCGCGGCTCGACCCGTCATTTCTGACTTCGTTTCCATCGCGATTCGCTGAAAGAGCCGGAATTCTTTCGTCGTGGGTCGGTACGCTGCTGATCATGATCGTGACTGCGTTTACAGCAGTGCCGCTGGGCGTAGCTGCGGGTGTTTATCTCGAGGAGTATGCCGGAAAGAACTGGCTCACCAATCTCATCGAGATCAACATCGCCAACTTAGCAGGCGTACCGTCGATCATTTACGGGCTAATGGCGTTGGGGTTGCTCGTTTATAAGTTTCGTTTAGGACAGAGTGTTTTGACGGGCGGTCTCACCCTCGCGTTTCTAATACTTCCGATTGTCATCGTTGCAACTCGAGAAGCTTTACGCACTATTCCACAGGGAATTCGCGAGTCGGCTTACGCATTGGGATCTACGAAGTGGCAGGTGGTGCGGCACCATCTTCTGCCTTATTCAGTCGGTGGAACGATGACGGGAATCATCATTGCTCTTTCGCGAGCAATTGGAGAAACCGCGCCGCTCATTACCATCGGAGCACTGACGTTCATCGCATTTTTACCGCCTCCGCCAATTCAGGCGTCGCCACCTTTCCTTTCTGCTGACTGGGTGTGGTCGCCGTTTTCAGTGCTTCCGATTCAGATGTTCAACTGGGTATCGCGACCGGATCAGGAGTTCGTAGTTAACGCCGCTGCCGCAGGATTAGTGCTGATCATTGTGACTCTGTCACTGAACGCGGTCGCAATCATCATCCGATACAGGGTGCGAAAACGAATCAAGTGGTAGCAGTTTCGGAAATTCAAACAGTGAAAACCGCGGAAACGCAGCAAATCAAGGCTGAAGTTGCCGGTCTGAACTTTTTTTACGGTCGCGCACAAGCACTGAAGAACATCAATCTCTTGTTCCCGGCGCACCAGGTAGCCGCGATCATTGGTCCATCCGGTTGCGGCAAGTCAACGTTGCTGCGGTGCTTTAATCGTATTCACGATCTTTATCCGGAAACGCGCTATGAAGGAAAGATCATTTTACAGCCGAGTGGAATCAACCTGATTGGACCCGAGACGGATCCACTTGAAATGCGCATGCGGATGAGCATGGTTTTTCAAAAGCCAAATGCTTTTCCAAAATCGATCTTTGAGAACGTCGCGTTCGGGCTGCGATTGAGAGGGGTTAGGGGCAGGGAACTTCAGGAACAGGTTGAGAAATCACTTCGTCTGGCGGCGCTGTGGGACGAAGTAAAGGACCGCTTGAAGCAGTCCGCTTATACCTTGTCAGGTGGTCAGCAGCAGCGACTTTGCATCGCTCGTGCTTTGGCGACGGAACCGGAGATGCTTTTATTCGATGAACCGACATCGGCGTTGGATCCGATAGCAACTGCAAAGATCGAAGACCTGATTTTCGAGTTAAAGAGTCGCGTCACGGTCATCATCGTTACGCACAACATGCAACAAGCGGCACGCGTCTCGGATTTCACAGCATTTATGTATTTGGGAGAACTGATTGAAGTTTCGCCAACCAAGAAAATGTTTGAGAACCCGAGCAATGAATTAACTGAGGATTACATCACGGGCCATTTTGGTTAATTGACTATGTCCGCCCAGGCATCACAGTTAGATTTTAGTGCAGCGGCACTCGCCCGACCTGACACCGTCGGCGCAGCGGATCGCGCCGTCAAGATTATCGTCAGCAACTTGAACTTCTATTACGGAACTCATCGCGCATTGACTGACATTTCGATGGACATCAAGGAACGAATTGTTACCGCCTTCATTGGACCATCAGGATGCGGTAAGTCAACGTTCATACGCACACTCAACCGAATGAACGATGTCATTGCCGGGACGCGCGTCGATGGACAGGTGCTCATTGATGGGCAGGACATCTATGCACCTCGAACTGACGTCGTCGATTTGCGGCGTAAGGTCGGTATGGTATTTCAGAAGTCGAATCCGTTTCCAAAATCGATTTTCGACAATGTTGCGTACGGATTGAAAATCAATCGGCTGACGAATAGTAAGTCTGAATTGGTAGCGCGCGTTGAGGAAGCTCTCGAGAACGCGGCGCTGTGGAACGAAGTTAAAGATCGATTGAAGGAGTCGGCGCTGAGTCTGTCGGGAGGACAACAGCAACGCCTTTGCATCGCGCGAGCCCTCGCGATTCGTCCTGAAGTGCTTTTGATGGACGAACCCGCTTCGGCGCTCGATCCAATCGCTACTTCCAAGATCGAAGAGCTGATTTTCGACTTGAAGAAGCAGTACACGATCGTGATCGTGACGCATAACATGCAACAAGCTGCGCGAGTTTCCGACATCACTGCATTTTTTTGGCTTGGTAAGTTGATCGAAGTGAATTCGACTGAGAAGATGTTTACTGCCCCCAATGAGAAAGTGACCGAAGATTACATTACCGGGAGATTTGGGTAAATTGGTACTTGGTACTTAGTACTTGGTTTTCTAACAGTCCACTACAAAGTACAAAGCACAAAGTACGAAGCACCAGTCACCAAGTACTAACTAACCATGGATTTACACCGTCATCTTGACGACGAACTGAGTTCCTTACGCGATCGCGTCTTGCTGCTGGGCGGCGAGGCGGAGCAGGCACTGGCGCGCGCCATGTTCGCCCTTGGTGAACGCGACAGCGATGTCGCACGCCAGGTACTCGAGCATGACGATCAGGTCGATCAGCTCGAAGTGGAGATCGATCGCCAGTGCATCGACATCATCGCCTTGCGTCAGCCTGCGGCGCGCGATCTGCGCTTCGTGATTTCCGTGGCTAAAATGGCGCCTGTTCTGGAACGCATTGCCGATCACGCGTGCAATATCGCCCGCGCGGCAATCGATCTAAACAACGAACCGGAGCTGAAGTCAGTCATCGACTTGAACGGCATGTCCGAGCATGCGCTGAAAATGCTGCGCGCCGCGCTCGATGCGTTCACGTCGAATGACGCTATGGCGGCGCGTGAAGTTATCAAGAGCGACAGCGCGATCAACGATCTCTACAACCACACTTTTCACCGGTTGATCGAACTGATGGTCACTGAACCTCAGACTGCCACGCGTGACGCGCGCCTGTTGTTCGTCGCCAAGCACCTCGAACGCATCGGCGATTACGTAACCGACATTTGTGAACTTACGGTCTACATGGCGGAAGCCGCTTTTATCAAACACACTACGTAGTTATGACTCGTCCAATCCTGATCATTGAGGATGATGCCGACATCTCGGAGAGTTTGAAGTACAACTTCGAACGTGAAGGGTTAGCGGCGGTGACAGCGCCTACGGGCGAAGCGGGACTCGCGGCCGCGCTGAACGAACGCGAGCCTCCGAAACTGATTATTCTCGACTTAATGCTTCCGGGAATGAGCGGGATCGAGTTGTGCCGTCGACTCAGGCGCGAACCCGCGACGAGACGCACACCGATCATCATGCTTACCGCGAAGGCCTCCGAATCGGATCGTGTCACCGGCCTGGACCTCGGCGCTGATGACTACATCACCAAGCCGTTTTCCGTGCGTGAGCTACTGGCGCGTGTTCGTGCCGTCATGCGCCGCGCTGACGAGAACATGGGCAAGACGTATGAAGACGATCATCTGACGATCGACTTCGACGATATTCGAGTCGTTTGCGACGGCAACCGCGTCAAACTGACAAACAAAGAATTCACGCTACTCTCCGTGCTTGCAAAGAGCGCGGATCGCGTCGTCACACGTCAGCAGTTGCTGGATAGCGTTTGGGGCTACAGTTATTATGGCGATGCGCGCACGCTCGATGTGCACATTCGGCGCCTGCGTCAGAAACTCGATAAGTGCGGCGATTGCATCGAGACAGTGGTTGGCGTTGGTTATCGCTTCGTCGGT
>DASRPN010000109.1:0-3394 GCA_035646355.1 Pyrinomonadaceae bacterium | reverse complement strand
TCTGGTTGATCGCGAACGGCTGGATGCATCCCACTGACTCTTCAATTAACGTCGCTATCAGCCAGGGTCAGCAGGAGCAGGCAAAACCGTTGAGCCTGGAGGTTCAGGATGCCAATGGCATTTGGCGCACAGTACATCCCAACCTGGGTTTTCCGGCGGGAAGAAACAAAATCTGTTTGTTTGATCTCGCAAATGTGTTTACATCAGGCGCGCCCCGCCGTCTGCGTTTGCGAACGAACCTTGAGATTTTCTGGGACTCACTCGAGTGGGCGGTTGGACTTCCGGACGCAACCACGAAAACAAATCGACTGGATGCCGACGTTGCCGATCTACATTATCGTGGTTACTCGGTCATTTCGCGGGCTAACGATTCGTCGCCGGAACTACCGGACTATAATCGTCTCTCCAGCTCGAAGCAGATGTGGCGCGATTTGATTGGTTACTACACCCGCTTCGGAGACGTGCGCGAGCTGTTGAAGCGAGTCGATGATCGCTACGTAATCATGAATGCCGGCGACGAGATGACGTTTCGTTTCGCCGTACCGGCTCTGCCACAGGCTGGTTGGTTACGCGATTACGTCATCGTAGGAGACGGATGGATCAAGGATGGAGATCTGAATTCGACGTTCTCAAAAACGGTGCAGCCTTTGCCGTATCACGCTAAGAACGAATACATTTCGCCACCGGGCCGGTTGGAAGACGAACCCGTCTACCAGCAATTTCCCGAGGACTGGCAGACATATCACACGCGTTACGTCGCGCCGGATGTTTTCAGAAACGTGTTAAGGTCTTCTAGAACGGTTAAGAACAAGCAGAGATGAAAAGCCGTAAGGTCCCCCGGATTGTGCTGATCGTCGTGTTCGTTGCCTTGTTGGCGGCGCCGGTCGTGTTCAAACGATTAGCTGCGCGGCGTGAAGCGGCAAACATCGTGCGCGACACAGCGGTTGCGCTTGCGCGTTATGGCTTCTACCTCGAAGAAGTCGGTCAGACATCAAGGGCCGGCTTCACACATCAGGCTCCCACACTCGACAAACAGTTGGACCACATCATGCCGCAGGTTGCGTCGATGGGCGCGGGCGTTTCGATCGTCGATTTCGATCGTGATGGATGGTCGGATGTTTATGTGACGAACAGCGGGGAAGGAAGTAAGAACGCGCTCTTCCGCAACATGACGGATGGCTCATTCAAAGATGTTGCGCCTGATCTCGGAATCGCGGACGTCAACCAGGCTGGGACCGGAGTGTCGATGGGCGCAATTTGGGGCGACTACGACAACGACGGTTACGAAGATCTGTTTCTTTACAAGTGGGGCAAGCCCGAGCTCTTTCACAACGACGGCGGACAGAAGTTTTCACGCGTCACAGACAAAGCAAAGTTGCCTGAATGGGTCAACGCAAACACTGCTATCTGGTTTGATTATGATCGCGACGGGCGTATTGACCTGTTTCTTGGTGGCTATTACGCCGAAGACGTAAACCTCTGGCAACTCAAGACGACCAAGATGATGCCCGAGAGTTTTGAGTACGCGAATAATGGCGGGCGCAAGTATCTGTTCCGCAACCTCGGCGACGGTTCGTTCGAAGAGATCAGTCAAAAAATCGGGATTGATACGCGGCGCTGGGCGTTGGCCGCCGTTGCTGCCGACCTGCGCGGCTCCGGCAACATGGATCTTTTCATCGCCAACGATTACGGCATCTCGGAACTCTTCTTCAACGACGGCAAACAGTTTCGCGAAGTTGGAAAAGACACGGGAGTTGGTTTCTCACCGAAGAGTGGGATGAACGCGTCGATTGGCGACATCCTGAATCAGGGCCGTTATTCGATCTACGTCTCGAACATCTCTGAAGAAGGCGTGTTGATCCAGGGCAACAATCTCTGGGTGCCGCGTGAAGGAACAACCGGCGACTCGCTTCAGTACGACAATCTCGCGCGCGCCATGGACGTTGAGATTGGCGGCTGGAGTTTCGGTGCTCAGTTTGGCGATCTCAACAACGACGGCACGCTGGATCTTTATCTCGTCAATGGTTACATCTCCGCCGATCGCGATCTGAACTACTGGTACGACTTCTCCAAGATCGCCGGCGGCAACTCGACGATCATCTCCGACGCCGCGCACTGGCCCGCGATGGATGGACGCAGCTTGTCTGGCTACCAGCAGAAAAAGGTCTGGCTCAACGACGGCGCCGGGAAGTTTGTAGACGTTGCGCAGGCGGTTGGTGCGACTGATCTTCATGACGGTCGCGCAGTCGCGCTTGTCGATCTGTGGAATCGTGGTGTGCTCGACGTCGTGGTCGCGAATCAAAAAGGTCCGCTGCTTATTTATAAGAATAACGTCGCACCTGAAAACAAGTGGATCGAGTTTGAACTGGAAGGCTCGTCAAGTAATCGCAGCGCCATTGGCGCAGAAGTGCGACTCTTCTGGAACGGACGCCAGCAGGTGCAACAAGTTTCAGGTGGTAGCGGTTTTTGTTCGCAGAACCAGCGACGGCTGCATTTTGGACTTGGCAAGAATCCGCAAATCGAGAAGGCTGAGATTCGCTGGCCGTCAGGTAAGGTCGAGACGATTGAAAAGCCTGCGGTCGGACAAACGTACAAGATCAAGGAGACTGCATGAGCCAGTCGGCCTCGCAATCAATGCCCACTCCGGTTCTTCAGGGCGCGAGACGGAAATTCAGTCTCGACAACCGCTACATCGCGCCGCTCTTCATCACTTTTATCCTCGTGGTGGGCCACCTCGGCTACGGCATTCTCGAAAGTTATGAAAAGACCGGCGTCGCGATTGTCGTAGCGCTAGTGGCAGAGCTGGTGTTGGGGCGGATCTTTTTCGGCAAGTGGCTGAATCTGTCAAGCGCGTACATCAGCGGGATCAGTTGCGGGATTCTGGTTCGTTCTCCTGCGCTGTGGCCCTTCGCTCTCGCAAGTTTGCTGTCGATCATGTCGAAGTACGTTTTGCGCGTAAAAGGTCGCCATCTGTGGAACCCGTCAAACTTTGGCATCTGCGCGCTGCTGTTTCTAGCGCCTGAGACAGTCGCCGCTTTGAGCGTTCAGTGGGGCAACTTCAAATGGCCGTTGATTGTGATCTGGACATTGGGCTCGATCATCATTTATCGCGCGAAGCGAATTCACATCAGCGCCACCTACGTCGCTTCATTTTTTGCCTTTGCGTTCCTGCGCAGTTACATCACGGGTGACTCGTGGTGGGCGGAAGTCGCACCGATAACGGGACCGATGTATCAACTCTTCGTTTTCTTCATGGTTACGGATCCCAAGACGACGGTTAAATCGAAAAAGTGGCAATGCATTGTCGTGTTCCTCGTGGCGTTCGTGGAGATGTTGCTGCGGCTCAATCACGTGGTGCACGCGCCCTTGTACGCGCTCTTCCTGGTTGGACCAA
>DASRPN010000108.1:0-11422 GCA_035646355.1 Pyrinomonadaceae bacterium | reverse complement strand
CGATCAGCAGCGTGTACACCACACCCGTCAGCGCTTTGCCGGCGATTATCTCTTTTAAACTCGCTGGCGATGATAAAAGAAAGTCGAGTGTTCGCTTTTCCTTTTCCTCCACGATTAACAAAGGGACGACGAATGCCCCGGTCATTCCGAATGTAAGTATCAGAAGTAAAGGCAGCATTATTTGATCAAGACTGGTTCCACCAATGAGCTCGTCCTTCTTATCTTTATCAATATCAACCCAGACGAACCGTGCCGGGTCCGGCTGTTTGGCAAATGAGCGGACCAGTTGGTCCAACAGCCGGCGGAAAGCGGCTTGTTCGAAAGTATTCTTGTCATTATTGATGTAAACGGTGAGTTCCGGTTGCCTGCCGGCCGCTATTTCTGAAGCAAAGTTAGCCGGCACTACGATGCCGCCAATTGCCTTGCGCGTTTCCACTTCTTTGGGCGTCGCGTCTGCCGACGCGACTTCCACCACGCCTATCCGAGGGGAGTTCTGAAGTTCGGCGACCAGTCCTGAACCCGCTGGATCATGGACCACTACCGTGAGAAGGTCGCGGCTGTTTGCGCCTGGCAACATCACGCGAAACAGCAGCGCGACAAACAACGGCGTGACGAGGGCGGTTAGCAGATAGCGATGCCTGATCGCGTCGACCAGATCTTTTCGGGTGATTGCTGAGACGATGTTCAGGTTCATTCAGACAACCGCCTTCCTGCCAGTTGAATAAACACTTCTTCGAGTGTTGCTTCGGCTGAATGTAATGTTCTCACCTGACCGTTGTTTACGAGTTGTTGTAGTTCACTTCCCGCATTTGGATCATCGAGAGCGATGCTGAGACTTTCGCCGTTATTAAGAGTTACATTTACCTGGTTGCTGCCGTGAGCTGTTTTTAGTTTGTTGGGTGTGTCCAGAGCGACTATACGTCCTTCGCTCAGGAATGCTACGCGGTCGCAGAGTTGGTCTGCTTCTTCCATGTAATGGGTGGTGAGAAAAATTGTTACACCCTGGCTCGACATGTCCGTTATCAGTTGTCGCAGCTCGCGGCCGACGACGGGATCGAGACCGCGAGTCGGTTCGTCGAGGAAAACGATTTGCGGACGGTGCAGTATTGACCGGGCAATGACCAGTCGTTGCTTCATTCCGTTTGAATAGTTCTGCACTTTATCTTTGGCGCGATCGAGTAGATCGACTTGTTCGAGGACTGCATTGACGCGTTGGAAATCCTGACCGTAAAGTCGCGCGGCGAATTCAAGGTTCTCGCGTCCCGACATGCGTTCATAGAGGTTCTGGTGTTCGGAGACGACGCCGATGAGTGGTCTGAGCCGTTGCTGTTCGGTGACGATGTCGCAACCAGCGACGCGTCCGTGGCCGGCGTTGGGTAACAACTGTCCGCTCAGCATGCGAATGGTGGTTGTTTTGCCGGCGCCGTTATGGCCCAAAAAGCCAAATATTTCTCCGGCTTCAACCGAGAAGGAGATGTTGTCGACAGCGCGCAGACCATTAAACGCGCGGGAAAGATTTTCAACCTCTATGGCTTTCATCAATTACTCCCGAACGGATTGACGGAGCACTGACCTCGATCTGGTTGAATGATACGCACGGCGAGGAACTATGTTGCAGATTTACGAAGACCGGGCCAGGGATCGGAAACGTTGTGAAGCTATGGCTGATGTTTGGTCGCCTCCAATTGCTGTACATCAGCTAGATCTTGCAGGCGTCCGGCGGTTTTCTTATTTGTAATCAGGTGGTGACGAGAAATGACAAAGGCGGGCACACCTCCGAACAACGTCTCCAAACGATCTGGCCATGCTTCTTGAAACTCTACACCGTCGATGTTGGTAATTATGTCGATGCGTAGTGGCGGCAACCCAATCTGAAAGATCGTATCTTTCTTACTAAGATCGTCAGCCGTTAGATCCGTCAAAGGCGCACCAAAGCCTGATAGCGCTTGTAACACTTTTTTAGCGTTCGATTGCTCTGGGCGTACCCAAATGTTCAGATCTTTGGTCGCACGCACGTGCCCGTAAGCCGCCAATGCGTGAGCGCCCACAATCAGGTATTCAACCCCGTGTTCGTTGAACGTGAGTAATAGTTCTTTGAAGTCTGGGTTCACTTGCTGAAGGTTTGTTCCACGCCAAGCAAAGTTCGGTGAGTGTCCATACCGCTTCGATCCGCTCCTCCGAAGAAGCGTTGGACCAGTCGTTGTCGTGCGGCTCGGGCAATCCGTTGCGAATGACTCTGACCGTGATTTGTTTGTTGGGCGAATCCTCGAGCATTGCGCTGTAATTCTAGCACGCGTCGGACCCGTAACGGCGGCTCTCACAACTCTTTCGTCGCGGCGGATTTTCCACTGCTGCGGGCGGCGTTGGACATGAAGGTTCCGGTTAGACCACCACTGCTTTTATCAATCCGCCAGACGAAACGGCCGTTTGTTGTTCGCAGCGCGCCGTTCTCCGAGAACGTGGCTTCAACTTTGTCACCGTCGATTGTCCCTTTCACCACGATCGGTGTTCGGCTGGTGGCGGGGAGGTTTCGGCCGTTCTCGGAGATCTTTTCACCCGTTCCGGTGAAATCTTTTCCAGTTTGATTGATCGAGACGTTAAAGCCGACTTTCATGTTCTTGTAAGCTGCATACGACGTTTGCTCGACCGTATTAACTACACTCCAGTTGCCGCTGAGATCCGCAACGGCGGAAGTTACCGGCGCATTTGCCGGTTGTTGCGGGGCGTTAGCGGGAGCAGGAGTTTGAACTGTTGGGACCGCTGATGCCGTCGAGTCTGGCCTGCTAAGTCTGTATACAACTGCGATAATCGCCGCAACCGAAAGCACTGTTAGGACAATAAGGGCCAGCGCCGGTATAAAGGTAGAACGTGCAGTGACGGGTCTGACTGGTGCTATCGAGTCAGGACGGTAAACAGGTGGAGGATCGGCGACGAGTGGTGGTTGTCTTACCACGGTAACTTCGTCATCGTCTTTAGAAATCATTTGCTCGTGAGGCACATCAGGCACTACTCTCGAAGGCGTGACGTCGTCATCTGCGAAACTAGGTGCAACTTCGGCCAACTCTTCAGCGGCTTCAATGCCAAAGAAATCTCTCAGCAGTAGACGCTCCTTGGCCGAGATCGAACTATGAACCGGAGCCTCTATCGAAGGATCGAAGTTATAAGTCGCGTCGGGAACAGCGACGAGAGCATTGATTGCTTGAAACCCGTTAAGCTTGCCGACACGAGCCTCTACAAGCTGACCCTTGTTGAAGAAAAGTGCGCCATCAGTCATGCCCGTGCTGATCTGAACCCTGCCACTCGCGCCGCGAGCCGACAGCACGCGAATCACATCCAGTATTCCCTCGTCGCGAACACCATTGGTCATAATGAACCCCCCGCTGGTAGACAACCGTCAATTCACTATCAGCAGATTCAGTGCCGCTCACGATGATCGATTATTCGTTCATCTGTCGTTGCTTTATTGAATGAGTCGAGAAAAGGTTGGCTCGCTTCAATGCGCGGAGTGTAACGTTTCAACGCAGCTAGCGCCGGATTCCAAGGTTGGGCACCCGACATACTTCGCCGTGATTAGAGCGACGCGTATCTCTCGGCGATGACGTTGAAGTGATGAATTTGATGACCAACGATAAGAAAACCGACCTCGCGTACTGAAACCTCGGTCTCCCAATTCACGCCTCGCGCTTTTAACATCTCTTCGTCGAAACTGTCGAACATCGATTTCGTCGCACGCCGCACGTTTATCAGTTCATCAATCAAATCATCAAATGTCCTGCGGTTCGCGCCTGCATTCACAGCAAAGTCATCCTGCTCGAAACTTGGCGGGATCGCCCTATCGCGACGCGCGAACATTAGCGCGCGAAAACACATGATTCTTTCGCCGTCGATGAGGTGCTGGATTATGTCTTTGATGGTCCACTTGCCTGCCGAGTACGTCTTATCGGCAATTGGTCCGAGAGCATTTCGGTTCAAGCTCTCCAACTGACGAATGCTGTCGTCGAAAGCTTGTGGCAGTTCCACATCAGGGACCAGGTTGATATAGCGTTCCCAGTACTGTGGCATCGGATTGATGTCTGATCTTTTCATCTTTTAAGTTTTCTTTCGATTAGTTTTTTTTAAAGGCGCCGGTACATGATGTGCAAACCGACTCGGCGTTGTCCTCGTATTCACGAATCTGCATTGCTAATGCGGTTGAGTTGATCTCAGCTACTCCTGCCGCAGCGCTGTTGTCGGATCCAAACCCGAAGCGCGGCGGGCGGGAAGCCAGGACGCCAGCACCGCGATAACCAGGAACAGCACCGCTACCGAGGCGAATGTAACCGGATCGGTTGGTTTGACCTCGACAAGCATGCTCGCCAGCACACGCGTCAGTCCAAACGCGGCGAGTAGACCGATCCCGATCCCGATCGCGCTGAGATAGATTCCTTTCCCGACCATCAAACGGAAGATACGCGACGGCGCGGCTCCAAGCGCCATGCGCACACCGATCTCCGCGGTTCGCTGGCGCACCGACGTCGCAAGCACACCGTATAAACCTACAGCGGCAAGAAGAGCTGCGATTGTTGAGAACACTCCGATCAATAACAACGAGAAACGCGTCTGCGACTGCGCACCCGTGACGAGCGAATCCATCGGCTTCATATCGTTGATGAACGTTTCCTTCCCCATGCCACGCACGACGTCACGTACGGTACCCGCTAACGCCGCCGGATCTCCGTCCGTACGCAGCGCCCACCACGAAGCGGCCTGGTGGTTTACATATCCATCGGTCACGTAGATTTGTTCCCGACCCGGTTCGATCAGCGACGTGTTTCGTTGATGGACCACGACGCCAATGATCTCACCCCACTGTGCCTCAGGCGTGCGAACGCGAAACAGAATTCGCTTGCCAACCGCAGACTCGTTGGGAAACGCTTTCGCCGCGAGTGCCTGATCGACGATCAGCAGGTTCTTGTCAGGCCTGCTGTCGTCATGCGTAAAAGTCCTTCCGGCGAGAAGCGTCGTCCCCATCGCTTCGAAGTATCCCGGGAGGACCACCTGAAGATCGGCAGCTTGAAACTTGCTGGAATCGTTTTCAGCTTCAGCTCCCCCCCACCGCACCGGACTAAACCCACCAGCAAGCGGCAACGGAAATGACGCCGTCGCACTGTTCACACCTGGAATCGCGTCGAGTTTTTCGCGAAGCTGGCGTTTGAAGTTGTCTCTTTCCTCTGCTGTGGTGCCTACGTTGCCGAGAAGTTGAAACGTGAGCAATCCGCGTGGATCAAATCCCAGATTCACACGTTGAATATTAAGGAACGTTCGGAACATCAACCCCGAACCGATCAGCAACACAAACGCGAGTGCAACTTCGACGACGACAACAGCATTACGCAAGCTAGCAGCGCCCAGTGCGCTCGTTCGACCGCTCGCGCGTAATGTGTCCATGAGGTTTGGTTTCGCGGTTCGTAGCGCAGGAATCACACCGAAGAGCACCGCCGACAGCAGTCCTGCCAACACCGCAAACCCCAACACCTGCCAATCGATTCCGATCGCATTCAAGCGCGGCAGATTCTCCGGTGCGATCGAGAGCAACTGGCGAATACCTAGATACGCCAGCGCCACGCCGATGATCGTTCCGATCGCGGCGAGTACGATCGCCTCAGCAAGCGTTTGACGAACTAACTGCCACCAACCTGCGCCAAGCGCTGCTCGAACCGCCAGCTCACGTTCACGTGACGAAGCTCGGACCAGCATCAGGTTCGCCACGTTCACACACGCAATCAGCAGCAGGAAAATGACCGCGCCCATCAACGCAAGAATCGTCGGTCTCACTTCATCAACAAGATGCTGCTTCATCGGAACCAGCACGATCTGGCTACCGGCTGTCCGCGCGATCGCATTCTCGTCGCGAATTTTTTGAGAGATGGTGTCGGCTTCGGCCTGCGCTTGTCCGACCGAGACGCCAGGCTTCATTCGTCCAATCACGCGCCACTGCACGTTGTTGCGTTGCGCCACGTCGTACGGAATACGCGCAGCGATCCAGATACTCGGAAACTGTTCCATGTTCGCCTTCGGCGGAAACAGCAATTCAAAACCCGGCGCGAGCACGCCGACGATGATTGGCGGTGGTCCAAATGCAGCAGAGACCGGCAGCGGTTTGCCAATCATCGACTGGTCGCCGCCGAAACGCTGCTGAAAGTATTCGTTACTTAGAATAACCATGGTCGGCAACGGCGGCGGTGCGTTCGCAGCAGGCGCATTGCCATCCTGGTTTCCCGCCGGAGGAGGCGGGGCCATTCCATCAGATTCCTGAAAATCTCGCCCCGCGATGATCGACGCTCCCATCATTTGAAAGAAGTTAGTCGACACTGAGGCCATGCGAACGCGCTCGGGTGTTCCGTCCAGCGCGGGAACGGTGAAGCGAAACGTATTAACAGCCGCGAAATCTTCGAAGTTGTTTTTCGCGGTGTTCCGCATGTCGAGAAAGTCGACGTTGGAAACGGGAAAATCTTTGACATTCCTCTTCTGCATATCGCTGCGCGCCAGCACTAGTCGCTCCGGATCTTTGTAGGGAAGCTGTCGCATCAGTACACCGTTGGTTACACTGAAAATGGCAGTACTGGCGCCGATAGCGAGCGCGATGGTAACGATTACTGTGATAGTGAATATGGGACTCTTGCGCAGCGTGCGAAATGCAAAGAAGAAGTCGTTTAGCATGGCGGGCAGTTTAGACTCTCTAACGATTTCCCGCCAAGCGAAATCGTTAGAAAACCCACGCGTGGAAAGGATCTTCCCCAACTTATGACGCTAATGTTTTTACTGGTTTTGCTGGTTGCGCCATATTTAGTACTGACTCTCCTGGGACGATGGTTTCCCAGTTTGAAGATGGATCCATCAAAGCGAGCGAGAGTAGGTCTATCGCTCTTCTTCCTCGTTACAGCTCTCGCTCATTTCATCACCCCTGAAGAGATGGCAAAAATGATCCCGTCTTCTGTTCCCTATCGGGTTGAGCTTATTTATGTCACCGGAATACTCGAACTGCTTGGAGCGATTGGAGTGTGGATACCGCGTCTGGAGCGAGTGACGGGCTTTCTCCTCATCGTGATGTTGATTGGACTCTTACCGGCGAACATTTATTCGGCTATCAATCGAGTCGAATACGGCGGTCATGATGCGGGTCCAATTTATTTGCTGGCGAGAGTACCGTTCCAGTTGTTCGTGATCTGGTGGACTTACTTCGCCACCGGGCAGGATTGGTTTCGCCGGCGGGTGAGGCCCGCCGACGAACGTGTTGCTACGTAATTCCCGATTCGGCTAAAACTCGCGGCCCAAGTCTTTTGCGATGTCGCGGATGGTTTCCGTTACATCACGCTTCATGCGCTCAGCCTGCGGGTGTCGAAGTTGCTCCACGGCATTCACTGCGATCAGCGATTCAAGCAGTGCCCACTTCGGTCCACGCGGTGGAACGCGAATGATCTTTCCATTCACGATCACAAAACCGCCACCGTCTTTGGAAACTCCGCCGAACACCTGACCGACGATCCTCTCGTTGACCTCGTCCAAATCAGGGGGAGGCAACGGTAGAAACAGCGCGGGCCAGATCGCGACCTTTTCCTTGGAGATGCCGTCGGAGGTAAGCCTTACCCACGGACCAGTCCCGTCGCTCGCAATCAGCTCGCGTTCCAGCACCCAACCTCGCTTGAAAGGCAAACCGCGCAAGCTGTTGGTGGCAAAGTCACGACACTCTAAATGCAAGTGCGGATTGGAGGATCTTCCGGAGTTTCCCGCGAGCCCCAGAATTTGGCCAGCCGTGACCGGAGCGTTAACCTGCCTCAATTCGATCGGGATGCTGCCTTTCTGAAAGTGCGTGTAATACACTTTGACGTCACCGTGCCTAACCCAGACATGATTTGCGTCCGCTGATAACTTCTCGCCTGGTACAGGATTGTCATCGAAATCATTCGCAAAGCTGATGATCGTCCCATCCGCCAGCGCCCGAACGGGCTTTCCCCAAATACGATAATGGTTGTTCTTGGTGCCGTCTTTACCGCTCAGCAGCGCGGTCCATTGTCCACTTACGCGCGCCTGGAGGTCTATGTCATGAGCGTAGATCTGAGTGCCATTGGCGCCGCCATTGGCCCAATGTTGAGCCGAAGTGACCACGTATTCGCCGTGGTCCAGATCGGCAACGCTAAACGGGAGAAGAAAAGAGCCGTCGCCCGTTGGGTTCGTGAAGGGTATCAAATCCATCGTCATGGTAAATGGATCGGAGAACTTCGCAAAGGTGAGGTTAATTTTCACTTTTGCCGGCGCAGGAGCTTTGAGATAGACCTCGTTGCGTACCTTATTCTCGCCGGCCTCGCTGGTGTCGAAGTCTACCACACCATTGGACCAAACGGCTGTAGTTCCGGGTGCGATCACGCCGTCGTTTGGATCGGCATCGCCAGCGGGATCCATCGCGAGTTTCTCTCCTTTCATCGCGATCGGGATGTCTGGGAAAGCAAACGTGATGTCGTTTAAGGTGATCGGCTTGGTCTCGTTGTTGGTGATGCGCAGACGGAGCACGATTTTAACGCGCTCGGGGTCGCCGGCAGACTTCGGAGCGATCGGGAGGTAATATGCTTTACCGTTTTGGGTGGGTTGGACTTCGACGTTGATTTTGGGAGCGGCCATTGTGTCTCCTTTAAAGAGTGAGTTGAGATTTATTGAGCTTGGTAAACATGCCGAGGTCATGTTCTTCAGCGGCTTTGCAGGAAGTGGGAGCAAGAGATATTCCAAAGCGGCAAAAGCCCACTGGACTGAGGTGTGTTGGACCACTAGGGCGAGGATTCAACGTTTCTGTCCATTATTGTAGACACTGCTATTAACAAAAATAGACACTATGACCAGTTGTAAGTTTGCACGGGCCACGATCGTCTTGCTGCTCGTTATAGTCGCTTGCAGCAACACAACACTGGCCCAATCGAAACGCATCGTAATCGCCGTCAGCACTCTGTTCGACGGCAAAGGAAACGTTCTCCGAGACACACGAATCGTCATCGAGGGCTCGAAGATCGTCCGAATCGATCCCAAGGCGAATCCAGTCGACTACGACCTGCGCGGCCTGACGGTGATGCCCGGCTGGATCGACGCTCACACACGTTTACAAGCACACGCGCAGAGAAGAGACCTGAGAAGCTACTTATCCTTCGCCAATTTCCTCAGCGCCTCGGCGAGTCGCGTCACCTCATTGAGGTCTTTCGCCGCTTGAGACGCGAGTTCCGCGTCGTAAACTCTCAATTCGCTAAACGATGGATTATCGACAAAGCGAATAATGGCTTCGTCGAGTTGTAGCAACCCCGGCCGCAAAGCGAGGTTGTTCGCTGGTTCCTCTGCTTCTATTTTCGGAAGAGCAAAACTCTCGCGCAGTCGTTGAGCGAGTTTCTTGATCTCGCCGAGTCTCGATCTGATTTCCTTTTCAGTTATCGGTTGAGTGTTAGCGGGCTTGAAGACTCGCTTCATCAAATCGTTGTTGACGACCTGCAATTTGCGGAAGTCGTCTCTGATAGCAACTTGAGCGAGTAGTTTTTCTCGAGGTGAAGGAGCGACTTTCACGTCGCGTTTCATGTTGGTCAGCGCCCACCCTCGACTCGTGATTTCCTGGGTCTGGGTCTGCGCCTGGGAGTTGGAGACACAGAGAAACAGCAGCGTGATACAGAAAACTTGTGCGCAAAGCCGGGGAGCAAAGCGTCGCACGGGACCTCCTCTCGTCCTATCAGCCGTTAATCAGTTGTCAGAAGAAGCAAACCGAGGATTAGCGTGCGCAGTATATAGAGGAGAAATGGACGAGGCAACAAAATTTTGGACGAGACCAGTGTCGCACTTTTGTAATTTTCGCGGCGAAACGGCCCTGATCTGCGACCAATGTGTTTAGATACAAACGGCGGACTATTTCGATAGGTATCAAGGACGTTTTGAATGAAATCGGGAAACCACACGGAAGACACAACCACAAAGCGAGCGATGAATTGGGGCACAGTCATTTTTCTTACCATCGCGCATCTTGCTGCCGTCGCAGCTCTCTTTTTCTGGAGCTGGCCGGCCGCGATTACGGCAATCATCCTTTACTGGGTAGGCGGCAGTCTGGGTATCGGAATGGGCTGGCACCGGCTGCTCACTCATCGTGGTTACAAAGTTCCAAAACTTGTCGAATACTTCCTCGTGACTTGCGGTACGGTCTCGCTCGAAGGTGGGCCAATCCAATGGGTCGTAACGCACCGCATACATCACGCACATACAGATCGAGAAGGGGATCCGCATACGCCGCGCGATGGCGGCTGGTGGGCACACATCGGCTGGATTTTGTCGGGTTTAAATCATAGCGAGGCAACGTTGGCTCGTTACGCACCCGATCTGGTAAAGGATCGGTATTACCGCTGGCTCAATAAGTTCTACTGGGTTCCTCAACTAGTGCTGTCGCTGACGCTTCTCGTATTCGGCGGGTGGGCTATGTTGCTTTGGGGAGTGTTTCTCCGTCTGGTACTAGCGTTTCATTCAACGTGGCTTGTCAACTCGGCGACGCACCTGTGGGGCAGGACCAGATTTCAAACCGGAGATGATTCGCGGAACAGCTGGTGGGTAGCGCTGCTGACATTCGGCGAAGGATGGCACAATAACCATCACGCTCACCCGACATCAGCGCGCCACGGCCTGCGTTGGTACGAGTTTGACTTAAACTGGCTCGGTATTCGCTTCCTGCAACTCGTCGGACTGGCCCACGGCATTAAACTCGTCCGGTACAATCGCGCTGCTTCCGACTGGCAACTTGTGCGCGGCCCGATTGGAGCGGCGCGATTGGAGCGGCCCAATTAGATCGGAACGTTAATGCGACGCTAATCGATCATTCGACTTCGAAAATGGTCTGATTGACCGCACTCGTATTTGCGTTGCGATCGTTGACCGTAACCTTCAGCACGTATCGTCCCGGAGCGAGCGTCTTCAGTCCCACGTTCGCACCGTAAGGAATACGGGCCAGATCAGAATTCCCTTCAACAACAACCGGCAACACCGGACTCGCAACTACACGCTGACCTCCGCGCTGTATCTCAATTAGAGCGTCCAGCTTCGGCGCATTCCCCACCGTCGCGTTGTAAACGATCGTAAAGAACGTCATCTGCGATTCGCGCGTAAAGCGACGGTCCACGCTAAACTGCACCTGATCGCCACCTTTTTGTTGCGCCGCGGCAGTGTGCCCACCAAGTAGCAACGTGCTAAGCGTCAACTTCTTCGAACTCAGATCGGGAATCTCGATCCACTGCGCGGAGCTGCCGACGTTGCCACTCTTCTCGTCGCGCGCGGCAACGCGGATTTGATAGATGCCCGGTTTCAACGGGATCTTATGACTGTATACAACTGACGGATCTTTAACTGCCGCGGTCGCCGACAGCGGATTGACATTGAG
>DASRPN010000107.1:0-6523 GCA_035646355.1 Pyrinomonadaceae bacterium | reverse complement strand
CGCCACGGTCTTGACCGTCACACGCGGCACGCTCACCAACACTGACGTGCTGCTTCGAAACGGAAAGATCGCCGCGGTCGGCAAGAACCTGAACGCCTCCGCGAACGCGCGCGTGATCGATGCGACGGGCAAGTTTGTGATGCCCGGCATCATCGATGCCCACTCGCATTCGATGCTCGACACGATCAACGAAGGCACGCTTGCAGTGACCTCGATGGTGCGGACTGAAGACGTGCTGAACCCGACAGACGTCGATCTTTATCGTGGACTGGCGGGCGGCGTCACCACGCTGAATCTCCTGCACGGTTCCGCGAATCCGATCGGCGGCATGAACTCGGTAGTGAAGATCAAATACGGGCGTCCGGCGAGCGAGTTTTTGTTTCCGGGCGCGATGCCGGGGATCAAGTTCGCCCTCGGCGAAAACGTGAAGCGATCGAGTAGTCCGAACACGCCCGGTGTGACGCGTCGTTATCCAAACACGCGCATGGGTGTTGAAGAAGTGATTCGCGATGCGTTCACGCGCGCGCGTGATTACAAACGGACGTGGGATGAGTATCGCGCCGCCTCAGGCAAGGACAAGAACCTGATCCCGCCGCGACGCGATCTCCAGCTCGAACCGCTTGTCGAGATTCTCCAAGGGCGTCGTTACGTGCACGCCCACTGTTACATCGCGAGCGAGATCCTGATGCTGATCAGTCTCGCCGACGAGTTTGGTTTCAAGATCAAAACCTTCCAGCACGTGCTCGAAGGCTATAAGGTCGCGAAAGAGATTGCTGCGCATGGAGCCGGTGCGTCGATCTTTGCTGACTCGTGGGGCTACAAAATCGAGGCTTACGACGCGATTCCTTACAACGCCGCGATCATGACTCGCGCCGGAGTTGTCGTTTCAATGAACTCCGACTCCGACGAACGCGCGCGGCGATTGAACATCGAAGCGGCTAAGGCGATGCACTGGGGCGACCTGACTGAAGAGCAAGCTCTGAAGCTGATCACGCTCAACCCCGCGATTCAACTCGGCGTCCAGGAACGCGTGGGATCGATCGAAGTCGGCAAAGACGCCGACGTCGCGATCTGGAATGCTCATCCGTTCAGCGTTTACGCGCGCGTCGATACGACGTTCGTCGATGGCACGGTCTTTTTCGATCGCCAACAGGATCTCGCACGCCGCCCCGAGCTCGCGAAGGAACGTGTGACGTTGGAGCAGGCAGAGCCGAACAAGCCGCCGGCACGAGGTCAGTCTCCGCAGACTCCTGGTCGCCGCCGGCCGCCGACTCACGAAGGCGGTGAATTCATCGAGGAGGAGCGCCCATGAAGATCCTGCTTACGATTCTTCTGATCTGTGTTCCGGTACTGGGCCAACAGATCGGAAACCCCACGACACAGCAAGGCGTGATTCCGGCGCGTGGCGTTTTTGCGATTCGTAATGCGCGCATCGTAACTGTCAGCGGTGCTGACATCGAAAGCGGCACGGTCGTCATTCGCGACGGCAAGATCGAAGCAGTCGGTACGGCTGTTAACGTGCCGGCGAATGCGCAGTCGATTGATGGTCGTGGTCTTTCGGTTTATCCGGGAATGATCGACGCCGGCACCAACATGGGACTCGTCGAAGTTCCGCAAGGTGCGAATGGCACAGTAGATACTTCTGAAGTCGGTGAGCTGAATCCGAACGCGAAGGCGATCACCGCTGTGAATCCACACAGCGCACACATCGCGGTCACGCGCGTCGAAGGAATAACAAACACACTAACCGCTCCAACCGGCGGACTAATCTCCGGTCAGGCCGCGCTGATCAATCTGCTCGGCACGGCGCCGAAGGAAATGGCGGTCGTGCCGCAGTTCGCGCTCGTCATTAATTATCCGCGCATCGGTTTCGGTGGTGGTGGCTTCGGCGGGTTTCAGGCGCCGGTGAATCTGAGCGAGACGTTGACCGCCAACGAACGTCAGGTCGATCGGATCCGCAAGATGCTCCGCGATGCGGAGGCTTACGGTCGTGCGCTCGATGCGTACGAACGAGACAAGAGCTTGCCGCGTCCGGATCGCAACGTCGTGCTAGAGCCGCTGGTTCCGTACGTTCGTGGTCAACAACCCGTGATCTTCCGTGCTGATCGCGAAGCCGAAATTCGCGGCGCGCTGAAGTTCGCGGATGAGATGAAGTTGAAACCGATCATCCTCGGCGGCAACGACGCGTGGAAGGTCGCGAGTCTGCTCAAAGAGAAGAATGTGCCGGTGATTCTGACGGGTGTGTTCTCGCTTCCGAACCGTGAAGACGACGCTTACGACGTGCTTTTCGAGAACCCAGCGAAGTTGCAGCAGGCGGGCGTTCGTTTCGCTATTTCGACCGGCGACGCGGGTGCGGAAGTTCGTAACCTCGCGCAATATGCGGGGATGGCGGCGGCGTACGGGTTGTCGAAAGCTGATGCGGTGAGGGCTGTAACGCTTTATCCGGCCCAGATTATGAACGTGGCGGATCGTTTGGGTTCGATCGAACCGGGAAAGATGGCCAACCTCGTCGTTACCGACGGCGACCTTCTCGAAATTCGTACGCGCATACGATATTTGTTCATAGATGGCCGTCCGGTGGTGTTATCCAGTAGACACACCGAATTGAATGATGCATTCAAAAACCGGAAGTAAATCGATAGGAGGTTATCCCCTTGTTTAGCACTTTCCGTCTCATCCGTCTTTCGATTCTGCTTGCGCTGGCGCTCGTCACCGCATCCACCGCTTACTCGCAAACGAAACTGTTGCGATTTCCCGACATCCGTGGTGATCGCGTCGTCTTCACTTACGGCGGCGACCTTTGGACTGCGGCTTCGTCCGGTGGGATCGCGACGAGGTTGACGTCGCATCCGGGCGTCGAGCTCTTTGCCAAATTCTCACCTGACGGAAAGTGGATCGCTTTCACGGGGCAGTACGACGGCGACGAACAGGTTTATGTTGTCCCGACCACCGGCGGTGAGCCGCGTCAACTGACATTCTATCCTGCTCGTGGTCCATTGCCGCCACGCTGGGGCTGGGAGAATCAGGTGCACGGCTGGAGCAAAGACGGAAAACAGATCTACTTCCGCTCGACAAGAGATTCATGGTCGGTAGGTATCGCGCGTCTCTACGCGGTTTCTGTCGACGGGGGCGCAGCAGAGCCGTTGCCGATGCCGCAAGCAGGTTCCGGCGACTACTCGCCGAACGGCAGCGAGATGGTCTACTCGCCGCAGGCGCGCGACTTCCGTTCCGAAAAACGCTACAGCGGTGGCCAGGCCAACCAACTCTACATTTTCAATCTCAACAATCGCTCTGCGAAGAAGATTACGGATGGACCACGAGCCACCCGCGATCCGATGTGGGTCGGCGACACGATCTTCTACAACTCGGACAAGGACGGCCATTTCAATCTTTACGCGTATGCCGTTTCATCCGGACGGAGTACACAAGTCACAACCAACCGGCAGTACGACGTTCGTTGGCCCAGTTCCGACAATGAAAACCAGATCGTTTACGAGTTGAACGGTGAGCTGCAGGTGTTCGACACGCGCAGCCGGAAGAGCACGCCGATCTCGATCAACGTTCCTGATGAAGGGATCGCGCGGCGTCCGAGTCGGGTTTCCGTGGCGAATGCGGTTCAGTCGGTCGGCTTGAGCCCGAAAGCGGAGCGCGTTCTGTTTGCCGCGCGCGGCGACGTGTTTACCGCGCCGATCGAGAAGGGTCCGACGCGCAATCTCACACATTCTTCAGGATCGTTCGACAAGTGGCCGAGCTGGTCGCCTGACGGATCGCAGATCGCGTTTATTTCCGATATGAGTGGCGAAGAAGAGTTGTATCTGATCCCGCAGGACGGTTCGAAACCCGCGGAACAGATCACGCGTGGTGGCACTGCGATGCGTTATGGACCAGAGTGGGCCCCTGACGGTAAGCGTTTGGCGTTCAGCGACAAGGACGGCAAGGTTTTCATAATGACGCTCGCCGATAAGAAAGTTACGGAGATCGCCGACGCGCGTCGTGGCCAGGTGCGTGACTACACTTGGTCGCCGCGAGGCAATTACCTCGCGTTTACGATGCCGAATGAGAACCAGTTTACGTCGATCTACATCTGGAGTGCGTCTGATGGACAGTTGCGGCGGGTCACGCCCGAGAATGGCAGTTCGTACAACCCGGCGTGGGATCCGCAGGGCAACTATCTCTTCTTCCTTAGCGACCGCGAATACTTGCCGCAGCTTTCGAGCGTAGAGTTCAACTTCGCGACGAATCGCACCACGCAGATCTATGCGATGGCGTTGCGCAAGGATGTGAAGCATCCGTTCCCGCCTGAGAGTGACGAAGTCACGGTGGCAAAGAGTGCTGACGACGCTCCGAAACCGGCAACTTCACCAGCGCCTGATAAACCGGCTGAAGCTGGACCGGCCGCGCCAACGCCCGCCGCGGAACCAAAACCCGACGCTGCACCGAAACCTCCGGCAAACCTCGTGATCGACTTCGACGGTATCCAGAATCGCGTTGCGAAAGCCCCGATCGCTGCTGACAACTATTTTGGTTTATCAGCTAAGACTGGTTTCCTGCTCTACGCCGTTGGCGGTGCGGGTTATTACGGACGGCAAGGCGATCGCACCAGCACGTTGAAGCTTTATTCCCTCAAGGATCGAAAAGAGACGACGCTCGCGGAAGACATCCGCGGTTACACGCTGGCCGATGACGGTTCCAAAGTGCTCGTGGCCCAGGGGCCGGCCGCAACGACCTGGAACCTCTACGACGCGACACCAACCGGTGATCGTACGCGAAAGGCGATTTCGACGTCGGGTCTGTTTGTCGATCGTGTTCCGGCGGAAGAATGGAACCAGATTTTCAACGAAGTGTGGCGACGTTATCGCGACTGGTTCTACGTGTCGAACATGCACGGTTGGGATTGGGACGCGATTCGCGAGCAGTACAAGCCGTTGTTGAAACACGTCGCGCATCGTTCGGATCTCAACTACGTCATTCACGAAATGATTTCCGAGTTGACGGTCCAACACGCGTACATCGATGGCGGCGATTTTCAGATTCCGCCGCGGCCGCGTTACGGATTGCCGGGTGCTCGTTTCGAGTTGGACCGGCAAGCTGGACGTTATCGCATCGCGAAGATCTTCACCGGCGAGAACCAGGAAGACATTTATCGTTCGCCGTTAACGGAAGTCGGGGTGAACGCCGCTGTCGGCGATTACGTGCTCGCGATTGACGGTGAAGAGTTGAAGGCGAATGACGATCCGTATCGTCTGTTGCGCAACAAGGCGGACAATCCGGTCCAGCTTACGTTGAACAAAACGCCGACGATGCAGGGTGCGCGCACTGTTTCGTATCGACCGATTAACGACGAGTCAAACCTGATCTATCTCGATTGGATCCAGGGCAATCGCGAGAAAGTGGCGAAAGCGACGAACGGTCGCGTTGGTTACATGCATTTGCCGGACATGGGCACGAATGGTATTCGTGAGTTCATCAAGTGGTATTACCCCCAACTCACGAAGGAAGGCATGATCGTCGACGTTCGCGCGAACGGCGGCGGCAATGTGTCGCGCATGATCATCGAGCGTTTGCGGCGCAAGGTGTTGGCGCTTGGTTATTCGCGAACGAATGACGATGCGACAACGTATCCGGATGCCGTGTTCTTTGGACCAATGGTTTCGATACTCGACGAGAACTCGGGATCCGATGGCGACATCTTTCCTGCGATGTTCCGTGAAGCGGGTCTTGGACCATTAATCGGAAAACGTTCGTGGGGTGGTGTGGTCGGTATCACCAATCGCGGAACGTTGATCGATGGTGGCGTCGTGAACGTGCCTGAGTTTGGTTTCGCGAGTAAGAATGGCGAGTGGGTGATTGAAGGCTACGGTGTCGATCCTGACATCGAAGTCGACAACGATCCGAATTCCGTTCTTGCCGGTAAAGATCCGCAGCTCGAGCGTGCGATTACGGAAATAATGTCCAAGTTGAAGGCTCCGGTAAAACTGCCGGGCAAACCGGCGCCTCCAGTGAAGACAATCAAGGACTCGACCACGTCACGCGCACAGCAGTAAGACACGCGCAGACCGCAGTAAAGGACGGGCCACAGACGACCGAGTGTTGTCTGTGGCCTAAACGATTCCTTCAAAGAATTCTGTAACGGAGACTTCCCAACCGTCGAGGACGCGGCTTCTTGCATGCTCGCCTTGTGAGAATACGCACGTTTCCCACGTCGGCATCTCTGCCTCGTGGTGTGCATATCGGACTTCAATCGTCACGGCAACAAGATCGATAAGCCATAGTTCGCGCACGCCGAGTGCTAGGTAGGTGTCGGCTTTCGTTGTGCGATCGTAGATGCTCGTGCTGGGAGAGAGATACTCAAAGACGATATCGGCGGAGGTACGCTTGTCACCCAGTTGAGTAGCCAAAGTCTTCGACACGTACATCATGTCTGGTTCGAGATAAGTCGCACCTTCGGCGTCTTTCCAGATCGCCGCGTGAGGATGATGAACGTCGCCGTCGATGTTATTTGCGAAGATAAACTTGAACAAAG
>DASRPN010000106.1:0-33844 GCA_035646355.1 Pyrinomonadaceae bacterium | reverse complement strand
GTTGTTGGGTTGTTGGGTTGTTGGGTTGTTGGGGGCTTTGCCTCAAAAGTCGGATTATTCGGTGACTTTTGGGGCAACGGCATTTCTGCCCCAAAAATCAATTTGACTGATTTGACGGGTGTTCAGCGAGGATAAGTATTTCGCAAAAAACTTGTGGTCATCAGGACACCAAAAATTGCGGGGTTTACTCTTAATGCGTCTAAGAAGTGTCTCACCGATCACGGTTATTGGTTGTTTCGTTGTACGTCCTAAGACCGTCAGCGAGAGCGGCTGCCAGACCACCATCTTCCACGGGATGCGTCAGACTACAGGATCAACCTTGAAACTGAATTGCTGTCGCCATTTGCTACCCAAATACTTGTCCCGTCGAAGACCACACTCGCTGGAGACTTGCCAACCTTGATGGTATTGATCACTCCGCCGCGTTTAGGTTCAATCTGCGTTACAGAACTGCTCCCGTAGTTTGCGACCCATACGTACCCGTTGACGAAGGCTACTCCTACGGGTCCGTCTGCAACAGCGATAGTATTTAAAACCTGCCCATCCGACGCTCGCAGTTGCGTGACACTGCTGCCGTAAAAATTCGTTACCCAAACGTTCGAGCCGTCGAATGCGATTCCGGTCGGACCTTTCCCCACCTTATAGCTTCCCAATTTAACGCCATCTGTTGCCCGTAACTTGGTAACGCTATTGCTGTCGTTGTTTACGACCCAGATACTGCCGCCTTCGTGAAGCAAACGCATCGGTCTTCGTCCTACTATGTAAGTACAACTCGCGCCGTCGCTCAAACGCAACTTTGTTACCGTGTTGTCGCCACCATTGGTTACCCAAACGTCTTTACCATCGAAAGCCAGTCCTTCGGGTTGTTGGCCCACGGCGATGGTCGCTACAAGCGAACCGTCCTTCCCGAGAAATTTCATCACATTGTTGCTCATCTTGTTTGCGACCCAAACGTATGTGCCATCATAAGTAAGAGCAATGGGCCGGACGCCAGTTTCAAACGTTCCCAGAATTAATCCATCGCTGGCGCGCAGTTTCATGATGTTGTCGCTCTGTTGGTTCGCAACCCAAATATGAGCTCCATCAAACAACAGAGCTTCAGGCCGCCGTCCAACTTCAAAGTCGATGGATTGCGGCGCGATACCTTGCAGCTCACCGCGAGTTACAGGTGATATGCCGAAGATGAAGAAAACCACAAACAGGGATGACACCATGATCCACCAAGGCTTAACTAAACTCTCTTTGTTTCTCACTTGCGCCACCCCTGTCTGTAATGATCGAAATGCAGTTTTAACTCACTTTACCGGTCTTTGTCTTCGTGTTGTGAGTGTGGACTTCGTTGCCTTTTGGATCCATCCAGAGAATTGACTCGACGATCCAAGGCGGGTTGGCTTGTCCGGGACACATTGCCCACCATTGTCGAGCTTCATTCCCGTAGCGAATCATCCCGATATGGTTCGTCAGGTCCTTGTCGAGTTTAGCTTTGGTATCGGAGAAACCAAGTTTCCGCCGCAATGTGTCGATCTCGTCGGGCTTGCCAGTCAGGAATGTCCAGCCCGGTTTGATCCGATGCATCTGCATGTAGTGTTTCAACTTCTGCGGATTGTCCTCTTCAGGTTTCAGGCTGATCGAATACATGAAAATGTCTCGACCGACGCGTTCACCCAGAAGGCTCTGCACCCGCTTCAGATTCCGCGTTATGGGGGCGCAAATCCCCTCACACTGTGCATACATGAAGTTGATGACCACGATCTTATCTTTAACCAGATCATCGTAGAAGCGAACCTTCTTGCCTTCATGCGTAGTGACCTCAAAGTTCGGAAAATAGCGCGCCTGTAACTTCGCTCGTGACGAAGTGGCTCCGCCTTGTGATGGTTCAATCAAATTACTCGCCCTGGTCACCAACCCGCCGGCTAAGGGAGTCACTGCCAGGCCCCCAAGCATTTTTCGTCTGCTTATCACTGACATTGTTTTCTTCTCCTTTCCTGGTTTTACTCCGATCAGCGGCGATCACAGTCTTGCTCGTTATTGTTTCCCACGTCGTCGATATCAAAGCGCAACATCATCGCGTGGTCTTCGTGAATCGTGTTGTGGCAGTGCATCGGGTAACGTCCGACAAAGTCGCGGAACCGGAAGTAGATCTTTACGTCGTCACCCTCGCCGAGTCTTATAACGTCCTTACGGCCGCGCTCGATCAGCGTGGGTGTGTTCCGGTTGCGCTGGAGAACCTGGTGTTCCTCGAAGTGAATATGGATTGGGTGCGACCAATCAAATCCACCTTCGAGATTCCAAATCTCGGCCGTGTTACGTTTCACTCGGAAACGAACATCGTTGCAATCAAAGAGCTCATCGTTGATTACCCATTGACCGTTCTCACGATCAAACTTGAAGCAGCGTTGGATACGCTCGGGCACCCGTGTCGGTACCTCATAGAAAGTGGGGTTAGTGGCCGGGTTTACGCTATTGTCTGTAACCGAGTCGGACACGACACGGAACTCAAGCACCTTGTTGCCCTGGCCAGCCGAGAGAATGTTGTTTCCTGGTCCCGCTCCGTCGCACTGCTCCAGCCGGTTTTCAAGGTGAATGATGCTTCCGGCAGCGAAGGATGAAAAGTCAACAATCACATCCATGCGCTCAGCCACCGCAATGAATAGACCGTTAGTTGTTTGCACCGGGTTCCGCAGTAAATTGCCATCGTTGGAAATGATCCAGAACGGGTGGTTGGTCAGGTTCGATTTTGTCAGATAGAACCTATAGAACCGGGACGGTCCACCATTGAGCCATCGGAAGCGGTAGCGCCGCCGCTTCACTTCGAAGAAGGGTTGTATCTTTCCGTTGACAAGGAACTTGTCGCCCAGGATACCGTCGCGGTTAGCGAGGTCGAAGGCGAGAACCCCATCTTCATCGAAGTTCTTGTCGTTGAACATCATTGGAACGTCGAAATTCGGGAAGCTTGGCAGACGGAAGCCTGTGGTTTCATCGCCGGTATCAAACTCATTAAAGAGAAGGTAGAAACCAGCAAGACCTTTGTACACATTCTGAGCCGTGAAATCCACGCGATGATCGTGATACCAAAGCGTGCTCATCGACTCTCGAATATCGCCATTGGGTGGATGGCTCGACGCGAATCCGGCCAGGACGTTCGGATAGTGCTGGTCGTAGAACTTACCCTGAGCGAAGAAGTCGCAGGGGAAGCCATCGCTTTCGGATGGAGTGTGACCGTTATGCAAGTGCGTCGAAAGGGACTGGAGTCCGAAACCTCCATTGTCGTTCGGCAGGTCGTTAAAGTTTCTCACCAGAATCGGTTCACCGTAGCGAGCAACATAGGTTTGACCCGGTACTGTGCCATTGAATGTCCAGAGTCTTTGCAATGGGAGATCGGGGTGCATACTAAGCAACTGTTCGCGTTGATGGACCTCGTAGAGCTTCTGAGGGGGCGATGTCAGTAAAGCCTGGTGAGGCCGAGTGCGACCTTCGCCGGCTGCTGTGTTTGGATTTACTGTCGGGGCTGGGCTAAGTGCTGCAACCGGCTGGGCGATGGGGGGAATTGGCAGGGGCTCGACGAACGGCATTGTCGGCGGACTTGGCGGAGTACCGTTACTGCCGCCGAAACCGTCTCGCCAGCGACTATCGCAGTCGTCTCCGCTGAATTGGGCCCTGGCACTCAGGCCGTTTTTGTGTATCAGGTACCCCGCGCTCGTTAACAAACCTGCTTTAATCATGTCACGGCGGCTCAAGCGCGCTGCGATTATTTCGCGCCGGTTCTTCGCAGCGTTGCGTAGCTCCCTCTCACGCCGCCGATTTCGCTTGGAAATGTTGGCCATAGGGCTCTCCTTTGAGATTTGCTTGGCAAAGTCTTCACGCCAAGGGTTGGATTGTTGAAGTGAACGACTCCTGAAAGGAGCGGTACGCGTGAAATGAAGCGATGGGAAAAGGTGATCGGGCAGGCTGGTCAAAAGCCTTCGTCTTGAGGCATTGACCTTTGCTAAACGATCACCCTATCGTCTGGAAACCGATTTTCTTGCCGGTCTGGACAATGATTCAACGAATCGGCTGTACACTTTCATCAAGATCAGCTGTCGTCCAGTTATAACCATGGCCTCTCATTGCTATTTATTAGCGGAAATTGCTGCGCTGATTTAATGAAGCTAAGTCCGAGTTAGTTACGACGACAGCGCCGACTTCGCCAGCCAAGACCGTCAGGTCTGTAAGCGCAAACGACGCGCACCCGAAGATGCGCGCCGTGCGCCGAACAGTTCGTAAAGCTGATAGTCGGAAACGCCAAGGGCTCACCCCTGTCCAATCAGCCGCCAAACGATCTGGCAACGTCAATCCGCGAATCAAAATGTTAAGCTTGGGAGTCTTACACTAACGGAGGGGCTAAGGGAGGTCTTGATAATGTGGGCCGTGGGAGGGCGTTAGACTAGTCTTCCACATTGTTCGATCTCAAAGTCTTTTCGTAGGCCGCTCTTGCTATCTGTTGGCGAATGCTGCTGCGCGATCACTTCCCTTCATCAACGTTTCGATCATTGTGAGGCAGAGCTCCCCACTTGTCGCGAGATCGAATGCGGCAAACATGGGGCCGTTGTTCACTTCGAGAAACAGCAACTCGCCAGTGTCCGGAGAGGTTTTAAAATCAGCGGCAGCGAAATCAAGTCCGAGCCTCGCGAGCAAAGCGCTAAAACTCTCAATCAATTGGCCCGGGACTTGGGTTGGTTCGACGCGGCAGTTCTGCGTCGATCGATAATCCAGCTCCGGTGAGATCACATTGAAGGCAAAATAACGATCGCCTACTGCGTAAAGTCTGACCTCTGGCGGCACAAGTCGTTGCTGAACGATCGCTGGCGCGGCCGTGCGGCCATCCTTCACAGGTGTACGTTCGAGCACGTCCGCTAGCGGTTCACAATACCCGCCGCCGTTAATTGGTTTCGCCACACCCGATCGAAAAGCCGCCACACGTCCGCGATCATTTGTGATAAGCGTTTGCGGAATCGCCAAACCACAGTCCTGGGCCAACTTCAAAACCAGTGGTTTGTTCGTCACCTGATTCAGATTGCGGCGATTAAAGATGAACACTTCCGGATGTGCGGCGAGCCAGCCAGTGACAGCCGTATGCCACCCCATTGCTCGATACTGTGATGACGGCTGACCATCGTTTAAAGCCGTGAAGACATCGTGGCGGACAAAGGCCGCATAGCATTCCAACGGTTCGTCATCGAGCGTCAACTTACCGCTGGTAATGTCCCAGGTCAGCGAAGGATGGGACGACTTTCCTACCAACAACGTTTGATGCGACACACCGCTACGCGCCGCGGCTGCGAGCAACGCAGTGATATTCGGATCGGCATCGCCGCCCACGATCAGGAGCGAATGGCGCAACGGTGTGTCGGATTCGTTCATTTAAAAGGTTCCGAACGGACTGGTTGGCACGGCCACCGTTGTCTCTTCACCGACAGCGAGCGTAGTCGGTCCACCTTCCTCGCCAACAGCTTGAGTCTTCGGATTTTCCTCACCGACTGCGAGAGTAGTGGGATCTTCTTCGCCAACCGCCATCGTGGTATTCGCCAGGCGAAAGGTTGGACCAGGTTCTTCCTCGCCGATGCCCATCGTGCTCGCGCGAGAGCCAACGCCACCGCCTCGCGCAACATGTCCGACAACCCATGTGGCGCGCTGATTCGCCGCCGCTAAAGTGTCGGGCGTCTGCTCTACCTCGATTTCGTGCGCACCATCGGCATCGTGCACGGTTACTGTCTTAATCGGTTCACTGGCGCCAAACATTACCCAGATGGAGAAAGGCGTTAGCACCTGAGGGACCATCCAGCCGGGGCGCACTGAGTGGAATATGAATTCGGGGGGAAATATTTCGATCATTGATTGTTCAAAAAAGTCTGTATAGCCAGGCGTGGGATGCCAACCAAAGGCGAAGATGATAACCGCATCCGGCGCTTGTTCGGCTCCATAGCTTGCTCGACCGAGATCGCCGCAACCGGTACCGTGGTCAGAAACAGACGTTGACTTTTTTGAGGCGGATTTATTTTCAGGCATGTGTGCGTACTCCTTATGAAAAGCCGAAGGCTCGGTTTCGCTGCAAAGGGTTGGAGCCTGAGATAAGGTAGCAGCCTCTGGAGGACCAGCCCAAATTTGAGTCGCGAGGGAGAGCAACAATTACTCCCGTTAACGCTTGTTGTCAAGGTTCATCGGCCGCAGCAAAACTCGCCAATGAATAGATCGCGCGTCACACAATTTCAATAAACTTACCCGCGAATAACAATAGTAGGAGTGCAAGGAATCTGGTAAGCTTCGGCTCCCCTTCTCTCGCACGTTTTCACCATCTTTGAATCAAGGCGTGGGCGGCACACAGGACTGTCCAGCGCCGGCGCGGACCAATACGAAGTCCGACGAGCCCTGATGACGTTACTTGAACTGACTCGTCAATAGGAGGAGATCATGACGACTCGGTATTACTCACGACTGTTGGCTGGAAGTGCGGTGCTGGTTCTCATCGTCGGTTTGCTTTTCACGGGGTCTACAACATTCTCGGCGGGTAAAGGGGACCGTTCGGCGCCGACCGCGCCTACGAATCTTGCGGTGAGCGGAGTTACGGACAGAAGCGCCAATCTTTCCTGGAACGCTTCCACTGACAATTCCGGCAAGTGGACCTACAAGGTTCGCATTACGAACCTCAAAAACTCGACGAGCGCTTTCGCCACGGTTGGCCAAACACAAACCACTTACAGCACAAAGTATCTATCGCCAGGTACGCCATATACTTTTGCCGTCCATGCCGTAGACGATAATGGCAATAAATCGGCTGAGAGCAACCTCGTGAACGTCAGCACACCGGCCGATACGACGCCGCCCGGGCCGCCAACCCTGCAAGCCACTGTGCTTACGCCATCGCATGTACAACTCACCTGGACTGAATCGCCAGACTACGGTTCGACCCATTGTTGTATCTACGGGATCAACGTGAATGGCAGCCGAATTACCGAACACATCAACTGGGTCGGGGCGCCTGCCGGCAGTCAATCGGTGATCATTCGTCACCTGACACGCTCCACCACCTACTCTTTCAGCGTGAGCGCCATCGAGTACGGAACGTTGAATAGCAGTACCAGCAATACGGTCGTAGCGACCACCCAGCCCAGTAACGATTTTACGCCGCCTTCCGCGCCCACGAACCTGCACCTCGTGCAAGACGATACTTGCGGCGAAGTCTGGCTCGGGTGGACGCAGGCTCTCGACAACAGCGATCCGCAGGGATTCATCGAGTATGAGATTTGGGTGAACGGCATATTGAGTCCGTTGCCGGTGTCGAGCGGCATAGATGTCGATTTTGTCTATGCAAACACTCATGGCGACAACTCCTTCAAGGTCGTAGCGGTTGATCGCGCAGGTAACTCCTCATCGCCGAGCAACCTGCTCAAGTTATTTCTCTGGCCGTGTTAAAATCTCACCCGTCTAATTGACAAGACGCAAGAATCCGGACCGGGGCGACGTCTCTAGACATTGCCCTGTGTCCGTTCATATGTGACGTGCTTCCCGTAAACCTCACGTTACACTTAAGTCAACCGATACGAATCCGACCTGGGAGGTCCGCATGGTTCCTGAGCTGGACGGACTGCTGACGCGCGAAGAAGCCGTTTTTCGTGAGACTGAAATACTCCGCGATGCGAACATCGCTCTGACCGAACATCTCAGTCTCGACCGTATCCTCGAAACGCTACTCGACTACCTCACGAAGCTCATTCCCTACGACAGCGCAAACGTCATGCTGCGGCGCGGAGACTCGCAGTTCTTTCTGGTCACCGCCCTGCGACGTTACGAAGGATTTCAGGACGTTAAAAACACTCGCGCAATTGCATTCGACAGCAACACGAACCACCTGATCCGAAGAATCTGTTTGACGAAGCAGAGCGTGGTCGTTCCGGACACAAGGAAGGAGCCGGAATGGCAATTCGTTAGCGGTGCGGATCACGTGCGCAATTGGATGGGTGTGCCGCTTGTCGCTTCCGGCAGAGTGATCGGGTTGTATTCAGTCGACAAAACAGAGCCCGAGTTTTTCAAGCCGGAGCATGCGCGTTTGGCAGAAACGTTGGCAGCGCGGGCGGCTAGTGCGATTCGCAATGCGCAATTGTTTCACCAAAGCCAGCACTACGTGGCGGAGCTGGAAGCGCGCATCGCCGAACGTAAACGCGCGGAAGAAGCGTTGCGTGAAAGCGAGGAACGTTATCGCGAGTTGTTTGAAAACGCGCGCGACGCGATTTACGTCCATCGTCTCGATGGCAAATACATTTCCGTAAACCGCGCGGCCGAGGAATTGTCAGGTTATAGCCGCGAAGAAATTCTTGGTCGCCATTTCACCGAGTTTGTAGCGCCGGAGCACGTCGGGCAGGTCCGCGACTGTTTGCTTTCGAAGCTCGAAAGCCAACGGGAAACGACCTACCATGTTGACGTGATCGCCAAAGACGGCCGGCGCATTCCGGTGGAGGTCAGCAGCCGCGCCATTTACGAAAACGGCGTGATTGTCGGCGTTCAAGGAAGTGCGCGCGATATCACTGAACGCAAGCAAGCGCAGGACACGTTACGAATGTTCTCGCGGCAGCTAATCGAAGCTCAGGAAGACGAACGTCGACGCATCGCGAGAGATCTCCACGATCAGATCGGCCAAACACTGACCGCGGTAAAGATGAACCTCTGCACCGTGCAGCGTTACTCAGACGCGCCTGAAGCGGCGCATTGTCTCAAAGACAATATCGACGCCATTGATGAAGCTCTTCGTTTAGTGCGTGATCTCTCAGTCGACCTTCGTCCGCCATTGCTCGACGATCTTGGTCTCGCTACCGCGTTGTGCTGGTACGTCGATCGTTATGAGAAACGAGCGGGTGTAACGACTGAAGTCGTCATGGACCTGCCAAACGCGAACGAGCGGTTCTCGCGCGATCTCGAAACTGCATGCTTCCGCATTGCCCAGGAGGCATTGACCAACGTTGCGCGCCACGCCCGCGCATCGCACGTGTTGTTGCAATTGAGTCGCACACCGGCGACGCTCGAAATGGTCGTGCGCGACGACGGCATCGGGTTCGATCCCACCACGCTCCGCAAACGTGCGCGCCGTGTGGCAACGCTGGGACTGTTGGGAATGCAGGAACGCGCACACGCCGCGGGTGGAGTACTCGAGATTGATTCGAAGTTAACGGTGGGAACTGAAGTGCGCTTCAGCGTACCGGTTGATAATCCGCATACAACATAGATCTCATCATCTCTTCCACTCGATCGTCCGATCCTCTGCCGGTGACCGAACGTGGTTCGGTGTGTTCTGCGAACCATTCATTGCGTTGCGTCGCCGCGAGTAACGCCGCGTCGTAACCGTAGATCGATCGGATATCGATACCGCGGTTCTTCATCGCACTGCACCACACGTCGTAAATGAAGCCTTGCGCGTCAGGTGAGATCCGATGGATGCGTGTGTCCGGCGAGTAGCCATCATCTATTAATTGCAGATAACCCCGGGCCTCGATCAATCCCGTGAGCAGGCCGGCAGTTTCGAGTTGAACAATCGGCGTAGGTACAGCCATTTCTGCGCGGCCAACGAAGTTGTAGGGAAAACCTAAAAAGGCGATTCGAACCGCGCCAGATGGTCCAGCTTCTGAAGTAATGTCCCAAGTATCACAGGCCACTTTGAAACCAGGACGTTGTCGCAAAAAACGAATAATGGGCCCAAACTCCTGGTCACCGCTTGAAGCACTAAAGAGTTTGACGTCGGGGCGGTGAGCCATGGGCCATTGACCCTTGAATGGATCACGTCCTGACGACCCGAACACGTATTCGGAACCAAGCATCAGTTCCTCCAGCGAATCGAGCCGGGCGATGCGTCGTTCAAGATAATGCGGGACTCTCACATCCGGATCCGGGTCGTAGAACATCACGCGGTTGCCTTGCTGTAAAGCTATGTCTGCCAGCGACCTGCCGATACTACCCAGACCGATTATTCCGACGTCAGCATCGTGTAACGCTCTGCCTCCGAGATACTCGGTTTGTAAACGATCGATCAAACGGTGTGAAAAGAGGTGCCCGCCGATTTGAAGTTTCACCGCGGACCTGGCCCAGGAGAAAACGGCAAAAGGAGGCGGGTGATTCTCAAAGAGAAACATACCCATCGAGGTTTGCTCCACCCCCGCGACGGCGTAGTTTGAAAGCAACTCAGGCGGAATGTTGATGACACATCTGCCGCCGTCGTCGAGAACTATGATCCGCTTGATGCGGCCCTGCGTCAGTTTCTCGCCAACGACCGTCCATAGTTGTTCGATGTCTCGTTCGAACGCTTCCGCAAACGCGCCTGGCGTCGGAAACGTACTTTCAACGACGGTTACGCCCATATTTCGGATCGCTCCGATCACTCGAGCGCGATTCGAATAGATTTTCCCCAAACAAAAGATATTTTCTGGTCTAAGACCAATTTGACCAGCGGCTTCGAACAGATCCACCGTTTGGGAAAGCAGGTGTTGCACGGCTACCAGCGCCGTATCGGCGCCGAAGTTGAAACCCGCGCTCCCGGCACAGTTTGACAGTGCGCCGGTAACTTCCATCAACGATTGTTGCGTCGTTGAACTCATCTTTGTTTGCGGAAATGGGCGGGAGTCCCCGGTTTATGGACAATGCTTGCGCGAGCGAGGTTACTGATTTGAGATGCACGCGGCCTGTTTTCCGTTTTATCTCATAGACTAAGACGACGATGCGCCCGGGTTAGTTCCTGTCAGGGTTGGTTCCTTGACACTCCTGAACCGCGACTGTTAAATTACGCGGTCTTTTTCTGCACTAAATTCAAGTCTGTAGGCACAAAGGAGTTGTTTTGACGAGCGAATCCGGTTACCTGTTCACCTCCGAATCCGTTACTGAAGGCCATCCTGACAAGATTTCCGATCAAATCTCCGATGCGATACTTGACGCCGCCCTTGCTGTAGACCCGGCGGCGCGTGTCGCTTGTGAGACATTAGTGACAACTGGCCTGGTTGTTGTCGCAGGCGAAATCACCACCGACGCTGTAATCGACTATTCGAGGGTCGCGCGTGAGACCGTTCGTGAAATCGGTTACACGCGGGCGAAGTACGGTTTTGACTGTGATACGTGTAGCGTCTTGTCCGCACTCGATCGCCAGTCGCCCGATATCGCGATGGGTGTAGATACCGGCGGCGCCGGCGACCAGGGACTGATGTTCGGATTTGCCTGTAATGAGACGCCGGAATTAATGCCGTTGCCGATTCAATTGGCGCATTTGCTGGCGCGACGGCTTTCCGACGTGCGAAAGTCGGGCGAATTGCCTTACCTCCGTCCCGACGGAAAATCTCAAGTAACAGTTGAATATCGCGACGGACGGCCGTTCCGGCTGGAAGCCGTGGTGATCTCGTCCCAACATTCTCCCGACGTCACCAACGAACAGCTGCGTTCTGAGATCGAAGAGAAAGTCATTAAGCACACCGTGTCGTCGGAACTGCTCGACAAAGACACGAAGTATCACATCAACCCAACCGGCCGATTCGTAACTGGTGGACCACAGGGCGATTCGGGTCTCACCGGCCGAAAGATCATCGTCGACACGTATGGCGGTTATGCGCCACACGGCGGCGGCGCTTTTTCAGGAAAGGATCCGACGAAGGTCGACCGCTCGGCTGCATACATGGCCCGCTATGTCGCCAAGAACATCGTCGCTGCCGGACTCGCCGATCGTTGCCTGGTCCAACTTGCGTATGCCATTGGCGTCGCCGATCCCGTTTCCGTGCTGGTCGACACTGCCGGCACCGGACGCATCAGCGAAACTGCGCTGGCGAAGCTCGTGCGCGACAATTTTGAACTTACACCTCGAGGAATTATTCAGGACCTGAACCTGCGCCGGCCAATCTACAAAGCCACAGCGGCTTACGGGCATTTCGGTCGCAACGAAGACGGCTTTACCTGGGAGAAGACGGACAAAGCCGAAACGCTGCGGGCCAGCGCCGGTATCTGAAACCTTCATTTAATAAAGGAATAGATCAAGTATGAATGCATCACCTGCCGTCGAATTCGACGTGAAAGATATTGGTTTGGCAAAACAGGGCAAGCAGCGCATCGAGTGGGCCGAGCGCGAAATGCCTGTGCTGCGGCTGATTCGCGAACGTTTCGCTGAAGAGAAGCCGCTGAGTGGAGTTAAGCTTATCGCTTGCGCCCATATCACGACCGAAACCGCTAACCTCGCGCGCGCATTGCAGGCAGGCGGCGCGGAATCAGTACTGATCGCGTCCAATCCGCTCTCGACGCAAGACGACGTGGCGGCGGCGCTCGTTTCTGATTGGGGCATTCCCGTTTACGCGATCAAAGGCGAATCGACGGACACCTACAACCGTCACGTGCGCACCGCGCTCGATTCACATCCTGACATCATCATCGACGACGGATCAGATGTGGTTGCAACGCTTTTGAAAGAACGTGCCGATCAAATCAAACAGATCATCGGCTCGACTGAAGAAACCACTACCGGCATTCAACGTCTCGAGGCCATGCAAGCCGCAGGCGTTTTGCCGTTCCCGTCCATTGCCGTGAACAACGCGCAGACAAAGCATTTCTTCGACAATCGTTACGGCACTGGACAGTCGACGCTGGACGGTATCATTCGCGCGACGAACATCCTCCTTGCCGGTCGGAACTTCGTCGTCGTCGGTTACGGGTGGTGCGGTAAAGGCGTTGCGCTTCGCGCCCGCGGAATGGGCGCGAACGTGATCGTGACGGAAGTCGATCCGATCAAGGCAGTTGAGGCAGTGATGGACGGCTTCCGCGTGATGCCGATTGGAGAAGCATCGGCGATCGGCGACATCTTCGTGACGGTTACTGGAAACAGACACGTGATCGACGCTGAACATTTTTCACGAATGAAAGATGGCGCGATCGTTTGCAACAGCGGACACTTCGATCTCGAACTCAATCTCGTGGCGTTGCGTGAGATGGCTGAAGACCCGGCGACGATTCGTCCGTTCGTCGAGGAGTACACGGTTAAATCGAGTGGGCGGCGAGTAATCGTTCTTGGTGAAGGACGATTAATCAACCTCGCGGCGGCTGAAGGTCATCCCGCGAGCGTGATGGATATGAGCTTCGCGAATCAGGCGTTATCGGTTGAGTACCTGGTGAAGAACAAGGGAACATTGTCACCCGGCGTGCACTTGCTGCCGAAGGAAGTCGATACCGAGATCGCGAGTCTGAAGTTGCGAGCGCTTGGAATTAATATCGATACGTTAACGGCCGAACAACTCGAATACATTTCGAGCTGGGAAACTGGGACTTAAGAAGAAGGTTCCCGCAAACGCGCAAAGACGCAAAGAACAGAATTTGGCAGTCAGTTCCGTTCTTTGCGTTTTTCCTTTGCGCCTTTGCGGGAAAGTCTTTAGGTTCGTACGCGAGATAAAAAGTAGGTCCCCGCTGCCGCGAAGATCAGTAGCGGCGACCAACCTGCCACAGTTGGACGAAGCAAGCCGTGGTTTCCGAGCTGTTGAAACCCGCCGCCAACCGCCCAATAAGCAATCCCGATAACCACCGCGACACACAGCGCAATCACAGTTCCCTTCCTTCCGAACGACACCGCCAACGGCATTCCGATAACTGCCATGATGATGATGCTGAATGGACCGGCATACTTCCGCTGTAACGCGACTGCCATCGCCGACACATCCATCCCGCGTCGCTTTGCCGCGTCGAGATAACGGTGCAAATCGCTTGAGCTGAGCTGTGATGGTTTGTCGATCGTTGGTTTGAAGACAGCGGGCGATTCAACGCCGGCGAAAACTGTGACAGCATCGGCGCGACGTACGACTTCCATGCCGTTCAACGCCAGACTCTCAGTCTCGATCATTTTCAGGTGCGTTGGATCGGTCCACGACGCGCTCTTCCCGCTAACGACTTGCGCGAGATGCACAGCATCTGCATCGAGCTCGTAAACGGTCGGCTCGATCAGGCTGCCATCTTCCGAAAACTCGTAGGAATAAAAACGACGCGTGTCAGTCGACGCGAGCCACTGGCGTCCCGTGCGAGTAATCGCGCGCCCTTCGCCACCGCGAATCCTGGCGCGCAGCGCGTCTTGTTTTAGATTGCTGCCGGGCATGACGTGTTCCTGGATCATCCACGAACCAAACGCCATCACGAGGGCAAAGAAGAAACCGGGCAACATTAGTCGATACACGCTCTGTCCCGACGCCCACCAAGCGATCGCTTCCTGACGCCGTGCGAGCAAAGCGTAAGTGACAAGCACGGAGATCAACATCGTCGCCGGAAACAACTCGACCGCGACCAGTGGCAATAGGAAAAACAAGTAGCGAACAACAAGGCCCGCCCCTGCCTGCGTCGCCGCAATGAAACGCCACAGTTCAAATAACGTGAAGATATTGAAGATCGCGGCGAGCGCGGCAAAACAAACAACAAAACTGACCAGCAACGAGCGTAGTAGCGTCGCATCCATCAGATTTGGGAATGCGAGCATCTTCTTGACTCGAACCGTCGTACTCACGACTTTACTTCGCTCGCGCACAGGATCGCGTGTGGCTTTTGTGCGTCTTTGCGGCAATCGCAATTGCGGCAATCGCTGCACCAACAAAAACAGCAAACCCAAACCGACGATAAACACCGTTGCCAGCCATGGTCCAACATACGGCGACATGGTGCCAGCACGAGCGAGCGATTCGCCAAGCAGCGACAGTAAGTAATAGACGATGACAACAATCAAGCTGAGTAACACGCCAACGCTTCTACCGCCTCGTCGCACGCGCAATCCGAGCGCCGCACCAATGAGTGCAAATACAAACGGTGCGATTGAGAGTGCCGCGCGGCGATTAAGAACTCGCGCTGCTTCACGCTGCTGCGCCTCGGTGCCAGTCTTCGTTCGTTCACGCAGCGCCGACCAGTCCATCGAATCCGCGTTGGTATCGCGCTGGTTGAGACGCCGCACGATGTCCGCGCGACCAGTGTTGATCGAAAACCTCAACTGCTCGAATCGCTCGACGACGTAGGACGTCTGCCCGTCATTATTCAATGGACCACCTGGATCGCGAACTGGTGGCGCATTTTGATTTTCCTCGTTGGCCACCGGAAACTTCGCTGCAAGAACGTCCGACAAAACCAGTTCCGACTGTTCACCCGATGAATCGATGCGCCCCGAACGCGCTGTGTACACCTGGTCCGTGTTGTCGCGCTGAGCAAAGATGAACACGCGACCCCACGTACCGAGTGCTTTATCAGCGTCGCGAACGTAGATCACATACCGCGGCAACGTACTGAAAGTGCGTGGCTCGACGGGCGAATCGAGTTTCGCAAGCGCTCCCTCCAACGCGATGCGTTCGAGATCTCGCGCCGCTTCGGGCGCTTCTTTGAGGTGCAGCCAGGTGGTTGCGCCACTCAGCAATAGCCCAATCAACAACGCGGGCCAGATCATGGTCCATGACCCAACGCCCGCCGATCGCATCGCGACGATCTCGCTGTCGCTGCCCATGCGCGAGTAACCGATGATGATTCCGGCGAGTGTGGCGAGTGGAATTGAGAAAGTGAGCACTCCGGGTAACAACGCGGCGCCGAGGCTCCCCAGCAGCGATAGCGGAAGATCAGTGTAAATGAGGACGTCCGTGAGACGGCTTGCCTGCTGAGCCAGTAGGATCGCGGTGAGCAACAGCAGCGCCAGCACCATGTACGGCGCCATCGCCCCGATGATGTACCGAGGTATCAGAGAATTTCTGAAGCTAAAGTTTTTCCTTAACACTATTGGGCGAATGTTGGTCGGGCTCGCGGCATTCGTTCAAGCACTCGACTGATAATCTGATACGTTAACTGAGCGAGCTCTTTTCTTGTCACTACTGGCAGTTCCCTCGCCGCTTCCGCAAACTTTGCTGGCGACAGTTTCTCGGTTGTTCTGAGTTGTTGATGGACGCTCTTCGCGATCGCTCGGCCACGCGCCTGACTGCATTTCAGACATCGGAGTGACAAATCAGCGCCGAGATAGATCGGCTCCTCACGATCGAAGCCACTTTGACACTCAGCGCACGCACGGAAGTCCGGCAGAAACCCTTCCAGCTTCAACAACCATACTTCAAAGTAACGCAGCACCCATTCGAGATCGGCCGGCGTTTGCGAAACCGCTTCGAAGCAAGCAAGCGTCATTCGATAGAGATTGTCGTTTGCCTGGCGTGGCGCAGCGAAATCCAGGAGTAAATCACCCATGTAAGAGAAACCCGTCATGACCGCCGCGTCCGAGGATAAGTTAAAGCGAGATCTCAGGATCTCGGTCTGGCTAAACGAGACGAGTTCCTTGTTTTCCTTCTCGAAGTAGGTGAGATTGATGAGCGTGAAAGGTTCCAGTGAAGCGCCGAAGCGGTTTTTTAGTTTGCGGCAGTTCTTTGCGACGCCTCGAATCAATCCCGCGGACCGGCTGAGACACACGACAATCTTGTCCGCTTCCGCCAGGTTGTAGGTGCGCAGGATCAGGGCTTCGGTTTCGAATAGCGACATCTTGGTCAGTCAAAACCGGAGCATGGAAAAATCACGGAATGAAGTAGAGGATCCAACCTAGCACCAGGCCAATGACTATAAACTCCGCAAACACCTTCACCCCGTAGACCCAGCGCTCCCGGTTCGTGTCTTTGGAAATGGCCCCAAACACGATCGCAGCGACGGCAGCAAACAGCATCATCACAAGGAAATGATTCACGATTTCCTCCCTGCTGCCACGTCGAAAGCGTCGAGCATCGTTAGGTAGTTCATCAATCCCGCGATCAGAAGAAACGTGTTGCCGTATTCATAGGTCGTGCGCGCTGCCTGCACCGGATCGTCTCTAAAACCAATGTCCATCATCCAACAAACAACGTATGCGATGCCGCTTCCGAGGTTTGCGATCATTGGCGGCACCTGAATCATCGTGGCCCAATCGAAGATTGATCCGGAAGTTGTGGCTGTGTCGGGTGTGAGGTCAAACATGTGACCGCCCATCGCTAGTCCAACAAAGAAGCTGAGCCAAACAGCCCCGCCCATCAACGCCGCGCGTCCCCACCTCTTGAGCAGCAGGTGTCCACTACCGGGAATAAACCAGGCGGCGAGGCCGATTAACCACGCCATTCCCGGCGCCGCCTCAACCGGCTCTGCTTGTAACCGTTCAGACTTGACCAAATTCTTTCTCCCTTAACGCGGTTGTTCGATTCTATCCCTCGCTTCGCTCGGGACGGCGATTAAAGTTTTACCTTAATCGCGCTTGTCGTTCAAACACGCTGCCTGTTTGTTCTTAAGCCTCAACTTGAACCGTCGGCGCGCAGACCTTTAACGCGTAACCTTAACGATAGATCAGGTACGGCGCTCTTATGTTTTCAAACTCCACGAGTGGCGACTGCCATCCTTGTCGGATCGTTTCGAGATCGACTCCCTGTTCGAGCGCTTTGCGGATCTTATCAGTGCCGCTAATCACATCGAATGGATTCTTGTCGAATACGTATTCGTACGGATCTTCCTTCCAACGAAATTCATTCGGGTACATGTCATGAATCACTTTAACCATCGCGACGCCGGCGAGTACTGAATCAAACTTGTTGCGATCTACAACATGAGTCTGAACACCGCCACACGTAACCTTCGCGTGCTTTTGAAACGTCGGCTGAAACGCGCAAGCTCTGAAGATAACTCCCGGCAGCGCAAGCTGGGTTAAAGCGTCTGCGTAAGCATCCGGATCGATGTATGGAGCGCCAATCAGTTCGAACGGCTTCGTTGTTCCTCTTCCCTCGGAAACTTGTGTGCCTTCGAAATGAACCGCGCCGGGGAAAACAGTAGCAGAATCAAGCGTCGGCATGTTTGGCGACGGCATCACCCACGGCGCATCAGTCTCGTCTAGCCAGAATCGCCGTTTCCATCCATCCATCGGGACAATGTGCAAATCACATTGAGCATTAAACCGATCCCGAAACATCTGCGCCAACTCACCGACAGTCATTCCATGCCTCGTCGGTAATGGAAATAAACCAACAAACGAAGCGAACTCCGGTTCGAGAATGTTGCCTGAAGTATCCACGCCATTAATCGGATTCGGACGATCGCAAACCACCACGCTTTTGCCCAGTTGACCCGCGATCCTCATGCAGTTGGCCAACGTGTACGCGAAGGTGTAAATGCGACAGCCCACGTCCTGCATGTCAAAAACAAGCACATCGACGTCTTCAAGCATTTTTTCAGTCGGTTCCCTGGTTTCGCTGTAGAGCGAGTGGACCGGAAGACCCGTTCTGCGATCGATACCGTGCTCGGTCTCGATCATGTTGTCCTGAACGTCGCCGCGAATCCCGTGTTGCGGGCCGAACAACGCGGTCAACTTAAACGCCGAATGACCTTGCAGAAGATCGGCAGCGTGCTGAAACTCGTGATTGACTGACGATTGATTGCAGATCAGTCCGACTCGTTTGCCACGCATGACCCGCGGAATATCCTGAAGTAACACTTCAAGTCCAACCCGTACCGGCTGCCGCATGCCTTTCAAGCTTTTCGTTTCACGCTCTTGCTCAATAGTTAAAGTCATACTTGAAGCCCTCCCCGCCTTACAAAACTAGCCGCACAAAACCGATCCGCCATTCACGTTCAGTATTTCGCCCGTGATGTTGTCTGCCCACCTGGAACAAAGAAAAACTATTGGCCCGGCTATTTCTTCGGGCGTCGCAACCTTGCGGCGTGGGATCGTCTTGCTTATTGATTCCAAGCTCGAGGCGTCGGAAAGGACGTCCGACGTCATGTCCGTTACAACCCACCCGGGCGCGACTGAGTTAACGTTGATACCTGACGGCGCCAGTTCCGACGACAGCGACTTGGTAAACGCGATCTGACCGCCCTTTGATGCCGCGTAGTTTGAATAGAATTCTTCGCCGCGCTGCCCTGCTGTGGAACTGACGATTACGATGCGGCCGAATCCCTGCTTTTTCATAATTGGAGCGGCCGCGCGACAAGTAGACCAGGTGCCCTTGAGATTGATGTCCATCGTGCGGTCCCAAAGTTCTTCCGGCATCGATTCAATTGCCGCGCCCTGCCAGATACCGGCGTTACAGATCAAGAAATCAACTCGTCCGAAACGTTCAACTGTTTCGTTAACTAGTCGCTCACCTTCGACAACCTGAGAAACATCGGCGCGAATCGCTATCGCATCAACGCCGAGATCACGCGCTTCGGCTACGGTATCAGATGCCGCTTTCTCATCGCTCACGTAATTCACAACGACCTTCGCCCCGTACGTAGCGAGGAGCGTAACGACGGCCTTGCCGATGCCGCGCGATCCACCAGTCACGAGCGCAACTCGATTGGCTAAACCAAGACTGTCTTGTGTATCCGTGCCCACTGCCCTTTTTCCAATTCAGACGCGCGCCGTAGAAAGGTTCTCAACCGCCTCACGCGCGTGGGCCACGAAAGAATTGAACAGTCGTTGAGAAAACCGATCGCTCTGCCATCCAAGCTCAGGATGCCACTGAACAGCCACGACGAATCGATCCGGACGCGGATCTTCAAACGCTTCGATCACTCCATCAGGGCTCCACGCAGTCTCGACAAGATCGGCGCCAAGCATTTCGATCGCCTGGTGGTGATGACTGTTGACTAGCAGATCCTCAGTCTTAAGGATTTCGTTTAGGTTGCTGCCCGCGCCGACTTTAACGCTATGCGACGGTCTATCGCGAGGCGCGCCCTGCTCGTGTTTAAGCGCCTCCGGTAGTTGAGATCTGATGTCCTGGATCAACGTTCCACCGCGAGAGACATTCAACACCTGCATCCCGAAACAGATAGCCAAAAGTGGAAGTTGCTTCCGCTCGGCGGCGTCGATGAGCAGCAGATCTGTTTCGTCTTTGATCTTGTGGACTTCACCCAGCGCGGGATGCGGTTGTTGTCCGTATCGCAAGGGATCGACGTCTGAATCGCTGCCCGGCAAAAGAATTCCTTCAAGGCCGTCGACCACCGCGTCGATGTACTCGGTGTGCGGAATCAGGCTGATGTGCACCGGTGCTCCACCGGCCGCTTCAACGGCCTCACTGTAGTGTCGTGACAGGTAAAAACGGTCGGTAGGGTGTTCAATGCGCATCGGAATTCCGATGCGTGGTCGCTTCAACATACACGTATGATAACCCAAGTCATTTGTCATTTGTCATTGGACATTTTTCATTTGTCATTTACGGCTCGCGGCACGGATCCAAAAGAGACAAAGAGCTACGAACACCTCTCTTTTCAAATGAAAAATGAAAAATGTCCAATGACAAATGGTAAATCTACCGTGCTTGACTTAGGTTCAAACGAGTTCCTATAGTGCTCATATCTAAACATGCGGAAAGAAAATAATAGGGTGCGTAGCACTACTGTCCTTCTTGTCAGGAAAGACACTCACGTCGCACTCGCTGGAGACGGGCAAGTGACGCTCGGCGAGACGGTCATGAAAGCAAGCGCCAAAAAAGTCAGGCGACTCTACAGCGATCAGATTGTGGCCGGTTTTGCAGGCGCAACAGGTGATGCCTTCTCGCTACTCACGCGCTTTGAAGCAAAGCTCGAACAGTATCACGGCAATCTCGAACGCGCGGCGATCGAGTTGAGCAAGGAGTGGCGTACCGACAAAATGCTGCGTCATCTCGAGGCACTGCTTGTTGTCGCCGACAAGAAGTCATCGTTTCTGTTGTCAGGCAATGGCGACGTGATCGCGCCCGACGAAGGCGTACTGGCCATCGGCTCAGGTGGCTCCTACGCGCTCGCCGCCGCGCGCGCTTTACTCAAACATACGGATCTCTCCGCACGCGATATTGCAGTCGAAGCGCTGCGCATTGCGGGCGAAATCTGCATCTATTCAAATCAAAACATCGTAGTTGAAGAGTTGTAATGGTTATTTATTTGGCTGGAGAAGTTGATGAAGAAGCTCGGCTCGACGAAATGTCGCCGCGTCAGATCGTGACCGAGCTCGACAAGCACGTCGTTGGACAGCGCAATGCGAAACGCGCAGTGGCGGTCGCGTTGCGTAATCGTGTCCGGCGCCAAAAGCTGCCACCTGAGATGGCGGTCGACGTCATGCCGAAGAACATCATCATGATCGGTTCGACTGGAATTGGTAAGACTGAGATCGCCCGCCGCCTCGCTCGGATGTCAAACTCGCCGTTTCTGAAAGTCGAGGCTTCTAAGTTCACTGAAGTTGGTTATGTCGGTCGTGACGTTGAAAGCATGATTCGCGATCTGACGGAGATCTCCGTCGAGTTGACGCGACAGGAAAAGAGCGAAGAAGTCGCAGAGAAAGCCGAACTCAACGTCGAAGAACGAATTCTCGATCTATTGCTGCCACCACGACGTAGCACTGTTGGTTTTTACGATTTCGATTCCGACACCGCAGAAGAAACCTCAACTGAACTGGACACTCCCGCACAGGACGAACAGTCGCAAAAAACACGAGAGAAACTGCGTCAACAACTTCGCAGTGGCAAACTCGACAATCGACTCGTTGAACTCGATGTTAGAGAGCGAAACTTTCCAGTGATCGAACTGGCCGGGCCGCAAGGCGTCGAAGAGATGGGCATCAACATGAAAGACATGTTGGGCAACCTGTTTCAGGGACGCACCAAACGCCGCAAGATGCGCGTCGACGAAGCGATGGAGTACCTGATGCAGGAAGAGGAGGAACGCCTGATCGATATGGACCAGGTGGCCCGTGCAGCGATCGAGCGCGTCGAAAACTCCGGCATCATCTTTCTCGACGAGATCGACAAGATTGCGGGACGAGAGTCAGGTCATGGTCCAGACGTCTCGCGTGAGGGCGTGCAACGCGATATTCTGCCAATCGTCGAAGGAACTACGGTCAACAGTCGCTACGGCATGGTGCGCACGGACCACATTCTGTTCATCGCCGCCGGCGCTTTTCACGTTTCGAAGCCGTCAGATCTGATTCCTGAGCTACAAGGCCGTTTCCCGATCCGTGTCGAACTGGAGTCGCTCACGATCGAAGACTTCAAACGGATCCTGACCGAACCGCGTAACGCGCTGATCAAACAGTACCAGGCGATGATGGAAACTGAAGGAGTCACAATCGATTTTACGCCCGACGCGATTGACTCGATAGCCAACTTCGCGGCGCAGGTCAATCAGCAGACTGAAGACATTGGTGCGCGCCGGTTGCAGACGATCATGGAAAAACTGCTCGAGGAAATTAGTTTTGAGGGTCCCGACCTCGAACCGAAGCAGCAGCGTATCGACGCGGCCTATGTAGAAAGCATGCTCGCCGAGACTGTTAAGGATCAGGATCTGAGTCGCTACATTCTGTGAGAGTTTCCCGCAAAGGCGCAAAGGCGCAAAGCAAAACCTCTCCTGGCAAGTTGTTCTTCACGCCATTGGGGTCTTTTTTCTTTGCGCCTTTGCGCCTTTGCGGGATCCTCTTGCTGGCCGGAGTTATCTTTTCTGGGTGCGGAAAGCGCCGCCCTCCCCTGCCGCCCGTCGAGCGCGTTCTGCAACGCACTGAACTCCTTTCCGGTGCGCAACGAGGAAACGAAGTGATCCTTAGTTGGCCCGCGCCACAACGAAACGCGCCCGACAGCAGCGTGCAAAGCATCAGACGCATCGACGTCTATCGTCTCGCCGAGAAACCCGGTGCGCCACTGGCGCTTACAGAAGAAGAGTTTGCCGCACGCTCGACCCTCGTCGGCTCAGTTACCTTCGAACAGATTCAAACCGCGGGTGATACGTTGACGTATCGCGACGTCCTCGAGCTCGCCGGACAGCCAACGCGTCTTCGTTACGCGCTCCGTTACGTGAATGCCTCCGGTCAACGCGCAGCGTTTTCTAACTTCCTGACGATCGAACCGGCCGCGCGCATCGCCCAAGCTCCGACGCTTTCATCAGATCCAAAACTAACGGAAGACGCGATCACGCTCACGTGGCAAGCGCCAACCGCAAACATCGACGGCTCGACTCCGGTGAATCTGCTCGGCTACAACGTGTATCGCATGGATGAGTCGCAGAGTGATCCAAACCAGGTGCCGATCAACTCCGCGCTTGTTTCGGGGACGCAGTACGTCGACAAGAACTTTCAGTTTGGCAACAACTATCGCTATATCGTTCGCTCTGTTTCGCTTGGCACAGGTGGCGCGCAGGTTGAGAGTTTGAATTCAAATTCAGTTCCCGTTGCGCCGCGCGACACATTTCCGCCGGCGGCGCCGGAAAGGCCGAGCATCGCACCGGATCCGTCGTTCGGCCGGCTTGCGATCTTCTTTGCGCCTAACAAAGAGCCGGATGTCGCGGGCTACGATCTGTATCGATCAACCGATCCCAACCTTCCCAAGGATCAATGGACCAAGCTTAACCAGACGATCTTGACCCGCACGACTTACCAGGATGAGCGCGTCGAATCAGGCAAGACCTACTACTACTACCTAAGGGCTGTGGATCAGGCAGGAAATGTAAGTCCTCCGTCTGAGGTCACATCTGAGAAAGTACCTTAACAAAATGACGACGTACTGCCGCATAGCTCATTCATCACTTGAAGGTCCGCATTTCGCGGTGCTCAGCGACTCGATGGTCCATATTCTGCCGCCGGACTTTAATTACGAAGACGTTCCATTTCATCATCCTCCGCCTATCGAACTCAGCGAGGTAAAATTGCTCGCGCCGGTAAGGCCTTCGAAAATCGTTTGTGTCGGACGTAACTATCGCGAGCATGCGGCTGAGTTGGGCAACAAGATGCCTGACGAGCCCTTGCTGTTCCTCAAAGCACCCTCGGCCGTCATCGGCCCCGACGAGCGCATCGAAATCCCGAATGCTTCGCAACAAGTCGAGCACGAAGGGGAACTCGGAGTTGTCATTGGATTGCCTGGGCGAAACATCCGGGCGATCGAGGCGCACGCTTATGTGTTCGGCTATACGTGCGTCAATGACGTCACGGCCCGCGACCTGCAACGAAAAGACGTGCAATTCACTCGCGGCAAATCATTCGACACGTTCTGTCCCGTAGGGCCGTGGATCGTGACCAATCTCGATCCCGAAAATATCACTGTGACAACACGCCTCAATGGCGAAGTGAAACAGCACGGCCACACCGCCGAAATGGCATTTAGTGTCGCCTTTCTAATCCACTACATCTCTGCGATCATGACTCTGTATCCCGGCGACCTGATCTTAACCGGAACACCGGCCGGCGTTTCGCGCCTGAAGCACGGCGATACGGTCGAAGTTGAAGTGGGTGGAGTCGGTATTCTGAGGAATCAGGTGTACGATCCAAGGCAAATCAATTCTTAAACAGGAGTTCGGCTATGAAGTTTTTTCTAGATACCGCAAATCTTAACGAGATCCGGGAAGCCGCGGCATACGGGTTCGCCGACGGAGTAACCACCAATCCATCACTCATCGCGAAAGAAGGCGACGTCGATTTCAAGCAACACATCGCCGCGATCTGTGAGATCGTGCAGGGCCCGGTTTCGGCTGAGGTGACGAGCCAGGACAAGGACGGGATGGTTCGCGAGGGTAAGGAGTACTCGAAGATTGCTCCCAACGTCGTGATCAAGTGCCCGTTGACGAGAGATGGACTTAAAGCGACGCGTGAACTTTCCGATCAGGGTATTAGTATTAACGTGACGTTGTGCTTCTCGTCAGCGCAGGCGATTCTTGCCGCGAAAGCAGGCGCGTCGTTTATCAGTCCGTTTCTCGGCCGGCTTGATGACATTGGCGAGAACGGGTTGTACCTGCTGCAAAGCATCATCGAGATCTATCAGAACTATCCGTGGAAGACTGAAGTGCTCGCTGCGAGCTTGCGCCATCCGATCCATGTGATCGAAGCGGCACGTCTGGGTGCCGACATCGCAACAATGCCTTTTAAAGTTATAGATCAACTTTTCAGCCATCCGTTGACTGATAAAGGGCAGGCGCAGTTCCTCGCGGATTGGGCCAAGAGTGGAAGAAAATAGCGTGGAAGAAGTGAGTGGAACGTAGTAGCCGTATCCGGGTTCGCGTGCTGAAGTACGACGGAACCAAACATCGAACCTGGGCAGCGCGTGTCGCGAAGCAAACGGATTCACTACTGATACTTGACGCGGTTTTCGACGAGGAAATTGAGCACGACCTGGTTGGAACGATTGCCTGCGGAACTGTTAGCACTGAATACTATTGGCTCGATCGGTGGTACAACGTGTTTCGCTTCAGCGATCCGAGCGGTACGTTGAATAGCTTCTACTGCAACGTAAATATGCCGCCGAGTTTCGACGGGAATGTTCTACAGTATGTCGATCTTGATATCGACGTGTTGGTACGACCTGACTTTTCCTACCAGGTTCTCGACCTCGAAGATTTTGAAGTCAATGCGCGTACTTATGATTACTCGCCCGAGGTCCAGGAGAACGCGCATGCGGCGCTGGGAGAGCTGGTCGAATTGATCGAAACGCGATCGTTCCCATTCGACGAATAACTTTATGGCCTCTCAACAGAAGACGAAACATTCGAAATCGAAGTTGGACGCACTGCGTGAGCGTAGCGCTCAGGCGGAGCAAGGCGGCGGCGCAGCGCGTGTTGAGAAACAACATGAAGCGGGAAAGATGACGGCCCGCGAACGGATCGAGTTTCTACTCGACGAGGGATCGTTTGAAGAGTTTGACAAGCTCGTCGTGCATCGCTCGAAAGATTTCGGTCTCGACAAACAACTCTATCCGGGAGACGGCGTCATCACCGGTCACGGATTGATCGACGGGCGAGCGGTGTTTGTTTTTGCGCAGGATTTCACTGTGTTTGGCGGTTCCCTTTCCGAAACGCACGCGGAAAAGATTTGCAAGGTGATGGATCTCGCGATGAAAGTCGGCGCGCCGATTATTGGACTGAATGATTCGGGTGGCGCGCGGATTCAGGAAGGCGTCGTCAGTCTCGGCGGCTATTCAGACATCTTTCTTCGCAACACCCTCGCGAGTGGGGTGGTGCCTCAGATCAGTTGCATCATGGGCCCGTGTGCGGGTGGCGCTGTTTACAGTCCAGCGATCACCGATTTCAACATCATGGTCAAAGACACGTCTTACATGTTCATCACTGGACCAGACGTGATCAAGACCGTCACGCACGAGGAAGTTACGAAAGAAAATCTTGGTGGTGCCATTACGCATAATTCGATCTCCGGTGTGGCCCACTTCGCTGCCGAGTCAGACGAACATGCGCTGCGCATCGTGCGGGAGTTGTTTTCGTTTATTCCGTCGAACAATGTTGAAGATCCGCCGCGGATGCCGGTCAGTGATCCGATCGATCGTGTAGAACCAAAGTTGAATGACATCGTGCCCGAGGCGTCGAATCAACCATACGACATGCGCGACGTTATCAATCACGTCGTGGACGATAGTTACTTCTTCGAAGTCCAGCAACTGTTCGCGCAGAACATCGTGGTCGGCTTTGCGCGGTTAGGTGGACGAGCGGTAGGTATTGTCGCGAACCAGCCGGCGTTTCTTGCGGGCGTGCTCGACATTTCGGCTTCAGTGAAGGGCGCGCGCTTTGTTCGTTTCTGCGACTGCTTCAACATTCCGCTCGTGACGTTTGAAGACGTACCGGGCTTTCTGCCTGGCGTGTCGCAGGAGCACGGCGGGATCATCACGCATGGTGCGAAGCTGCTTTTTGCGTTTGCGGAAGCGACGGTGCCGAAGGTTACGGTCATCACGCGCAAAGCTTACGGCGGCGCCTACTGCGTCATGTCGTCCAAACACATTCGCACGGATGTGAACCTCGCCTGGCCTTCGGCGGAGATTGCAGTGATGGGAGCTGAAGGTGCGGTCGGTATTCTCTATCGCCGCGACCTTAACGAAGCGAAGGACAAGGAAGCAGCACGTCGGGCGAAGATCACTGAACTTGAAGAGAAGTTCGCCAATCCCTACGTGGCTGCGGAACGCGGCTTTATCGACGAGGTAATCGAACCCTCGCAAACGCGCCCGAAACTAATCCGCGCGCTTTCCGTCCTGGAAAACAAACGCGACACAAACCCACCAAAGAAGCACGGCAACATCCCGTTGTAGTACTGGCTGCTTGCCCTAAAAATCGGGATACCGCCCTGTGTAAACCCTCTGTGTTCTCTGTGTCCTCCGTGGTGGACTATTTGTTAGAAAAAACTACCACAGAGGCACAGAGCGCGCAGAGGTTACACAGAGAAGAAGTCGACTAAATGACTTTTGGGGCAAAGCTAGTACTGGCTAAGTCAGAACTCGTTTCATCTTGCAATTGCAAGATCAATCCTCTTCGGCGGGTTCAAATGAAATCAAACGCGCCTTCGGATCGAAGGTGATGCGGAATGGGAATAGGGCGCGGCGGCCGAGGATGATTGGCGTGCCGCGGGCGACGCCCGAGAGGACGTCGGTCGGAACGCCATTCAAAACAAGCGCGCCAATGTTTACTTTCTGAGCTGAAATGCGGCGAGACTGAACGCGTCCACCACCAAGATCCTGATTCACACGCGAGTGCGAGCGATTCGCATCTTCAGGCCTGCGACTCACAACCTGATTCTCATTTAAAGCTAATCCAAAACCCGAACCAGTATCGATCAATGCAAGACTTCCATCGCCAAGTTTCACAAACGGGCGATGACTCCCCGCCTGACGAACCCAGCGAACCGTGGCGCCTTCACGAGGCTGATAACTCAGCGTCAAACCGTTCACAGACGGATCGAACAGTCGCAACTCTCGCCGTGGCAAATCGATTGAAAAACCAAATGGACTAAACGCCTCGGTCGGATCCAAAATCCCATCAATCGCAGGAGGCAGATTCGGAACGACTGCGGCAACGACACTCCCCGGCACACGGTTAGCAGGTTTCCCAAGTGCCAACCCGTTAATTCCTGCTTCCTGATCGGAAGAAATTGGCGACGTACTCAAACCACCGACGAGCGGCGTCCTCGCTTTCGTCACCTGCAACCGAGCTTCAGCGACCACTCGTTGACTGATGATCGAAGCACCGGCCCCTGTGTCTATCGCAAACACAAACGGCCCTGTGCCATTGATCCATCCCTTTGCCAACAGTCCGTGATCCTCATCGTCACGCAACGAAATTGGCTCGACGGATGAAACAGATGTATCCCGGACAAGTTGATGGGCGGTCCCGAGTCCGGGTACCGCCCAAATAACTGTTGCCACAAGAGTACTTAGAGCGAGTGCAAGTTTAGCTTTGCTCACGACTCCGGACCTCGACAATTAGTAGCTCCGGTCTCGATTGCGCAGCTTGTACGTCCAGAGGGCGGAACCACCCGCACCGGAGAGCGCACCAATCGCAGCACCCTTCTTACCACCGATCAAGCCACCGACGGCTGCACCAGCACCGGTACCAATCGCCACCGTCAACTTATCGCGGTGCTTATCCCAGAAGCTGCGCTTGCGCGGCTGATAGTCGTAGTAAACGCGACGTGCCGAACTGCGGCTGCCGCTATTTGCGCTGTTGCGATAAACCACGCGCGATGGCGCTGCCTGTCGCACAGTGCTTACTTCTTTAACTTGCTGCTCGCTGGCTGCCGCGAAACCATCGGCGAAGCCCGTCTTGTAAGCAGTCTGCTCACCAGCAGTGTTAAAGGCCATTTCTGTTTGTTCAGCAGCAACTGGGGTCGCTGCCTGCGGAGTATTCAGATTAGTCTTGGTCGTCTCAGCCGTCGCCGACTGCGTTCGGTTCATCACCAGCGCGCCAACCGAACCACCGATCAACGCCGCAACCAAAGCAACAGGTAGTAACTTGTTCGTCATAATCATCGCTCTGTTCTCCTCAAAAAGATCCGTGCTGCGAAAGCACGCTGCTTACTCTGCAAGAGCTATTCCTTGTTGTCGGGTGTTCGGGGATTTGATGCAGGTTCAGCGAAATTCTATCAATCGAGCCCAAAAAACGGGCTATCGCAAGAAAATCGCAAACTAAGTCCAACGATCATAACGCCGAAAGTTGGACTGTAAGGGAGAGTGGATATTCGATATGGAACCGGTGTAACCGATAACGTTAACGGGGACGCGGAGATGGGGAGAAGCGGAGACGTGGCGAAGATCTCCGTTTCACCGCGTCTCCGTGTGTCGCCGAGCCTACTATTAGGCGGCTTTCACGACCGGCTTGTCCTTGAGCAATTCGAGGGCTTTCTTGAGCTGAAGATCCTCAGATGCGGGCTTCACCTGCGGTGCGGGTGCCGGTGCCGGCGTCGCAGTTGACGGTCTTTCGGTTCCCGGCTCAGCAGGCTTCCCAACTGGATCGTCGTCGTTGCCCGTCAACTCGTCCGGATCGACCGCGTCGGCAGAATCCTGAACCTTAACTTCAACAGAAGGCGCAACACCGGAGTGCGCGCGATCCTCGCCGAGGAACGTTTTACCATTGGCTGTTGCCCATTTGATGGTCGTCAACAGGAGACCGTCGCCACCGCGCAGCGTAAACAGTTGCTGCTCGGTACCGGCGCCAAAACTCCGTTCGCCGACGACCTGGCCACGGTCTCGGTCGATCAGCGCCGAAGCAACGACTTCAGCGGCGCCAGCCGTACCCTCATCGATCAAGGCGACCACCGGTCCAACGAACAAGGCCAACTTCGGATCAGCGCTGAACGTTTTTAAAGCTTTGTTTTCGCGGCCCACAGTCTGCGCAATTACACCGTCTTTGAGGAACATGTTGGCGACGGCGACGGCTTCCGGTAACGAACCACCAGCGGTCCCGCGGAGGTCGACGACAATCTTCTGGGCGCCGAGCTTGATCAGATCCTGAAGACGAGTGCGAATCTCCGCAGCCTCACCGTCGACGAAACTGTTGATTCTCAGAATGCCGATTTTTCCAGCTTCCATGCGCGCTTCGGAGGCAGCGGCGCGGCTCGTACCGCGCTTCACGCTCACCGTCAGCGGACTCGAGTTAGCTCGCAAAACTCGAAGCTTTACTTCGGAACCAGCCGGTCCATTCAACAACTGTTTCGCGTCGTAAAGAGATACATCGCGAGTGGCTTTGTTGTCGATGTACTCGATAATGTCGCCTGCTCGAAGACCAGCCTGATCCGCTGGCGAGCCCTTCATCGGGGCGATCACATAGAGATATGACGCGTACTGCGACAGTTCAGCGCCGATCCCGATCTGATTGTTTTTGCTTCCGGCGTTATACTCGCGAACTTGCTCCGGCGTGAGATAAGTCGAGTATGGATCCAGTCCATACGCCAGTCCGCGCAACGCCCCGGCTCGAACCTTGTCCATGTTGGGTTCATCTACGTAATCGTTCTGAATGTGCTGTAACACACTCTCGAAAATGCGCAACTGTGCGTTCGGATCGTTCGCCGGTTGCTGCGCACTCGTCGAAATCCAACCGCCGAGCACGGAGTAAAGAGTCAAACTGGCCGACAGCAGGATCAGGATAAACTTGGTACGAAATGACATTTAGTTACCTCTTCGATTACGTTAGAGCCGGGACAATCGCACGATTTGCGAATCGAAACGTATGATACAGGCCGTATTTAGCCTGCGCAAGCCTGAGTTTTTACTACAAATCAAGTGACAAAACCTGAAGTTGACTGCAATCTGACAGGGCCGATTCTCGCGCTCGATCCCGGCGAAAAGCTGGTCGGAGCAGCGGTTAGCGACGAAAACTTGATAACTATCAAACGACTGCCGCCGCTTAAGCGTTCCAATTGGAAACGACTGCTTCAGGACGTGCTGAGCTTGATCGAAGGCTTTGACGTTAAAACGATAGTAATTGGTTTGCCACTGTCACTCGATGGAACGCAGGGCGAGGCGGCGCAGAAGGTCCAACGATTGGCCCAGAATCTAGCCCGATCCGTATCCCTTTCAGTCTTTCTGCAAGACGAGCGCTTGACATCGTTCGAGGCGATGGAGAATTTAAAAGCGGAGGGCAAGCGGCGCGAAGAAATCCCTGCCCTTATCGACGGCGAAGCGGCGGCACTGATCCTACGCGATTTTCTTCGTACCGATCAGGCCAGAATTCTCGTCGAAACCACAGGAGATCAGGACACAACAGCCGAATGAAACGACTCATACTTGTGATCATCGCAGTCTTGCTAGTGGCCGGCGGGGCTTCGGCCGGCTGGGTTTATTCAGAACTGCGCCAGCCGATCAGTCACAACAAAAGCGGGCAGTACATCGAGATTCCCCGAGGTTCGTCGCCGTCCGCAATCGTGAAGAAGCTTGCCGAGGACGGCGTTCTTAAAAGCGAGTGGCCGCTCAAGCTTTATTTGCGAGCCACCGGACGCGGATCGACTCTCAAAGCGGGCGAATACGACTTCCCCTCGCCCGTCTCACCGATGGGCGTGCTGGCAAAACTCCAGCAGGGACAACGACGACTCGCTCGACTAACCATCCCCGAAGGCTGGACACGTTGGGACATCGCCAAAGCAATGGTGCAAGTCCCGGAGCTCAAACTCGAAAGCGAGGCTCAAGCATTACAGTTAATGGATAACGTGAGCCTAGTCAGCGATCTCGATCCGCAGGCGAAGAACCTTGAAGGTTATCTATTTCCCGACACGTATGAATTCGCCTACGACACGACGCCGGCTCAACTGATTGAGATGATGGTGAAGCGGTTTCGCGGTGTTTGGAAACCGGAGTGGAACGACCTCGCGCGGACCCTGAACATGACCACGCGTCAAATCGTGACGACCGCGTCGATCATCGAAACCGAAGCAAAGCTTGACGAGGAGCGCCCGATCGTGTCGTCAGTTATTTACAACCGGTTGGTAAAAAACATTCCGCTCGCGGTTGACTCCAGCATCGTTTACGCATCGAAGCTGGAAGGAAAGTGGCGTTACGACGGGAAGGTTTACAAGAGCGACATCGAACGACGCTCGCCGTACAACACGCGCATCTATGCGGGACTGCCGCCTGGACCAGTCGCATCACCGGGCGCGAGTTCGTTGAGCGCGGCCTTGAATCCGGAGCAGACAGATTATCTTTACTACGTTCGCAATCCCGATCGTAACGATGGTGCGCACAACTTCTATAGCAATGGAACTGACTTCGAAACAGGGGTGCAGGCATTGCGCAGATGGGAACGCGAACGCGACGCGGAAGAAGCACGCAAACGACGCGAAAACGGCAGGCAATAGATCGTTGTACTTTGTGCTTAAAGCTTTGTACGTTGCGGGAAGCTACATGCTAATTACAAAGTACAAAGCACAAAGCTCTAAGTTCAACCTTGTGTTTGAATGACCGTTAATCTATTCTCAAGTTGAGCCCCATGATCAGATGTTTCGTAACAGAATAAGGTGTCGCAATGTTTAGCTTACGCATGATTGCCGTCCTATTGATGTTGATGGTTTGTTCTCTTCCCGCCTTTGCGCAAGCAGCGAAGGGCGTCGATAAACAGAACGAGCGCGTTCGAGACAGTGGCTCAGATCGACAACCCGCTAACAATGGCAACAAGACTGACACGGGTGCTGGCCGGGGTATGGATTTCGGCAGAGGTCGCACACCTGAAACACCTCCGCTACCAAACCCGTATCGACTGACCGGACGACGCGACGTGATCATTGCCGCCGTTCAGGACCTCATGCGCGATCGAAAGATGGTAGTCGACGAGGTTGCATCCAAGCTGTCAGACGGAATCATCGTAAGCCAGCCGTTCACGTTCACGAAGGGTGCTGTTGTTTCGGCGGGCGAGCTAAGCAGGTACGCTGACGTTCCACAATCCGCGGCACGCGCGTGGACCCGTGGACGTTACACGATGACTGTTGAGATTCAGCCGATCGATGGCACGACAGCGAACGTAGTGGTCAATGCAAAGATCGAAGGGCGCACCGACGGGCCAACGGGCGCCGAGTGGGCCACACTGCGAAGCACCGGCCTTGCTGAAGATGAATTTTTAGAGGGCCTGGTCATGGCCGTGACCGGTGCAACGCCCGCAGGCCGAACCCCTCAACCCTAGACTAATGGCCGTGAAGTAATACTTGAACCTGCTTCGCGACGTTAGTTGAGAAGTTACCTAAAGTTTTCGAATGATCAATAACCCCTTTCACCAGGACGACGCCGTTGAGCAGCAACATTACACAAACCGCCGGTTACTTCTCGGCATCGTTTGCGCCGTTGCTGTTACCGCGTTACTCGTGGCCGGCTACGCTTTTGTTCGCCGCTACCACGGGCAACGAATCCTCGCCGAGAATCCGCCTCCTCCGCCAGTTACTGACTCCGGTCCGAAAGGGCCGCCGATAGCGCACGTCGTCATCGACGAACCGACATTGGAAAAAGGCTTTACTGTCATCGGAGGCGCAGTCAAAAACATTTCAGACCGCGATTTATCAGACCTTTTCGTGGTGATCGAGATGCGACGACGAAAAGACGGTGGAATCGAGGACATCGCCTTGCCGGTTTCGCCTCCCATACTGCAACCGCAGCAGGAAGGTGCCTTCTCATTGAAAGCGGCCGCGCAAGACTTCGCGTCAATTCGTCTCGCGGGCGTGAAAGCGGAACCGCAATCAACCCTCGTCGCCTACACATCGTCGCAAGGTAAGAAACGTCCACCTGAACGGTTCGAACCGAAAATCGTAGTCGTCAAACGTTCGGGCAAGCCGGGCGAGTTCATCAACACACCCGACAACCCAGGCCGCATTCGGTAAACCAACGCCCACAGTCTGCTGAGGTTATTGTTTAAGGGTCGGCGTGCCGATGGTTAAGGTGAATTCTGAAATGACGTCTGTGTGCTCTGTGCCTCTGTGGTTGGTGCAGCTTTCAAGAAAGAAAACCACAGAGACCCGGAGAAACACAGAGGGTACACGCAGAAACATTTTGAAATTCCGCACTACTCCCGCGTGCAACGCCATGCCGTTCGATATCGTCACAGTGTATGCTGAGTAAGCCAGCGATGAAGACCAAGCTGACATTTTCCATTTTGATCTGCGGCGTGCTTCTCGTTCCGG
>DASRPN010000105.1:0-61742 GCA_035646355.1 Pyrinomonadaceae bacterium | reverse complement strand
ACATGTTTGTTTACGACCTGCTCGTCGGCGGACGCAAACCGTTTCCGACGCATTCAGAGTCGCTCGAATGGCTCGACAAAGCGGGCTTTCGCGTAAACAGCCATCGCAAAGTTTGCAAGAACATCGAGGAAGTGATCGCCTTCGCAAACGAACAGGAAAAGTTGCGTGACGATCTCGGTTACGAGATCGACGGGCTCGTCGTGAAGGTCAACTCCACGTCGCTGCAGGACGAATTTGGCGCAACGTCAAAAGCTCCCCGCTGGGCCATCGCTTACAAGTATCCCGCACGACAAGCGTCTACCAAAGTTTTGGACATTCAAGTGCAGGTGGGTCGAACGGGCGCGCTAACGCCTGTTGCTTATCTTGAACCTGTCTTTCTCGCCGGCACCACCGTTTCACGAGCGACGCTGCACAATTACGATGAGATCGAACGTCTTGGCGTGAAAATCGGCGACTGGGTGATGATCGAGAAGAGCGGCGAGATCATTCCGAAAGTTCTCAGTGTCATCACGGCAAAACGCACGGGAAAAGAAAAGGATTTTGAACCTCCTACTCACTGTCCCGTCTGCGGCGGATTGATCTCGCGTCCCGAAGGCGAAGTGGTCGCACGTTGCGTTGCCGCGGATTGCCAGGCGCAACTCGTCGGCCGCCTGCTTCACTTTGCGTCGCGCCGCGCGATGCGCATTGAGGGTCTGGGCGACGTGCTCGCGATCCAGATGGTCGAAGCAAAGCTCGTGAAAGACGTTGGCGATCTTTATTCACTCACGCTCGATCAGGTAGCCGCATTGCCTCGTATGGCAAAGAAGTCGGCCACGAACCTGCTCGAACAGATCGAAGCAAGCAAATCACGCGAGCTGACGAACCTGATCTACGCGCTCGGCATCCGTCACGTCGGGGAACGCACGGCGGGAATCCTCGCACATGAAATGGGTTCGCTCGATCGTCTGATCGAAGCGTCGGTTGAAGAGCTGGATGCGATTCCCGAGATCGGACTCACGGTTGCCGAAAGTGTGCGCGACTGGTTTGACGACGAGGGTAATCGCGCGCTTTGTGATAGGCTCCGCGCCGCGGGCGTTAACACCGAGTCGACACGAAAGAGTAGCGCATCGCTCGACGAGCGGTTTGCGGGTAAACAGTTTGTGCTGACGGGGACGTTATCGAGTTTCTCACGCGACGAAGCGAAGGCGTTGATTGAAGCGCGGGGCGGGCGAGTAAACTCTTCCGTGAGTAAGAAAACGGATTACGTCGTGGCCGGCGAAGCAGCCGGATCAAAGCTCGACAAAGCGGAGTCGCTGGGCGTAACCGTGATCGACGAATCAGTTTTTAAAACAATGTTGGAGTAACGATGAATCCGGAACCTACAAAGAAGCTGCAATTGCTCTACACGCTGTTTTGCGACGACGTACGTCTGGAAGCGGGCAACAAGTTGTCGTTCATGGGTGTCTTTCAGAACATGATGGTCCAACAGTTACCGCTCTCGTTGATCAAGTTTGCCGTCGTTAACCATTGGCAAGGCACGGGCAGCTATCTCTCTGAAGTGCGCATACTGACCCCCGATCGCCAGCAGCCAATCGTGTTCTCGCAGCCGACACGGTTCGAGATTGCGTCAGGCGGCTTCGCCGACAACATTAGTTTCTTTGTTAATGTGACTTTTCCGACGGCGGGGCGCTACGTCGTACAGACCCTGATCGATTCGACTCTGTTTCAGGAGCAAATTTTAACCGTCTCCGACGTCGCTGAAGCGGAAATGCTGGGGACGTCGGAGGCGGTCAATTGAGAGGATGATGGCTGGTCGGCCCTAGCCAACTTCGATGTTAAAGAGCTTGATTTTAGAGTTAAGTGTGGTGGCTTTAATGCCCAGTAGCCTTGCTGCCTTCGCCTGGTTCCCTCCGGTTTCAGACAGGGCCATTTTGATCAGGTGAGTCTCGAACCGCTGTACTTCGTCGTAAAAACTGATTCCTCCGAGAATGTCCAACGGCTTGAGTCTGGTTGCCTCTTCGGTGAATGCCTTATCACGTGCGAGCGTTTCGGCTTCGTTCAAGAGAGCATCCGCCAGATCGACGACGCGTTGGATGCGATCGCGGTCCGGCCGCTCGGCAAGTTTAAGGCGCACAGTTCTCTCAGACGACATGCCTGCATGTCTCAAGTTGTCCGTTTCCATCAAAGCTGCTTGATCGACGTTCATTAAAAAACTCCCCTTTCGGAACTGACCTCTTGTTAGGAAAACACCAACCTACGAAAATCCGTGACAATTATTTTTCAGATGGTATGTGAGGCTAAAGAGTTGTTATTGGTGCGGATGAGAGGACTTGAACCTCCACGATGTCACCATCACAGGCTTCTGAGACCTGCGCGTCTGCCAGTTCCGCCACATCCGCATGAGACGAATCGTCATTATGCGAATGCATCAAAGGAGTGTCAAGAAGTGTTAAGAACCTCTGTGGAGAGTCGCCGCGCAACCCGTATTTATACTGCCTGAGTTATTATCTTTTGTGATGGCTGAACCACAACTGGGGGAACGACTCGCACACATACGTGCGCAGATCGAGGCGGCAGCCCTAAAATGCGGACGTTTGCCCCATGAGGTTACGTTGATCGCGATCTCTAAGACTCATCCTGCTACGCTAATACGAACTGCGATAGGACTTGGCGCTACTGACATTGGCGAGAATCGAGTTCAGGAAGCTGAACAGAAGATTAACGAAGTGGGCAGAAATGCCGCGCGCTGGCATCTCGTCGGACATCTTCAGTCAAACAAGGCACGCCGTGCAGTCCAGCTTTTCGACGTCATCCATTCGCTCGACTCGCTGGAACTGGCTCGTCGTCTGGATCGTTTGTGCGACGAAGAGGGCAGGGAAAACTTGTCGGTGCTGGTCCAGGTCGATCTCGGTCACGAGGAGACTAAGTCTGGTATCGATGAAGACGAGTTGACGGAGCTGGTAGCAGGGTTGAGGAGTTTAGAGCGCCTTCAGCTTGTTGGATTGATGACATTGCCGCCATTCTTTGACGATCCGGAACGGGCGCGTCCCTTCTTTCGCAGGCTGCGAGAGTTGCGAGATGAACTTGCGGCCCATGGCGCGTTTGATGATGGTAAAGGCGAACTTTCGATGGGAATGACGAACGATTTCGAGGTGGCGATTGAAGAAGGAGCTACGATGGTTCGTATCGGCACCGCGATCTTTGGTCAACGGTAAACACAGAACATGATAACTGGACGAATCTTTTGGTTTCTTGAGTCCGCCACCATTGCGATTGTCGTCGCACTGATTGTCTTAATGCTTATTCGTCTTATTGTTGATGGCATGGACCTCAATCCATTTGGCGCTACTCATCGCACGGTGCGCCGGTTGAGCGACCCTTTTGTCGTTCCTGTGCGTGGTTTCCTGCGGCATTTCTTTGCCGATCCGAAATACGCGCCAATCATTGTGATAGTGATAATAATCCTGTCGGGACTGCTGCTTATAAACCTGCTCGGGACTTTGTCACAACTCGTGCTGGGCATTGCCTGGGCGTTGAGGACGGGCTCGCTGCCCGCGCTCCTGGGCTTTATCTTTCACGGGTTGATCTCGATCTATATCCTGATGATGTTTGTGCGCGTGATCTTTCAGATGGCGATGGTCAGTTACATGAATCCGGTGATGCGTTTTTTGTATAACACGACGGAGCCGTTGCTTGGTCCACTGCGAAAAAGGATTCCGCCAGTCGGAAGGTGGGACATCTCTCCAATCGTGGCATTCATCCTTCTATGGCTATTGCAGGCGGCGATTTCCGCGACACTGTTACGCGGCACCCGAGGCGCACTTTTGTAACTTTTCGTCGAATTATTCCGTACTAATTGAACATGGACGGCAGCAAGGTCTCGCATTACAGGATTCTTGAAAAGCTCGGGGCGGGCGGCATGGGCGAGGTCTATCTGGCCGAAGACATGAAGCTCGGGCGCAAGGTCGCGATCAAGATCTTGAGCGAGGAGTACACGACTAACAAGGATCGTCTCCACCGTTTCGAACAGGAAGCGGCCGCGGCCTCCAACCTGAACCACCCAAACATTCTTACGATTCACGAAGTCGGCGCCGACGATGGACGGCATTTTATCGCCACCGAGTACATCGACGGGGTCACGTTGCGAAGAAAAGCAGCGGAAGCACCACTCGAAATACGAGAGATCCTCGACATTGCGATCCAGATCGCCAGCGCTCTTGAAGAAGCGCACGGGGCCGGCATAGTTCATCGCGACGTCAAACCCGACAACGTGATGGTGCGCCGCAATGGGTACGTGAAAGTGCTTGACTTTGGACTCGCAAAGTTGACGGAGACCGTCGATCGCAGTCCTTTGGATCCCGACGCGGCGACACGAGTGCTGGTCCATACCGACGCCGGCGTCGTGATGGGCACGTCGCATTACATGTCGCCGGAACAGGCGCGTGGCAAACCGGTCGATGCACGCAGCGACATCTGGAGTCTCGGCGTCGTGATCTACGAGATGGTCGCCGGTCGCACTCCGTTTTCAGGCGAAACATCGACAGACGTGATCGTCGCGATCACTCAGAAAGAACCGCCGCCGCTCGCGCGCTTCGCGCCGAACGTCCCAGCCGAGCTCGACTGGATCGTTAACAAGACGCTCAGAAAAGATCGCGACGAACGTTATCAAACAATCAAGGAGTTGCTCACCGATCTGAAACGAGTGAAGCAACGTCTTGAATTTGAAACGGAACTCGAGCGATCGTCGAGTCCGGAGCTCGTCACGAAATCGACCGTCAGCACAGTGGCGGCTCCGACAATGCAGGACCGCGCGGTCCCAACCGCTGCGAAGACGGTCACGCACGTCTCGAGCGCTGAATACATCGCCACCGGAATCAAACAGCACAAGATCGCGGCGGCTCTGATCGCGTTACTGCTCGTCACAGTCCTCGGCGCCGTTTACTACTTTTACTATCACCGCACCCAGCCCCTGACTGAACGCGACACAGTCCTGTTGACTGATTTCGTCAACACAACCGGCGAGCCCGTATTCGACGGCACACTCAAACAGGCACTTGCAGTTCAACTCGGTCAGACGCCGTTTCTGAATCTGTTTCCCGAAGAACGCGTGCGCGAAACGCTGCGCTTCATGGGCCGTTCACCCGACGATCGCATCACGCGCGACGTCGGGCGTGAGATTTGTGAACGACAAGGCATCAAGGCGATGCTCGCAGGATCGATTGCCAGGCTTGGTACTAATTACGTGATCACTGTCGAAGCAATAGATCCGCGTTCCAACGATTCCTTCGCGAGTGAACAAGTCGAAGCCGACAGCAAGGAAAAAGTGCTTTCGTCGCTCGGCACCGCCGCTTCGAACCTGCGCAAGAAACTCGGCGAATCACTCAGCTCGATTCAGCAGTACGACGCGAAGATCGAGCAGGCGACGACTTCGTCGCTGGAAGCGCTCAAGGCGTATGCGATGGGTGATGAAGAACGGACCAAGGGTCGCGCGCGCGAGTCGCTGGTCTTTTACAAACGTGCGGTCGATCTCGATCCAAACTTCGCCATGGCGTACGCGCGCATCGGTGTGCACTACTTCAACCAGGAGCAGATCGAAACCTCCAAGCAATACACGCAGAAGGCATACGATCTTCGCGACCGCGTGAGCGAACGCGAGCGCCTCTACATTTCGGAGAAGTATTACAACTACGTCACCGGCGAATTTGATAAAGCAGTTGAGACGCTTCAAACCTGGTCGAAGCTTTATCCGAAGGATTTCGTCCCGCACAACAACCTGTCGATCAATTACAAGTTCATGGGGCGTCACGAAGACGCCTTGAGGGAGTCGCTTGAAGCGTCGCGCCTGAGTCCGGACAGTACAACAGCCAGAATAAACGTCGTCGGCAACTTCGTTTCGCTGGGGCGATTTGATGAGGCGCAGCAGGCGGTTGCGGAAATTCAAAAGATTAATCCTGACATGCTTTATGTGCATGCAACCACGTACTTTTTGGCTTTCATTCGCGGCGATCAGTCGGTAATGGATCGCGAAATTCAATGGGCCAAAGGCAAACCTGAAGAAGCTGACTTCACCGCGCTTCAAGGTGCGCACGCGATGTACCTCGGCAAACTGAAACTGTCGGAGGATCTTGCGAAACGCGCGATCGATCTCTTTAAGCACCAGAATCGAAATGAGAATGCTGCGAACGTGATGCTGAATCACGCGGGCAACCTGAGCATTCTCGAAAAATGCGATCAAGCTAAGGCTAACGCAAACGCAGCGCTGTCTTCGTTTCGGGCGGGAGAATTCGCCATCTCGGGTGCGGCGACGATCTTTGCGGCGTGTAACGATACGAGTCGCGCCCAGGCTTTGCTTGACCAGGCACACGCCGCAGGCCCCACAAACAGCTTCCTTAAGTTAATTGCCGCGCCGACGACACGTGCTTTGATCGAGAAGAGCCGCGGCAACACTGCTGAGGCGATTCAGTTGTTGGAGTCGGTGCGAACGTACGATATGAGTCAGGCAACAGGCCTGGGAAACAACTACGCGCGCGGAATGTTGTATCTCGAGCAGCGACGGGGGAGCGACGCAGCGGCGGAATTTAAGAAGATAATCGACAGTCGGGGCGTCGATGGATTCTCTCCGTTTCATGCGCTCGCTTACGTGGGTCTGGCTCGCGCTAACGCACTCAACGGCGACACCGCCGGGGCGCGAAAGGCGTATCAGGATTTCTTTGCTCTTTGGAAGGACGCCGACCCGGACCTGCCGGTCCTCGTTCGGGCCCGCAAGGAATACGAAGTAGTCAGTGGTCAGTAGTCAGTGGTCAGTGGCTATGATTTGATTGAGACGCACTGACAACCGACCACTGACAGTCGTGCCCTACTTTGGAAGTCCTCTCTGCGTGCCTCTGCGACTCTGCGGTCAATGCTTCTTACTCCATATTTACCGCTGAGACGCAGAGAGATACGCAGAGTGAAATTAGGGCACCACACAACTGACCACTGACTACTGACGACTGACAAACCTATGATATAGTTCCCGGCCTAACAAACCCGCACAAATACCCAAAGGACCGGATCAATGTCAGGACATTCCAAGTGGCATAGTATTAAACACAAGAAGGGGGCGCTCGATGCCAAGCGCGGAAAACTATTCACGAAGTTTATTAAAGAAATCACGGTCGCCGCGCGTACCGGCGGCGGCGATCCCGACGCCAACGCGCGTTTACGCAAAGCCATTCTCGACGCCAAGAACGGCAACATGCCGAACGACACGATCGATCGCGCGATTCGTCGTGGTACCGGCGAAGAAGAGGGCGTGAACTACGAAGAGATCACGTACGAGGGTTATGGTCCGGGTGGTGTCGCATTGCTGATCCAGTCCATGACGGATAACCGAAATCGCACCGTTGCCGAGATCCGCCATCTCTTTTCCAAGAACGGCGGGAACCTTGGCGAGAGCGGCTCAGTGGGTTGGATGTTTGAGAAGAAGGGTTACATCGTCGTCGACAAAGCCGCGAAGTCGGAAGAGGAGTTGTTTGAGCTCGCGATTGAGGCAGGCGCCGACGATCTGCGCGACGACGAAAGTAATTTTGAGATCCTCACGTCACCCGACGCCTTCGAAGGCGTTCTCTCCGCGGTCAAAGGCGCGGGAATAGAACCGCAAGCCGCTGAAGTTGAGATGGTCCCACAAAACTACGTCCGTCTCGAAGGCGCCGATGCCCGCCAGATGTTGAAGCTGATGGAGGCACTCGAAGATCACGACGACGTGCAGAAAGTCTCCGCGAACTTCGACATTAGCGAAGCCGACATGGCCGCCGTTTAAAATTCGAATTTCGAATTTCGAAATACTAGGCCTGAGCTTGTTCGGTCTTCTGCTCGGGTTCCTCGGTTTTCACAGGTTCACCCATAATCACTCGAACATTGTGAGTCTTTTCATCGTCAGTGAGTGCGATGGCGCCGTCAGCTTGTATGGCGCCGTCGACTTCGACACTCACGACGCCACGACTTACGCCGAGTGGGTTCTCCACTTTGATCCGGTAAACAGCACGACCGCGACGATAAGTAATCTCGAAGTCGCGCCACCAGCGAGGCACACAGGGATCGATCCGCAGCCGGGTGCTCTCGAGTTTGAACCCGAGTATTGATTCGAGTCCCGCCCGATACATCCAACCGGCAGAACCCGTATACCACGTCCAACCGCCACGACCGGTGTGTGGCGGCACCGCGTAAACGTCGGCGACCGCAACGTACGGTTCGACCTTGTACTTGTGCAGACCAGCGCGCGTTGAGGAGTGATTGATTGGATTGAGCAGCGAGAAGAGTTCGCCCGCGCGCTCCCCGTCTCCAAGCAAGGAATACGCGATCATGGTCCAGATCGCGGCGTGCGTGTACTGTCCTCCGTTCTCTCGCACGCCGGGCACGTAACCCTTGATGTAACCCGGATCAAGATTGCCTTTATCGAATGGCGGTGTGAAAAGGATGACGAGTCCATCGCCGCGTCTGATCAAGTATTCTTCGACGGCTGCCATCGCGCGTCCCATTCGATACGGATCCGACGCGCCGGAAATCACGGACCACGACTGCGCGATCGAGTCGATGCGGCACTCCTCGTTGCGAGCTGATCCCAACGGTGTCCCGTCGTCAAAGTACGCGCGTCGATACCAATCGCCGTCCCACGCCTTTTCCTCGAGCGCCTTGCGCAGGTTGTCGAGATGCTTGCGGTAACGATTGACTCGCATGCGTTGCTTGCGCTCCTCGACGTGAGGAACGAAAGCAGCGATGGCAGTGAAGAGAAACCAGCCAAGCCAAACGCTTTCGCCTTTGCCGCCATGTCCGACGCGATTCATGCCATCGTTCCAGTCGCCCCCGCCCATCAGCGGCAATCCATGCTTGCCAACAGCGAGGCTGCGGTCGAGTGCTCGAGCGCAATGTTCGAATACCGGCGCCGACTCTTCCGAGACTGCCGGCTGCATATAAGCCTCGTGCTGATCCGGTGTCAGCAACGGTTGTTCGAGGAAGGGAACTACTTCATCGAGGACAGACACATCGCCGGTTACGTTGATGTAGAACGCCGCAACAAAAGGCAGAAACACAAGATCGTCGGAGATTCGCGTCCGCACACCGCGTCCACTGGGCGGATGCCACCAGTGTTGCACGTCGCCCTCTTTGAATTGATGCGCCGCCGCCAGAACAATTTGCCGTCGCGCGATGTCAGGTTTGCTGTAGACGAGCGCCATCACGTCCTGCAACTGATCGCGAAAACCATAAGCGCCTCCTGATTGATAAAAAGCGGTGCGCGCCCAGACGCGGCACGACAGCGTTTGATACAACAACCAGCGATTGAGCATCGTGTCGAGCGCGAGATCCGGCGTTCGCACTTCGACCGCGCCCAGCGTCTCGTCCCAATAGCCCAACACTCGCTCGAAGGCGGCGTTGACGTTTCCGGTTTGTCTGTACTGCGTAACGATTGTTTGCGCTGCTTCTTTTGATTCAGCCTCGCCGAGCAGAAAGACGACTTCACGAGCGGTTTGCGGTGGCAGTTCAAGGCTTACCTGAAGCGCCGCACACGGATCGAGACCGGCGCCATCCCGATTTGAAAGAGCTACACGCCTAAGCGCCGCGGGGGATTCAAGCGAACGATTGCGTCCGATGAATTCTTTACGATCGCAGGTTGCACTCGCGAGCTCTTCGCTGGTCGCAACGAAGGCCACGCGCTCGGCAAACTCGTTATTGAAAGGATTGCGGGCGAAGACAGTTGCCGCGTCTTGATCGATCTCCGTAATAAGATAAGGCGCAGTTGACGAGCGAAACACCCCGAGGACCATTTCGCAGTACTTGAATACCGATATTCTTCGCTTTCGCGCAGTTCTGTTGCGCAAACGCAGCAGGCATATTTTCACGGGCGCATCAAGCGGTGCGAATAGCAGCAACTCCTGCGAAATGCCGTGACTTGTGTGTTCGAAGACGGTGTAACCCTGCCCGTGACGGACGACGTATGGCTCTCTTTGGCGGATTGGCAAAGGTGTCGCTGACCACAAAGTGCCCGAGTCGTCGTCACGCAGGTAGATAACCTCGCTGGGAGGGTCGCTGACAGCATCGTTGGACCATGGCGTCAGACGATTCTCACGACTGTTAATCGACCATGTATAACCGCCACCGGTCTCACTTACCTGAAAACCAAAATCCACTGCGTTGCCGATGACGTTGGACCATGGCGCAGGCGTCCACTGTTCAGCGCCGAGCGTCGTGACGTACTCGCGGCCACCCTGGTGAAATCCGCCGAGACCGTTAAAGAAAGAGAGCTCCGGCTGTGGCAGCGTCGGTTCGGGATAGATCTGCGACGGCGCACGCGGCACGAGCAGTGGAGGTAGTGGTTCGTCGATGTGCGGCCGCTCGATCTGATCCTCAAAGCTGCCGCGATCGGCGACGATGACCACTCGCGCAACTGCGTGAAGCAGGATGCGATCCTGTTCCGGCATTTGATCCGCGCGTCGCAGGTAAACTCCGCCGGGCTTGTCCTGGAAATGCTGTAAGCCGCTGGTGCGAACGATGGTTTCCAACTCTCCGTGTAGTAATTGCAAATAGTCGGTGGGCGTGTCGTTCAGGATTACGAGATCGATTGTGAGTCCTTTGAAGTGGAGGTATTCGTGTGCGCGCACAAGCTTTTTGACAGTGCGCAAGTCAGCGGCTTTGCTGATGCGCGCGACTGCGATCGGCAGATCGCCGCTGATGCCATAAGCCCACAAGCTCGACTGCGAACGGCTATTTAGCGCGAGCACGTGAGCACGCGGGCGCAAAGAAGGATCGGAAAAGATGATGCGGGCCGCGAGACGTTGAAAGAGATGCGCCTCTTCCGAGTCGATCCCCAGATGCGTCATTTCGACTTGCGCCTTGGTCCATGCGAGGCGAAGCTCACGTTCGAAGATGTTCGGATCGTGATACTTGTCGGCGAGCGCCAGTGCGCTCTCGCGCGAGCGCGTGACGGCGGTACTGAACGAGCATCGCACCGTTTGGTTCGCCGGGATCCTGACGCGGCGGCGCAAGCTGAACACGGGATCGAGCACAGCGCCCGTCGTGTTCGAAAGCGGGCGGTCCTCCATCACTGCGATCGGATTACTCGGCGTGCGACCTCGTCCTAAAAACCTTCCGCGATCAGTTTCATACTGCACAGTTCCGACTGTTTCGCCCTCGACGACGACCACGTGAATGCCCCAGATTGGACGGTCGTCGGTCGATCGTTGCCGGCGGTGGGCCAGGATCGCGTTCTCGCCGTGAACAAACTCGGTCTCGATGAACAGGTTGCTAAACGCCTGGTGCGCTGCATCGGCACTCGGACTCGCAAGCACGACCTCGGCATAGCTTGTAAGCTCGATTTCGCGCGTGCGTGTGGAGCTGTTGGTGAGCGTGATGCGACGCACTTCAGCGTTGTCTTCGGCGGAAACGACGACCTCCATGCGCGTGGAGATGCCGCTGTCCGTGCGACGATAGTCTGCTTTGTCTTCGGAGAACGCGACGTGATAAGCGTTGGGCTTGCTGCGCACAGGTTGGTGGCCGGCGGACCAGACAGCGCCGCTCCGCACGTCACGGAGGTAGATAAACGCGCCCCAGTTGTCACGTGTGACGTCTTCGCGCCAGCGAGTGACAGCGTCGCCTTCGCAGATTGAGTAACCGGAACCTGCGGTCGTCAACATCACGCTGTACGCGCCGTTTGAGAGCAATTGCGTGCGCGGCGTGTCGAGATTGGCTGTCTCATAAACGCGCGTGATCATTCCCGGCAGCGTCTGGATCACGCGTCCGGTCAGAACCTCTTCGGCCCGCGGATGGGCGGCGGGCACGCCGACCGGAATTCGTTCCTGCAACAACAACTCCGTCGCTTGCACTGATGGATCTGCGTGGAAACGCCGTACGCCGACCGTGTCATCGAGAACGTTCGCGAGCGCTACGAGACTCATTCCCTGGTGATGGGCCATGAACGCGCGAATGATCACCGAGTTTTGTCCTTCAGGCAGACGCTCCGGTGTGAAATCGATCGACTCGTAATACCCGTATGGGCCAAGCGCGCCTTCCTTTTGCAACCGGCGCAAGTTTTCCATCGCGGCGTTCGGGTTGACGAGTGCTGCCAGCATGGTTGCGTACGGCGCCACGACAAGATTTTCGATGAGGCCACGTTTCAAACCGAGACCGGGAACTCCGAATGGTCCATATTGGTAGTTGAGATGAAGATCGCGCACGTTGTAAGCCGCTTCTGAAATGCCCCACGGCACCCGGCGCTCTTCGCCGTACTCGATCTGCCGTCTCACGATTGTTCGATAGGTTTCGTCGAGCAGCGTGTTTGGGTAATTGCGCATTACCAGCAAAGGCATCAGGTACTCGAACATCGTGCCGGTCCAAGAGATCAGCGCTCGCCCACCGTCGACTTTCGTCAGAGCGCGGCCCATGCGGAACCAGTGTTGTTGCGGCACGTCGCCTTTTGCGATGCCGACGAAGCTGGCGAGACGTGCTTCTGACGCGAGTAAATCGTAGTAAGAGTCGTCAGGCCGTGAGGCGGTGACGTTGTAACCGATCATGAACAGCTTGCGTTCGACGTCGAAGAGGAACGAGAAATCCATCTCTTCAACGATTTCATCGCAACGGCGTGCGAGGCGGCTCAGTCGAGAAAGCAAGTCAGAGGAAGCACCTGCGCATTCTTCAAGTGATTTCGTCAAACGACCGGCAGTTGGCGGTGTAGGTGTGCTGTCGAGCGCGGCCAGTTGGACCAAAGCCCGATCGCATAGCTGTGGCACCTCAGCCAGCGTCGGTACAACCTCAAGCGCCTGAATGAGCGAAGACCATTCACTATCGCCAGGAGCTACTTCAGACCGGAGCGTTGGAAGCAAACGACCCCACGTGGTCAGAACTTCAGCGTCACGCCGGTACGAGCTCACCTGGTGCTTCAGCGCGCCGACCCACCAACGCAGCTCTTTGAAGCTGCCTTCGCCGTGCTCGTGCGCGAGGGCGTTGACGATGTCTTCCATTTCAGACACTCGGCGCGTCAATGACTCAAACAAGACAACCCACGGATCGAGACGATCGTTGTTCTCAATATTCAGCAGAGTGCGGCACGTCGCGATCTCGTCTTGCAAATGACGGACTGTGACGACGTCGGTTCGTTGGCGAGAACTTCCGAGCGCTCCGGCTTCGAGCGCAATTGTATCGACCGTGTCCGACAGTCCCTCGATGATGCGCGAATCGAATAGTTTGCGGTCGGGAAATTCGACGCACGCCTGCTTTACGCCGATGAGATGTCCGGCGAGGTTGCCACTGTCGACCGTGGAGATGTACTGCGGCAACAACGGTTCGAGCGTCTTGGTGTCATACCAGTTAAAGAAATGACCATGAAGCCGTCCAAGTCGGGCCATCGAGGCGAACGTTAATTCTTCACGTTCGACGAATTCGAGTGAGCTGACATAACCGAGATCGTGAGCCGCCGATGTCGAGAGCAGCAACAGGCCCATGTTTGTCGGCGAGGTGCGATGCGCGATGACCGGAGCTGGGTCCTCTTGAAAGTTGTCCGGCGGTAACCAGTTGTCTTCCGCGCCTACAAACGTTTCAAAAAACCTCCAGGTGCGACGCACTATGCGGCGCGCAAACGCCACGTCATCTGCGTTCAGCGCTTCGCGTTTCATCACACGCGGTTTGCTTACCCAGTAAGCGATGAGCGGCGACGCCAACCAGATGACGGAAAGCGCCCCAATCACGGGCAGGGCCGACGGTCGCACTGCCACCGTCGAGCCGAGCGCCAGCAGTGTCAGAATCGCGGCCGGCAGCATGAACGAAAGAAACGATGCGAAGTCACCGCGCGTTTGTCCTTCAGTTTCAGCCGCCGAGACCCATTCGAGCATTCGCTTTCGCGATACAAGTTTCCTGTAGAGCGTGCGAACGATCGCGTCGCACATCAAATAAGCCTGGTGCGGCAGGAACACGAATGAAAGCGCGACCTGCAAATTGTTGGTACGGAAGTCGCCCCACAAGCTCCAGAAATGGCTGGTCCAGGGAATTCCTTTTGGATGAATGAGTAGACCGGTGGTGACGTGCAAGTAAACGGGAAAGGCGATCGTTAGAAACACAAACAGGCACCACAGCAGCGCCGACCCCGGAAAGATCGTGCACGACGCGACGAGCCAGAGAAATAACGTAGGCGCGACGAGGCTGCGGCGCAGGTTATCTAGAATCTTCCAGCGCGCGCTCAGCGGCAGCACGTTGCGCGTCTTGCGGCGGTTATCGTCGGGGACCTTGGGAAGCAGCCAGCGCGCGATCTGCCAGTCGCCGCGCGTCCAGCGATGCGCCCGCTTCGAGTACGGGAGATATGACGCCGGATAGTCGTCAAGGAGCTCGATGTCTGTCGCTAACGCGCAGCGCGCAAACAAACCTTCGAACAGATCGTGACTGAGTAAAGAGTTTTCGGGCACGCGATGTTCGAGTGTGCGTTGAAAAGCGTCGACGTCGTAGAGACCCTTGCCTGTGAAACTGCCTTCGCCGAAGAAGTCCTGATAAACGTCGGAGAAGGCGGTCGTGTAGGGATCGATGCCGGTATAACCCGAAAAGATCTGCACAAACTTCGAACACGAAGCACTCGACAACGAGATACTGACGCGTGGTTGCAGAATACCGTAACCGTGAGTAACGCGATTGTCATTTGCATCGATGCGTGGTTTGTTGAGTGGATGAATCGCCGCGCCGACGAGCTTCCGCGCAACATCCCGCGGGAGTTGAGTGTCAGAATCGAGCGTTATGACGTACCGAATTGAGCGCAGCAACGTATCGTCGGCAGTGCTCACGACGAAGCTGGTGTCGTCTGCTCCGCGCAGTAGTCGATTGAATTCCTCGAGCTTGCCTCGTTTTCGTTCCCATCCCATCCACTTGTCTTCGCTCGGGTTCCACAGTCGCTTGCGGTGAAACAAATGAAAGCGAGCTTCGCCGTGGTTTCGATTCAACGCCTCGATTCCACTCTGCGCGATCGCGAGGAGGGCTGCGTCGATTGGTGTCTCTTCTGATTGGGCATCGCGGAAGTCACCCAGCAGCGCGAAGTAAATGTTCGGATCCTGGTTGGCGAGAAAGTGGACTTCGAGCCGTTCAACCAACGCCTGGACCTGCGCTTCGTTTATGAAGATTGTTGGCACCACGACGAACGTACGTGCGTCCTCGGGGATGCCGTCCGCGGTGTCCATGCGCGGAAGTAGACGCGGAGGGAAGAAATGCGTGAGGTCCCAGTTCAAAACGGTGAGCGAGAGATCGCTGGCCGGGACCAGCGCTAGAAGGGCTGTGACGATCAACATAGGCCATTCCATTCCGTATCGCTGCATCGTCACTATTATCAAGAACAACACGATCAGCGTCATAAACGTGAGAATGCCGAGATAGGATCCGGTTGCGTGTCGCAAGAGGAAACGGCGCAGACGTTCGATCGTTCGGGGTTGATAGTTGAATTTCGTTTCGAGAATGCTCAGTCCGTTGTCGATGAGGTAGTAGCCGACGTGCTTCTCCGCTTCTTCTTTGCCTTGAGCGGCGAAGTCAAGCGCTGATTGAGCGACGTCGAGTTCGCGGGCGCGTGTTCGTTTGCTGATTCCCTCGATTACGTGGCGGTAACGATCGCGCGAGGCAAACTCCATCCGCGAATAAACGGCGGCGGGATCTTTGCCGAGTAACGACTCGATGAGACTGACCTTTTCGAAGAAATCGTTCCAGTCGAGCGTCGAGAGCAGACGCATGCTGGTAATGATGTTTCCGACGGTGACTTGTGCCGCGGCCTGGCGCTGATGTTCCGCGTGAATCAGTTGCTCGACGGTGGAGCCTATGTTTTCCGAGCGCTTTTCGATCCAATCCATCACCGGCATCACTGCGGGATGTTGCTCGCGCAGGCGTTGCACAAGTTGGACCAGGAACGTTTGTGGTTGTTCTTCTGCTTTGCCCAGGCGTTCGTTCACCGTCGTCATGACGCTGGCGGGTTGCAGCGACGCCAGTTCGAGTAAACGATCGGCAAGCTTGTCTGCGTCTTCGCGTTCTTCGCGTGCTCGGGTGATCGTGAGTGCCAGGCGGCGCAGGTTTTCGACGAGGGCGAGTCGAAGAGTGATCGCGACGGCCCAGAGTTCGCCAATCGAGAGGGGCGCCTTCAGTTGATAGGCGATGATGAATCGGCGCAGCGTGTTTGTGTCAAGACGCGAGTCCGTATGCGAGATCAGCGCAAGGGCGACCGCGTAGATGCGCGGATAACCGGCTAGTTCACCTGAAGCGAGCTTTGGAAGTTCGTGATAGTAACTCTTTGGAAGATCCTGACGAATCTCGCGCAGTTGTTCCTCGACGATGTGGTAGTTATCGACGAGCCACTCGGCAGCAGGGGAGATTGGTCGGCCTTTGCGAAGTGTATCGACCAGCGACTTATAGACGGCTTCGAGTTTGCGGCCGTTGTCTTCGAGACGCGGAAGTAGTTGGGCGCGTCCTTTTTTGGTGACGGTTTCGTGTTCGGCGGCGAGAGTCTGTGCGTATTGTTCGAGACGCTCGACGCTGAAGAACTCCGCCTGAAAGGGCTTCTCGTTGTCATCGCTCTTTGGTTTGCTGAACACAGATAGAATCGAATCGAACACGGATAGTCTTCACGTATGATTGTTTAATTCTAAGGGGGCCCTTTGTAGGGGGAAGACTGAGAATATCATTTTGTGCTTAGTACTTGGTACTAGGTGCTTTGTTTTTATGTATACTTTTGCGCGATGCGTGTTTTGGGAATCGATCCCGGCAGTCAAACGATGGGATGGGGCGTTGTCGAAGGCGACGGCCGCCGCTATTCGTTGGTTGGATTTGGGGCGGTGCGTGCGCCGTCTAGTTTGAAGTTTCCGACACGCTTGTTGCGAATGTGCACCGGGTTGGAAGAAGTGATCGCGGAGTACCGGCCGGATGCGTGTGTGCTTGAAGATGCGTTTCTGGCGACTAACGTGAAGGTCAGTATGAAGCTTGGACAGGTGCGTGGCGTGGTCCTGTTGGTTGCGGAGCGAGCGGCTCTTGAGATCTTTGAGTATTCGCCGCGGTTGATCAAGCAGACGATCGTCGGTTACGGGAATGCTGAGAAGCACCAGGTGCAGGAGATGGTGCGATTGTTATTGAAGCTTCGCAGCGTTCCGTCGCCGCATGATGCTGCTGATGCGCTGGCGGCGGCGATTTGTCATTTCCATCACGCGCAGTTTAAAGAACGGATAGTCGCTGCGATCGGGCAGTAAACCTCACTAGGAGAAAACACAATGTGTCCTCACAAACTCACAGTACAGCTTTGTCTATTTCTAACTCTTCTTGTCGCTCACGCCTCAGCGTTGGGACAACAACGCAAAGCGCCGACGGGTGGGCGAGTCGCGATTGTCGTTGACGAACGCTTAGCCGCTCTTCGTTCAACACCTGAATTGAACGGCCATCTCGTGCGTCGGCTGGGTCGCGGACGTCTCGTCGCCATCAGATCAGTGAAAACGAATCGCGATGGCATTACATTTTTCTTCGTCAACGTCACCACGCGCACACGTGGCTGGATTCAACGTGAATCCGTGGTCTCACCGTCACGCTGGGGCGACGACGCACGTCTCTTTCGCCTTATCCAGCAATCGCACGACTTCGACCGCATCACCCGCGCACGAATCTTCCTCGATCGCTTCCGCCGCTCCCCCCTCCGCTCCGCCGTCCTTTTATTACTAGGCGACACCGCGGAATCTATCTCAGCCAAACTTTCTGCAACTGCGACTCGCAAACTCGCAAACACGGCTCTCGAAGCCCCCGAATACACCTACTATCTCAACCACCCCGCACTCGATCGTTACAACCGCCAAGGCATCCACTTCACCTTCAACCCAACCACCAAACGCCTTCACTACGACGGCGCCGCCTACCGCCTCCTCCTCCGCCACCACCCAAACTCCCCCGAAGCCGCCGCGGCGCGCCGGCGCCTACTAGACCTATCGAATCTTCACAAACCACCCACTATTCTCTATAGTCAGCCCCAAAAGCGCTGAATTTCGCCGTCCGCGGTGTTAATAATTCCCGAAACTCCCCGTCTATCAGAGTGGACGAAGGAGAAACACCGTGCAGGCAGCACTTAAAACCTTGCAATTAGTCAATAACGACCCTGTCGGCGTGAATAGCAAACCGGTAAATTCAGGATCCAGCGTCGCCAGGACCGAATCGGTCGGCGAGCTGGAGACACTCTTCCAAGCACATCACGGACGCGTTTTTCGCACTGCCCAGCGCATTACGGGCAGCGCCGCCGATGCCGAAGATGTGTTGCAAAACGTCTTTCTGCGTCTCGTGAAAGGCCAGGACGATTACGACCTGTCTCGTAACCCGGAAGCATATCTTTCACGCGCCGCTATCAACGCTTCGCTCGACCTGCTTCGCAGCCGGTCGCGCTCAAAAGTCGTAGGTCTCGACGACGTCAATACCGAGGCGCTAACGAGTGGATTCCGCAACCCGGAAGTCACTCATGCCGATCGCGAGTTGCAAACGCTCGTGAGGCAAGCAGTGTCGCGACTCGGCAAGACGGCCGGCGAGATGTTTGTCCTTCGTTATTACGAGGGTTTCGACAACAAAGAAATCGCGGTTCTATTAAACACCTCGCCACTGGTGGTAGGCGTCGTCCTCCATCGCGCTCGCACGAAACTGAGAAAAGAGATTGGGCACTATCTGGAGAAGCATCATGAAGAGTAATCGTGAAGACAAGATCCTGGAGCAAATCACTGCCGACATCCGCAACGAAAAGGTGGACGAGGCGACGATGTCGAAAGCAGCAGACCGCGTTTGGGCGCGTGTTTCCGCTGCCGCAGGCGAGAGTGAATTTCAGCTGCCGGCAAGCAATCGCATCGAAGGCCGCATTGAAGGCTGCGCAGATTTTCAGTCGCTGATTCCGGCTTACCTGGCGGGCAAGCTTTCCGAAGCGCGCTCGCTGTTACTCGTCGACCATACGCACGAGTGCATCCCCTGCCGCAAGGCGATGAAGGAAGCACGACGTCCGGCTATCCGCACCGTGATAGCAAAGCCGAGTCGCTTCGCGATGCAGCCGATGATGCGTTGGGCCATCGCCGCCGCACTCGTCATCGGTGTTGGATTGCTGGCGATTCCGTTTGCGCAGCGCTTCTGGCCGTTTGGTGAATTTGACGCGACGGTCCAGGCCGCTGAAGGTCAGGTTTATCAAATCGCTGATACGGAAACGGCCGCAGTCGTCGCTGGAGCGAAACTCCAGAAAGGCGAAAGAGTTCGTACTGCGAAAGATTCACGCGCCGTTGTTCAACTAGGCGACGGTTCGTTGATCGAAATGCGTGACCGTTCCGAGTTGTATCTGACGAAGAGCGGCAAAGAAACAACGATTCACCTAAGCCGCGGCAGCATCGTCGTGGAAGCCGCGAAGCAGAAAGACGGCAAGCTGTTCGTCGAAAGCGGCGATTCACTGGTGTCGGTGACGGGAACTGTGTTCTCGGTTAACAACGGCACAAAGGGATCGCGTGTTTCGGTGATCGAAGGCGAAGTGAGCCTGAACCACGCTGGCAAAGATCGCGCGCTGCGTGCCGGTGAACAGGTGACGACCAATCCGTCAATCTCGGTGATTCCAGTCAAGGATGAAATCGCCTGGAGTCGGAATGCTGGTCGCTATCGAGAAGTGCTCTCGGCGTTAGCTTCGGTGAACACCGATTTGCGCAACGTCGAACAGCCTGGTGCGCGCAACTCGACGCATCTGCTCGACCTGATGCCGGAAGGTACAGTTGTTTACGCCGCGCTGCCGAATCTCGCCAACACGATCGCCGAGTCGCATCGCATCATTCAGGAGCGAATGAGTCATAACGAAGCGCTCCGCGAGTGGTGGGCGAAGAAACAGGCTGGTCGCGGACAGAATATGGACCAGGTGGTCGATTCGATTCGCCAGTTTGGTTCTTACCTCGGCGACGAGATCGCAGTCTCGGTTTCGATTGACGAAAAGGGTGAACCTGGTGAACCGATGGTGCTCGCCGAGTTGAAGAACTCGACAGGTTTCCGTGAATTCATCGAACAGGAAGTCACGAGGTTGTCCGGTGACCAGAAAGCGAAAGCCAAACTGGTGTTTGTCCAGGATCCAAAGACCGCTGTTCCGGTCACGGATGGCGATAACGATCGGCTCTACGTGTGGATCCAGAACAACCTTTTTGCCGGAAGTCCGAAGCTGCAACAGCTTCAGAACCTGGAAGCGGTGATTGCCGGTGGTGGCCAGAGCAGTTTCACGGCGACTCCGTTCCGCAATCGCATCGCACAGGTTTATCAGGAAGGCGCTGGTCTGGTTGTAGCCGCGAACCTCGAGAAGGTCGTCGAGCAAACGAAGACTGAGCGCATGAAGGGCGCAGACGCCGCGAAACAAGAGAGCGCGTTACAGCAGTTGGGTATTCTGAGTGTGAAGTACTTCGTGCTCAACCAGAAAGACTCGAACGGCAAGACGAACACTGAAGCGTCACTCTCGTTCAGCGATGCGCAGCGCGGCATCCCGTCGTGGCTGGCGAATCCTGGACCAATGGGATCGCTCGAGTACATCTCGCCCGAGGCGAACGTCGTCGCCGGCTTCGTGGTCAAGAACCCCGCATCGATGGTGGACGATCTGCTTGGCGTGCTCGAAACAGTGTCGCCAGACTTGAGAAAAACACTCGATCAGCAGGCGTTGTCGCGCGGACTCAACATTCGTAACGACATCGCTATGCCGTTGGGTGGTGAGTTTGCCTTCGCTATCGATGGTCCGCTTCTGCCGGTGCCGTCTTGGAAACTGGTGTTTGAAGTGAACGAGCCGACGCATCTGCAAAGCACACTCGAGCGCGTTGTCGACGAGGTGAATAAGGAAGCGGCGAAGTTTGGTAAGAAGGGATTGGCCTGGCAACAGTCGGATCTCGGTGGCCGCAAGTACTACACGCTGAAGTCGTCAGAATTCGGAATGCTCGAAGTGAACTACACGTACGCTAACGGTTACATGATCGTGGCTGCGAGCCGCGCTCTTGTCGAGCGTGCGTTAACGGCGCGCGACAGTGGTTACTCGCTGTTGCACTCGGCGAAGTTCACGGCAGGCTTGCCGGCGGATGGTAACGCAAACTTCTCGGCAGTCTTCTATCACAACATCGGCGGTCTGGTTCCGGCTGGATTGGCGAACAGTGCTACGAAGAACCTTCCGAGTGGACCATCAGAAGCGGTGAAGGCGATTACGTCCGAGATGCCGCCGACGCTGGCTTACGCTTATGCGACAGGTGACAGCATCACCTTTAAGGCGAACACCGAGGGCGGACCGTTTGGTCTTAGTCCTGCGACGCTGCTCGGTATGCCAAACTCACTGGAGATGCAGAGCATCATCCAGCGCGGGATGAACAAGAAGTAACGATTAGTTGTTTGTCAGTAGTCAGTAGTCAGTGGTTTCAGACCACGGACAACTGACTACGGACAACTAACCAAGTACAAAGTACAAAGCTCTAAGTACGAAGTACGAAATGAAGTTGCTCTCTATCTCGCTGGGTTCGTGGTTACTGGGATTCCTGCTGCTCCTAACAACTTTCTCTCTCTCAGGAGCGCAGGATCTCAATGCCTCTAACATGAACACCGCCACGAGCACATCGCTGATCGTGGCGGCGCTCGTCTTCTCGCTCGCCTACGCACCGTCGCTCTTCTGGTTGCGACAGCGTCTTGGTGGTTGCCGTCCGAGGCTTCTATTTCCTCTCGCCTCAGCCATCGTGCTCAATCTTCCAGTTTTTTTGATCGAGATCATGGCAATAGGCAGAACTTTAGCGCTCTCAGAAGCGTTAGCATGCATCGGCGCATTTCTGCTAATGGGTACAAGTTTCGGTCTCGGTTTCGTTTGGAATTATCAAGACACAGCGCTATAAGAATGAGCATGGCACTCCCCGCGACGATTCACGAACAGGGAATCACAACTCAAACGTCCTACCGGGAACCGGCAGTCATCGATCTGCACGGCTTGAGCGTAACGTTTGGACGCCGCCCGATCATCAAAAACCTGCGTGGCGATCTTCGCGGTAAGGCTATCGGTCTGTTAGGACCGAACGGCGCAGGCAAGACGACGCTTATCCACACACTGCTCGGTTTTCACGAACCTTCCGCCGGCACAGCCCACATCTTCGGTCACGACATCGTGCACGATGCGAATAAGATCAAGGCTCTAATCGGTTACATGCCGGAGCGCGATTCGTTTATCGCCAAGATGAGCGCCGTGCACTTCGTGCGCCTCATGGGTGAGCTTTCAGGCCTGCCCCCGGAAGCCGCACTCGAACGCGCGCATGAGGCACTTTTCTACGTCGGACTCGGCGAAGCACGCTATCGACGTCTGGAAACTTATTCGCTCGGCATGAAGCAACTTGCCAAGCTGGCGCAGGCGATCGTCCACGGTCCGAAACTGATCTTCCTCGACGAACCGACCAACGGTCTTGATCCTCCGGCGCGACTGCGAATGATCAAACTCATCCGCGAGATTCGCGATAGTGGACAGGCAAACATCGTCCTGTCGTCGCACCTGCTGCTCGATGTTGAAGAGTGTTGCGACGAAATCCTGATCCTGCGTGACGGGCAGATCGCGGTCTACTGCAATCTCGAAGAAGAGCGGAAGTCGAATCGCAAATTCCTCATGCTCGAGACACGTGGCGATCAGAAGCGTTTCGTTGAAGCGCTTGAGAAACTCGGTTGTGAATATGCGATTTCAAGCGCGACGCGATTGAAGGTCGTGTTGCAGGACGGTGTCGAGGTGCGCGACCTGTATCGTCTCGCCGCTCAGGAGCAGGTACAGCTGCGACGTTTGAGCTACAAGCGCGACTCGCTGGAAGACATTTTCCTCAAGGCAATGGAGAACGGTAATGGCGGTCTATGAACAGACCTATAAACGTTACGCCGGGGCGCTGACACCGGAGTGGAGCCGCTTTCTGATTATTCCGCGGCACGCTCTCCGTGCAACGTTCAACTCCAAGCTCTTCATTCTGTTCTTCGTGATTTGCTTTCTTCCGCTGCTCGCTGAGGCGATTCTGATCTACTTGCGTTACAACGTCGGCGCACTGGGGGCATTGACGATCAACGTCAGGGAGTTGGTGCCCGTCGATGCTTTCTTCTTCGAAGTGTGGGTAAACGTACAGCACAGTTTTGCTTTCCTGCTGGCGCTGCTTATCGGTCCGCCGATGGTTTCACGCGACCTGCGAAACAATGCGCTCCCGCTTTATCTTTGCCGCCCATTCTCCCGCACTGAGTACGTTATCGGAAAAATGTCAGTGCTGCTGATCCTGCTGTCGTTGATCACATGGATACCGCAGTTGTTGCTGTTTTTCCTACAGTCGTACCTCGAAGGCTTTGCCTGGTTCAGGGCGAACCTGTGGATTGCGAGTTCGATCGTTATCGCGGGCCTCCTCTGGATTCTTATGCTCGCCCTGTTGACGCAGACCATCTCGGCCCTGGTCAAGTGGCGCGTGATCGCGAGTGGCGCGCTGGTGGCGCTGTTTCTGATTCCGTCGGCTTTTGGTCTCTTCATCAACGAGGTCTTTCGCACCCAGTGGGGAAACGTTATTAGTCTGATAGCGTCGGTTAAGAATGTGACATCGGGTTTATTCGGCACCTTTGACCGCGTGGCTGACACACGACTTATGCGAGATGTCGAGGGACAAGTCATCGGCGAAATCGTGATCCTCGAGCCGCCGCTTTGGGTATTTTGGACCGTGCTGTTTTTGCTGTGCGCTGTTTGCCTCGCGTTACTGTCGTGGCGCGTGAAAGCTTATGAGGTCGTGAAGTAAGAATTTCGAAATTCGAAATTCGAAATTCGAAATTCGAAATTCGAATTTTACAAGCATTTATGTCGACACCGGCAGATCAACTCATCATCTTCGACAACGTCTCCAAGTTTTACGGTGAGATACTCGGAGTGAATCGCGTCAATCTTCGGATTGCCCCGGGGATTACCAGTCTTGTTGGACCAAACGGGGCCGGGAAGTCGACGTTGATGAATTTGATGACGGGCCTGCTACGACCCACGCGAGGATCGATCACGCTGGTGGGAATCCCCACCGATCAGCCAGAAAGGCTGTTTCGCAAGGTTGGTTACTGCACGCAGTTCGATTCGTTTCCTCGCGGAGTGACGGGACGAGAGTTTGTGAGTTCGTATCTGTTTGTGCACGGATTCGATCAGAAGCGGGCGAGCGAGTTGACTCAGGTTGCGCTCGAACGGGTCAATCTGGTTGATGCTGCGGATCGAAAAGTTGCAGCGTACAGCAAGGGAATGCGGCAGCGTATTCGGCTGGCACAGTCAATCGCGCATCAGCCGTCGGTGCTGATTCTCGACGAGCCGCTCAACGGGCTCGATCCGATGGTCCGTGCGGAAACGATCGCGTTGTTTAGAAAGCTGGCCGCCGAAGGCCTGCACCTGCTCATCTCGTCGCACATACTGCACGAGGTCGACATGATGTCCGACCGTGTGGTGCTGCTGAACAACGGTTACATCGTTGCGGAAGGATCTACTCATGGCGTACGCGATGAGGTTAAAGAGCACCCGATGCAGATCCTGATTCGTTGTGATCAGCCCGCCAAGCTCGCCGCGTATGTTTTTGCTCAAGATCACGTCGTCGAGGCACGATTACACGAGGATCGGCGCGGATTGTTCGTTCGAACGCGTGATGCCGATCGTTTTTATCTGCTGTTGAATCAGGCAGTCACTGAAGGTGAAGTGAATGTGGAGTCAGTTGCGCCGGTCGACGACGATCTGAGTGCTGTTTATCAATACCTGATTGGATCGTCAGGCGATAGCGCATAGGAGTTATCCGGATGAGTTCTGCTGCTGAGGCGTTACAAACACCCGAGACAAGGTCCAGTTCGTGGGGACTTTGGTTGCGTCAAATACGCGCCATCGTGAGTCTGGAGCTCGAGAAGAACTTTCTCAGCCGGCGTTCGATCCTTATCTACCTCATTGCGATATTGCCGTTGCTTCCGGCATTGATATTCGCTTTCGTTCCACTGAACCCAAACGATGTGAACTTCAATGACCTCTCAAAGATTTACGCTCTTCTTTATCACAGCTTGATTCTGCGAACGGTTGTCTTCTTCGGTTGCGCCTGGATCTTCATGAACCTGTTTCGTGGGGAATTAGTGGATCGAAGTCTGCACTACTACTTCCTGAGCGCCGTGAGAAGGGAAGTTCTGGTCACCGGCAAATACCTGTCCGGTCTCATCACCTCGATGGTTTTGTTTACCGCGACGACTGTCCTGGCGATGCTGCTGCTCTACTTCCCGCATTTCTATTCGCAGAGCATGCGATTCTTCACTGACGGTCTCGGCTTAAACCACGTGGCCGCGTATGCCGGAATAACGATGCTGGCGTGCGTTGGTTACGGTGCGTTCTTTTTGGTGGTCGGGCTGTTTATTCGCAATCCGATCATCCCGGCGTTACTACTTTATGGTTGGGAGTGGCTGAACTTTCTGCTGCCGCCGTTGTTGAAGAAGATCAGCGTCATTCACTATCTCAACTCGATGATGCCGGTGCCGCTTTCGGCCGCGATTTCGGAAGGTCCATTAGCGGTCGTCGTCGAACCCACTCCAGCATGGATCTCGGTTCCCAGCATGCTGCTCGTTACGGTTGTGGTGCTGATCCTCGCCGCCTATCGCACGAGACACATGGAAATCCGCTACGGCAACGACTGAGCATTTGCCATTTTCCATTTGCCATTTCTCACTTTTCATTTGGTTCAAACACTTGGAAACTCAGGTGAAACTCTGAAATGACAAATGAGAAATGATAAACGGAAAATGGCAGATGATTACCGTCTACTGACGTAGCTGTTATTGCGGATCCAGAATCGCCAGGGTTTATCGATCCATTCTTCAGCGTAATCAATGCCGATGCGTGGGCCGCGGGCGATTTGGGCAGGTCTTACTTTCTCAAACTCTTCCAGCCAAACACGATCGCCAAGTAAGTCTGCTTTGTCCAGTTCTCGATCGATCCCCATTGCCAGACAGAGTTTGCCTGGGCCATTGGTGAGGTTGTGATCAGGGTGCGAATGACGACGCTCGCGCATCAACTCGATCCCTTCGACGGGTTCAAGCGCGCGCACCAGGATTGCGTGCGGGATGTCTGCGATGTTGCTGACGACATTGAACTGGTAATACATCCCGTAAACGAAATAAACGTACGCGACGCCGCCCTGTTGATACATCGTCTCGGTGCGTCTGGTCCTTCGACCACCGTACGCGTGCGACGCGCGGTCTTCCGGACCACGATAAGCTTCAACCTCCACGATCATTCCCGAGACGCGCTGATCGTCAGGCCCTGGTACGACGAGCAGCTTTCCGAGCAGATCGCGGGCGACGGTGAGGACGTTCGAACGCGTGTAAAACTCGCGCGGCAGTTTCACCGGTAGCGCAACCTCCAAACCATCACCACAAAGATCACGAGCCCGATGACGACGATGCCGCGACGTACCCAAACCTGCCCGGCGCGCACCGCCATACTCGCCCCGAAGTAGCCGCCGATCAACGCACCACATGCCATGACCAACGCGTCTTCCCACACGACAAGGCCGGCAAGCGCGAAACTCAACACGGCGACGCTGTTGATGCAGATACCGAGAAAGTTTTTGATCCCGTTGGCGCGATGCAGTTCGTTGATTCCCAGTAGACCCATGGCGGCGAGCATCAGTATTCCGTTTCCGGCGCCGAAGTAACCCCCGTACATCGCGGAAAAGAACTGAAAAACGATTGCGCCAGTCCACCATAGACTGGTCGGTGTTTCGTCGATCGATCCGAGCCGGAGTCGTTTATTGATCTCTCCGTGGGCCATGAAGAGAATGGTCGCGAAGAGGATCAGAAACGGTACGAGTTCGGCGAAGACAGGCGAGGGCGTCCAGATCAGTAGCCAGGCGCCGAGCGCGCCACCTATGACGCTGGTCACGCCAAGTCGAAAGAGAATAGTCGAACTATGCTCGAGTTCCTTTCGATAACCATACAGTCCGCCGAACAACCCGGGCCACAGCGCGACGGTGCTGGTGCCGTTCGCAACTTTCGGATCGAGACCAAGCCAGATGAGGACCGGGAAGGTGATCAGCGTTCCGCCCCCGGCAATGGAATTGATCACGCCCGCTGAGAATGCGGCGCAGAACATGGCGAGCCAGGGGAAGAGACGCATAAAGCGCCCATGTTAAGATGCGGGTCACACTTATGCCAACACGGATCTTACGAATTACGTTATTCGTCGTTATCGCCGTTGTCCTGCTTTGGCCCGTTTCTCCTGCCGAGGCGAAACGAACATTACGCATCATGACCTACAATATTCACGTCGGCGTCGGCATAGACAAGAAACTCGACCTTCAGCGCATTGCTGAGGTCATCAACGCCGCCCGTCCGGATCTCGTCGGTTTGCAGGAAGTGGATCGCGGTGTGAGAAGGACTGAAGGCAAAGACGAGATCGTCGAGCTCGCGGCGATGACGAAAATGGAGTACGCGTTTGCTCCGAATCTCGACTACCAGGGTGGGAAATACGGCGTCGCGATTCTTTCACGCCTGCCAATCAAAAACACCGAGCACCGTATGTTTGAAAATAAGCGTGAAGCGGAACGCCGGGGCATGCTGCGCATCGAAGTCGAGGTCGAACGAACGACCCTCCACTTCGTCACCACACATCTCGACTACCAGTTCGAAGACGGACGCTTGTTTGAAACTGAGCAGTTGTTAAAGTTTCTCGACGGTGTCAATGGGCCGACTATCGTCGTCCTCGATCTTAACGACATCCCAACAGGCAGCGCTTACAAACTAATGCGCACCAAATTCGACGATGCGTGGGTAACGAGCGGCGCCAAAACGGACGGTTTTAGTTATCCTGCCGACAAACCCGTGAAACGTATCGATCACATTTTTTATAGGCCAGGCGATCGGATTCGGGCCAGGAAGTCGTGGGTGATTGACACGTTAGCTTCAGATCACATTCCCGTAGTATCTGAGTTGGAAATCAAATGACAGAAGAGAGAACACCGAAAGACGCTTACGAAATGACCGAGAACGAGGTCCGTTCTCGCATAGTGACACTGGCATTCGGCGGCGACGAACGTCTGTACCTCGCGTTCTATCGCAAGCTGCAACAAGGGCTTCCCGAAGGAACGGGAATCGTCCTGCGCGGCAGCGTCGTCACCAACAAACGTCACGAAGACGGCACGCCCTTCGATGCGCTCGGTAAGGGAACGAGTGATCTCGACGTGACTCTCGTCGGTACAAAAGTGATGGAAGCGTGGTCGCCCGATGCTTATTACATTCCCGGCCAACATACAAAACCCTTGTGCGATGCGGATCCCGAAACGGCTCCCAGTTTGAATCCTCTGCGTGAGTCGTTGCAGAAACTCGTTGGACGCCCCGTGAATTTTCAGGCTACGTCGAGTCTCGTCCTCTACGGCCGCGACGTGCTATTTGGCGAGCCATACTTCGTGGTCGTCGAATCCGGGGCGGATGCGTGAGCCTCAGGTTACTCAGTTACAACATCAGATTCGGCGGAGTGGGCCGTGAGCAGGCGTTGGCGGAAGTGATTAAAGCCGCCGCGCCGGACCTCGTGGTCTTTCAGGAAGCGACACACCCGGACGTGATTGAACGTCTCGCTGCTGCCACCGGATTCCCATTCTGGGCGGCACGCCGGAATCATTCGATTGGTTTTCTGAGTCGTCAGGAAGTGGTTTATCACGAGTGGCATTATCCCGCGGGAGCGCGGCATTCGTTTCTTGAGATCATTCCCGCTGGTAGTGAGGCGCGAGTCTTTGGTCTGCACCTGAGCGCCAGGTTTTCGAGATGGGACGAACGCCGCCGGTGGCGGGAGATCCGATCGTTACTGGAGGGAATCAAACGACATCAGGAAGGGTTTCATGTTCTCGTCGGAGACTTCAACACCCTCGCTCCGGGAGAGGTCCTCGAGATGGAGAAGTTGCCGGCTTGGATACGTGCATTGATCTGGATCAGCGGTCGCAAGCTGCAACGCGAAACGATTCAGTTCGTGCTCGACGCAAGTTACGTCGATGGTTATCGCATGCTGCATCCGGATGTAAAGGGGTACACGTTTCCCACTTGGGATCCGCACGTTCGACTGGATTACGTATTTGTGCCGAAGACTTTCAAGGACCGCTTGCTGAGTTGTGAAGTGATAGCTGAGCCGAAGGATTTGATCAAGGCTGCGACTGACCACTGCCCACTGATTGCAGAGTTAAAAGTTGACTAGCGATCCACGTTTCAGGAAGTTGGATTGGAGAGACGCTGTGAATGAGAAATTCGGTGGTTGGACCAAGCGTCATTTGTCGTTGCCATAAAGCACCGTTCACGATCATGGGCTCGAGCGTCTGGTAGAAATCCTTGTAAGACACACCATCAGGTTTTGATAGCCACATCGCAAAACGTGGTTCTACGAAGATGTCACCGGTCTTGGGTCGATACAAACCCGCCGTGCCACCCGCCGCTTCTCGCGCGACCAGATTATGAGGCGCTTCGCAGACGCCTGACACAGCCGCCTCGTTGATCCGATCCAGCGCCGCCGAGTCGTCGAGCAGATACCAGTCTTCATACGCGTCGCCATGCGTGTCCAGCCAGCTCACGCCGTGCATTCGAAACACGCGCGAACCATGAAATCCAACCGGCTTGTGGGCGTTGAGTGTGTCGTGAAAGGAGGCCAGGTGGTCGACATACGTTTCCGTGTCGACCCCCGGCTGCGGCCAGTGCCAAAAGACGTAGGCGAGCATTCAGTTAATTCGTGTTCGGTGAACGTCAGCCACTCGCAGATTTCGCCTGCATGGCCTTGATGTCGTTCAACAGCACTTGCTCGTGACCTTCAGGATTGACCTTGCGATAAATCTTGCGCAGTTTGCCTTCGGGATCGACGACGAAGCTGGTGCGGTTCCAGTACATCGTTCCTTTGTACTCGCTTTGGCCCACACCCAAGGGCTCCAAAAACTCGTGCTGCGGATCGGCGAGCAGGTCGATACTGAAACCAAACTTCTTGCAGAAGCTCTCGTGAGACGCCACATCGTCTTCGCTCACGCCGACCACCGCGATGTTCGCGTCGTCAAAGTCCTGCTTACTCGCCGTGAACGACTTGCCCTGGATCGTGCAACCCGGTGTGTCGTCTTTCGGATAGACATAGACCACCAGCCACTTGCCGGCGAAGTCGTCGAGCGTGACTGTCTCGTTGTTTTGGTTCTTGAGTTTGAAATCGATGAAGCGTTTTCCTTCTTCTACTGCCATTTTGTTCGTTCCCCTCAGGTTTCTTGAAAATTAACTACAGCGTTGTGTCGGCCAGATTCGATTTGTACTTCGTGCTGGTTTGCCGGTCATTCATTTCGATGTAGACCCAACTAGGTGGAACGGCATCGCGCTCCAGGGAGAACCAGATCTTACTCAGATCAGATGGTTTTCCCAGGGCGCAAAACCCGTGCAACCTCTTACCAGTTTGATCGTAGATATCCACCCAGGTCCTGGCGGCTTTTGTGTTTGTGCCACAGGGAGGAAGGTTCGGCGAGGCGGCAAAGAAATCAGCGGGATAAGCATCCTTGTTAAATACATCAAAGGTGTAACGCGTGACATCGTTCCCGCCGACCACCATGTATTCCGCACCGGTGAAGACAAGCACTGGATTGGGAAGCGCTGGCGCCGCCGAACTGCTTTGGGCTGCAAGTACGGCAGAGACAGTCACTGCAAAGAAAAGCGTTTTTCTGGTGAAGCTTTTCATTCGGGGGACTCCTTTGAGAGTTTGATATTTCACCACGCGACGGCGTAGCGACTTCGCCTCGGGTCCGCGCCAGCCGAAGCGACACCATTCTTCGTGTCGAACACGATTACTGTCGGCGCGGACAGTGTGCCCCATTCGGATTGAGTTTTGACCTTGTGCCCTTTCTGAGACAACTCCTGAATCGTCTTCAAACCCACGCGCGATTCGACGTTTAGCGAGCCGGGTAGAAACTCATGGTCGTCAAACGAGCTCACGTAGTGCTGCGTGTCGAAACGCGCCGCCTCAACCGCCTCCTGCGGGTTCATATCAAACTCGACGATGTTCAACAGCACTTGTAACAGCGCCTGGTCCTGATTGTCGCCGCCAGGTGTGCTCAGCACCATGAATGGCTGGCCATTTTTTAAAACGAGCGTAGGAGTTAACGTAATGCGGGGGCGTTTGCCGGGAGCGACGACGTTCGGACTGTTTGCATCGGTAAGCGCCGATTGAAGTCGTTGGCCCATCAACACACCCGTGTTGCCTGCAACAACGGCCGGTAACCACGCGCCGCTCGGCGTCGCGCTAAAGAGATTGCCGTCTTTATCGACGACGTTTACGCAGGTCGTATCGTTACCACGTTCAACTTCAGGGACCGTTGAAGCATGTCCGATCGTTTGGACTGCACTCGCAAGCACGGCTTTCATGTTTGACGGATCGCCAGGTTGTTGGGCCAGTGACGCACGTTCCTGATCGATCAACGGCCGGCGCAGCGCCGCGTAGTCTTTAGACAAAAGCTCCGACATCGGTATCTTCACGAAATCCGGATCGCCGTAGTAACGATCGCGGTCAGCCATCGCGAGCTTGAGAGCTTCCGCGAGCGTGTGAATATAGGCCGGCGAGTTATGGCCCAGCTTCTTTAAGTCATAACCCTCGAGCATGTTCAGCGTTTCGACCATCGCCGGGCCCTGCGTCCAGAAACCGGCTTTATAAACCTGGTAGCCACGATAGTTCGCTTCGACGGGTTGGCCCACCTTCGCAGCAAAGCGTGCGAAGTCGCCGGCCGCGATTAGACCACCGTTGGCCTGCATGTAATCGCCGATGCGTTGGGCGATCGGTCCTTTGTAAAAGTAGTCGCGCGCGGCCATCAGACCGGCATGACGCGCGTTTCTTGACCCGCGGCTCCCCAGTTTTTCTGCACGTACAATTTCGCGCAGCGTTCGGGCGAGATCAGCCTGAACGAAGATGTCGCCGACTTTCGGTACTTCGCCGTTGGGAAGAAAGATTCGCTTTGCGTCAGCCCACTGCGAAAAGACGGACGAGCGGGTCCGAATGTAGTTCACTCGCAATTCGTCGATTGGAAAACCGTCAGCGAGTTGGATTGCCGGTTCCATGACTTCCGCGAGCGTCTTAGTGCCGAATTTATCAAGGGCGGTGACGCATGCGTCGAGGATTGCTGGTACGGTTGCCGATAGTGGTCCAGTGGAGGGGATTAGCCCGCCTCTCCGCGCACTTGGCATCGTCGTCTGACCCGGGCCACCGCTTTCAGCTTTCGCCCGATTCACAAAGAACTCGCGCGTCGCCTTCATCGGCGCCTGGCCCATGCCTTCGATGACGGCAACTTTCTGGTCTTTTAGCTTGATCAAGATCGGCACTTCGCCGCCAAACGAAAAGTGCGAAAATTCAATCACCGATGCTGCGAGAATCGTTGCTACACCGGCATCGACCGCGTTGCCGCCACGTTGCAACATTCGCAGCCCCGCTTCGACTGACAGCGGGTGTCCGCCGGCGACGGCCCCACGCTTACCTCGAACAACCGGGCGAAATGTGTCGGCGCTTGATGTTTGTGGAACGCTGGCGAAGACGAAGCAGCAGATCAGACAGACAACGAACAGCCTTTTACACGACGACGACGAAAACCCTGGCAACAAACGCATGGCGGCGGGCCCACCTCTCTGTGGTTTTAAGCTGGCGAATTGTCAACTGGATTGGTGTACTAGTCAATACGGATTACGCGCGGCGGCAACAGATGGACACGGAATGAAGAGTTTGCTGGTAAGATGAGGCGCAGACAAAAAGAGAGGGCACTGACCTCCCCCAAGACCAGTGCCCTTGCCTTTATCTCAGTTCTCCCATGGAGAATTAACGACGGGCAGATACTACTTGCACACACAGTTGAGTAGGTTGCATAAGTCTTGTAAAGCTTTTGCGAGGTTGTCACAAGAGTTTTTCAAAGCTCCCCGGTCAGAATAGCAGCCGAAAGCAGCACTCATCGAGGAAACGACTTGCCAAATTCACCAAAGATCGCGCCGTTTGGCTCATGGAAATCGCCCATCACCGCAGACCTCATCGTAGGCGGCTCCGTTGGTCTGAGTCAGCCCCAGCTCGACGGTCCGGATATTTACTGGCTCGAATTGCGCCCCACCGAAGGCGGCCGCAACGTTGTTGTTAAGGGTTCAGAGGCTGGTAGTTTTACGGATCTAACTCCGCGTCCTTTCAATGCTCGCACGCGTGTTCACGAATATGGTGGTGGAGACTACGTCGTCAGTAATGGTGTGGTCTATTTCACCAATTTCGCTGACCAGCGCCTTTACAGGCAGGTTGGGCCAGGCGAACCGCAGCCGCTGACGCCCGCTGCGGAAATGCGCTACGCCGACGCGTGCCTCGACCATACGCGAGGAAGACTGGTTTGCGTGCGGGAGGACCACACGGTCCATAACGCCGAAGCCGTGAATACGATCGTCAGCCTCAGTACCGAAGGCAACGACGATTGCGGAGTCGTCCTGACACATGGCAACGACTTTTACTCGTCGCCGCGGGTCAGTCCGGATGGAACTCAACTGGCCTGGCTGACCTGGAACCACCCAAACATGCCTTGGGATGGCTGTGAACTCTGGGTTGGCGAATTTGGACCGGACGGCACATTGACCTCCACGCGGTGGGTCGCGGGCGGCGTTGCCGAATCAATCTTTCAACCTGAATGGTCCCCGGACGGCGTGTTGTACTTCGCCTCCGACCGGAACGGCTGGTGGAACCTTCAACGGATCCCCGCCGACGGCGAGATCGAGAGCGTCGCGCGAGCAAAGGCCGAGCTCGGGCAGCCGCAATGGCTGTTCGGATTGTCGTTGTACGCTTTCGCCTCGCCCGAGATGATTGTTTGCAGTCACGTCGAGCAGGGCGTGTCGCGTCTCGAAACCGTCGACGTCCAGACGGGAAAGCTCACCATCATCGATTCGCCGTTCACCGACATCCAATATCTCAAGGCAGCAAACGGACAGGCAGTGTTTCGTGCGGGCTCGCCGACAGAAGTCGCATCGATCACCAAATTCGACCTGGCGACGGGACAGGTTGAGACCTTACGACGCGCGAATGAGCAGGAAGTCTACCCGCAATACTTTTCAGTGCCGCGTGCGATCGAATTTCCCACCGAAGCCGGACTAACCGCACACGGTTTTTTCTATCCACCGCAAAATCCCGATTTCCGCGCGCCTGATGGCGAGAAGCCGCCGTTGATCGTGAAAAGTCACGGTGGTCCAACCGCCGCTGCTTCGACAGCTTTGAGTCTTTCTATCCAGTATTGGACCAGCAGGGGATTTGCCGTTCTCGACGTCAACTACGGCGGAAGCACCGGCTACGGCCGGCAGTATCGCGAGCGATTGAACAAGAAGTGGGGCCTTGTCGACGTAGACGATTGTGTGAATGGCGCGAAGTACCTGGTGGACCGTGGCGAGGTTGACGGCAATCGATTGATCATCACTGGCGGCAGTGCGGGTGGTTACACGACGCTGTGTGCGCTGACGTTTCGCGACGCATTCAGGGCAGGTGCGAGTCACTTCGGTGTCAGCGACGCTGAGGCGCTGGCGCGCGACACGCACAAGTTTGAGTCTCAATACCTGACGGGTTTGCTTGGTCCATACCCCGCTCGGCAAGACATCTATTTCGAGCGGTCACCTATCAATTTCACTGAGCGATTGTCGTGTCCGGTGATTTTCTTTCAGGGGTTGGAAGACAAGGTAGTTCCCCCAAACCAGGCCGAGAAGATGGTCGAAGCGATTCGAGCGAAACGCATTCCGGTAGCGTACGCCGCGTTTGAAGGCGAGCAGCACGGTTTCCGCCAGGCGCAGAACATCAAACGCGCGCTCGAAGGCGAACTTTACTTCTACTCGCGTGTGTTTAGATTTGAACTTGCCGAATCCGTTGAACCGCTCGTCATCGAAAACCTCAGACCGAATCGTCAGTAACGATTGTCCGGTCGCGCCGGTTGAACTGTAGGCGCTGTATTAGACGGCATGTCCGGTTGTGGCGCGTTTATGCTGCCTGCCGTGGCGGCGATTAGAAGTAATACGAGATTCTTCGGCAAATGCAGCTCGTGTAGTGGTCCAAATCCTTCATTTGAAAGCGAGTAAGTTACGGGTTGGGCCACAATACTGAACCGGGTTAGAAACGCGCGCGTCGGTTCGTCGATCTGCGCTGTCGGTTGTTGGATCCACGTCCTGTAAGTCTCCATCAAACTCGGCGAAACATACACTTGACCCTGCAACTGGCGTGGCTGCCAGCGGGTGTAATTCTTGAAGTGTATGTCGCCGGAGAGTGTTTGGTGTTTCAGGTACGAATCGACCACGTGTCGCGTGGCTTTCACATCCGGCGATATCACGAGGAAGTTGCCGATGAAAGCGTAGGCAACGACGTTGACGTACGACACGAGTTCCGTATCCTCGCGGCGTTCAGTTTGCGCGAATGCGCTGGCGCCTTTGAAAGCGAGTGACTCAATCAGCTTCGGCAACAGCGCGCGCATTCCTTCCTTGTCCTTCAACGCGATGGAGATCACTACTGAACCAGCATCTTTCAACGGGTCACGTGTAGTCTCCGTAATTGTGAAAGTGTCGCTCGCGCTTTCTGAAGGATCAGGGGAAGGCTGCGGAGACGGCGAAGGAGATGCCGGTGACGTTGTGGGCGGCGGCGGAGGTTTTGGTGGTTGAAACCAATCCATTCCCGTCATTGGCAGACTGACCGCGATCTCCGAACCGAGTAGCGGCAGGAGATCGTCTTTAATTTTTATCTTCAGTTGTTTTTCGAGGTCGACCAACGGTGAAGAGATCTCGCCGGGTTGTTCGACTGGCGAGAGCCCATGGCGCGTCGGGACTAACATCGGGGGTTTCGAGAACGTCGCGTACATCTGAGGCAGATCCAGCGACATCGTGATCAGCATTTCCGTGTCGGCCGGCAGAATGTTCGAGGCCTCGGGTGTGATTGGCGGACCGGGCGCGAGCACTGGCAGGAATGGTATGGGATCACTCTTCTCTCCGGGCGGGTTGATCAAGAGCGCGCGCACGTCGAACGAATCGCCTTCAAGAGAAAGCGCAACGCCGACGGCAGCCGGCCACTTCGCCTCCGCGCCTGAGATAGTTCCCAGCACCATGCCGAGCGCCAGATAAACCGGCGGTGGTGTCCCCCCTTCGGCGATTGGTTGAACGGATGGCACCACGCCGACGACCTCGTCGACCTCCACAGGTTGTTCTGGTACGACAGCAGGATCCGGCTCCTTCGGCTCCGGCACGAGTTCAACCTTTGGTTCTTCAGCTTTCGGATTCGCAGCTCTCTCGGCGACTGCTTTCTCGTGCTCCTCGTGAGCCTTCTTGTTTCGCTCGACTTCTTCCTTCTCAATGGAAGCCACGTCCACGAAAACAAAAACCGACTCGGTATTCAAGCGGTTACGTGCGAGGCGGAAGTTCACGTCTTCCGAAAGCAATTTGCTGCCTGCGGGTCGCAGCTTCTTTAAATTCAGCGGCGTGGGAGTAATCAGGATCAACGAGCCCGTTTGCTGAATGTGATACGGCGGCGGCGATGTCTGTGGCGGCGCTTCGGACTTGTTTGGTTCGCCCCCCGGAGTGGGAGTCGCCGGTGGCATCATCTTCTGGAGAAACGGATTCAGTTTGAGCTGGAACTTAGATGCTTCCTCAGATGACGCAAATTCGATTGCGACGAGGGAATCGGGGAGGTCTTTTGCTGCGGTCCACCCGGCGAAGATCATTCGCGACGACATCACCTCGTCGGCATTGGTGTTGAGCCATTTAATTACGGTTCGAAATTCCTTTGGTGGGCCAGCCAGTTTAAGAATTGGTTCGAGGATCTCGTTGACCGAGTTCGATCTGATCAGTTGGCCCACCGATCTTACTTCACCGTAGATCCGGTAAGTGTCAGCAGGGAGTAACGTCTCCAGTGTTGGCGGCGGCGTTGGCGCGGGAGCAGGCGCTTGAGTCTTTGCAGGCGTCTGTCGTTTTTGCTGGGCGGCAATAGATACTGCAAGGGAGACTAGAAGAACTAAGGATGAAACGATCGATGTCGGGAGTTTGAGGTTCATTGCGTTATTACCTTAGCACAGAAGAGACCGAATGATTTCGCTCGGCGACGCGTTTCCAAACCCGATTCTCGCCTTCGATTCGGACGAGCTCGCTGACGACCCTGAACGCCGCGGCATATGCGGCTTGCATCTCGCCCGACGTCTTAGCAGAGGCGAGCTTTTGTTCGATCGCTTCGACCGTCAGCGGCGTGCTTTCCTGCGACCGCGGGAGGATTGCCCCCTCGCCCGCCATGTAGAGCGCCATGCCTTCCGTCAGCCAGCGTGGCGTTTGGCCACCTCCGAGCGAGTCAACGATTACATGTACGAGTTCGTGGCGGAGCGTTGTTTCCAGAATTCTTCGTTTCTTCAGAATCGATAACGGTTGTAATTCGATGCGATTATTTTTGGTAGCGGCGGCAGCCCACGCCGGCATGCCGGTACGGCCGGTGAAATCTCCAGTCGTTTCGTTCACGATTACTTCAAGTTGCGACACCGTGACCTTGCCGCCAGTGCGTCGCAAAAGCTGCGTACGGTTTGATTCAAGAATTCTCAGTAGCCCTTCAATTTCTTTAGCCTCGATAATCCGTGGAAATGTGATCCGAAAGTGTTCGCTGCGCATGGAGCGTGTAGTGCTAACCGGGGTCGCACGCGAGCCCAGGCTCGTGCCGGGAAAATACTTGGACAGTATCTGGCGGTGCGTAAATCCGCGTTGGGCCATTACGTGCGCGCCCTCCTGACACAAACCGAGTCCGTGTCCGAAGCCACTGCCGCGAAATACAAACGCCGATCCGGAACGTGAAACTGTAAAACGCGAGCTCTTCAAGTGGTTCCAACCTAGCTCCCGACCCACAATTATCTTGAAATCCCAGCCATTAACCACGCGCCGACGATCACCGACGATAGACACCAGTTCGGCGCGTCCGGTTCCGTCCTGACGGGCGATTGAAACGTCGCGAATCGTTTGGCCGACGTCTGTCCGAGGATCACTGCGCAAAGCTTTTGCCATGCGATCCAAGGTGATCGTGTCGGTCCAATGACGGCGAGGTTCGGAGTCGCAGAAGTCGTCGCGCACACCTTGCAGGTATGGCGGCGCATTCGTTCCCCAAAGAGTTCTGATATTCGCGGTCACGCCGCCGCAGGACGCGCCGAAATACGAGTCAGCGATTTGTCCCTTTTCGTCTCGCAAGACGATCCGTGCCGTGGTCTTGACTGCATCGACGACAGCGGGGCGCGTGTCGGAGATTTCGAAGCGCTGACAGTGCGTCGTACTGCAAACGTCATAACCATCGTCAGCATGACGTTTGAGGTTCTTGAGAGCGTAAGTGCGAGCGGCAATGGCGAGCGCCCTTAGTGCTTCGGGTTGATCTTCGATGCTGCCTTCGGTCGCAACCACCCGCTCGACGTACGCTTCCAGCGGCATGCGTTTCGTCACGTTTTCACTAACTTGATGGATAACGATTTCCGGTTGCTGAGGTTGAGGCGGACGGCTCGCCGACGTCGTGCTTGGTGAGAACTGTTCAAAGATCGGCCGAGCGAGCTGAGCAGCCTCGGCTCCGTGTGCGTTTCGCAGAAACACAACGACGCCGAGTTGTGCGTTGCCAGGGTCAGTCAGTTTGTCGGAAGGAAACGCGATACCGACAAACCAACCGTTGAAACGAAAACCTTGCAGCGGACGTGAGGTTCCGGTCTTTCCGACGATGAAATCGGGCAGGGAAGTCAGGTCTGCCTTTTCGGCTGTGCCAAAGCTGACCGCGCCCGCCATTCCGTCGAGCAGAATCTTTCGCTCCCTGGCATCGATTGAAACTTCCGATCGAATCGCAGGAGTGAAGTCCGCAGCGGTCGCGACTGAGGGTTGCAGCAAGTGACCGCCATTTGTGAGTGCTGCGTATGCAGTCAACAACTGGATCGGCGTGACTTGAAGTGTGCGGCCTTCGCCAATTGCGTTCTCCGGTCCCCACCCGGTGCGTAACAACACGCCCGCGGTTTCTTCGGCGCGGCTGATTCCGGTGGGACGGCCGAATCCAAAATCAGAAAGCGTGCGTGTCAGATCATCTTCCTTGAGACGTTCGCCGACTGTCGAGAAAAAGTAATTGCACGAATACGCGATCGCCTGCGCGGTGTTCAGCGGCGGAAGTTTACGTTCATGTGAACAAACCGCGTGAACGCCCTTGTGCCGGTAGTGTTCGCGACACTCCATGCGAGAGTTTTCATCGATCACGCCCGCACGCATTGCAGTGAGTGTGGCGAATGGCTTGATCGTTGAACCTGGTGGAAATGCTTGTTGAAACGCAAGCCTCGGATTAACTACCGCGCGTACGCGACCGGTTTGCACGTCGACCACTACTATCGAGCCGTCGCGTTCTCCCAATGCTGCTTCGGCGGCTTCCTGAAGTCGTTTATCTTCATCCGCTCCTGAGTTGGCGCCGGTTGGTTGCTCGCGCGGCGGATCGACAGCAGGCTTCCGCATTGCCACGAGCGCGCCCGCAAGCGCGACCAGCAAGACACAAACAGCCAGACCAACCCGTATTGCAAACTTCATGTTTGAGTGACAGGCGCTTCGTCAGTGCGCGTACTGATTATTGAAAGCGCGCCGAGCGTTACGACCCAGCCGATCAAAATCAGCAGTGCACCGACAACAATGCGTACGGTAAACAGTGGAACCTCCAGCCAAGTTCGTTGAATCGGTATTATTTGGCCCAATAGGAAATAAGGCGCGACGGCGAAGATTAAAAACCCAAAAGCGAAGACGAGTACCGCTTGTGGGGCAAATGCCTGCGCGAGTGTGTGATGAAGGCTCCGTAACATCTCGCGCAGCCCGTGTGTGCTGGTTGCGATCCAGAGTTGGATCGTAATCAGTGGTGCGACGACGCCGATCAGCAAGTAACGAAGCACGATCAACGTCGTCATGATGTTGGGTGAGGACGGTTGTAATGTGTTCGGATCGACTGTCAATCGACCCTGTAATTTGCCGACACCGTAAACCGCGAGGAGTGTCAGCCCGATCACCGGCAAACTGACGGCGATGAATTTCAAACAATCGCGCAAAGCCTTGCGCAAGAGACCGGACGTCTCAGTCGCGTAGTTGACGCTCGCTGCTTGCAAGAGAAAGAAGAGCAGGGGCGCCGCGAGCATGAGCGTGAACGTCAGGATCAGTTGCGGGATTGTTGCTTCGCGCGTGCTGATGAAGAAGTAAAGCGACAACAGCAGCGCCGCGTACAACGCGAGCATCAGAGGCAGCGTCGTCTTGTCTTTGAACAACATTCGCACTGCCGACCAAACTGCGCTTGCGGAATTGATGTACATGGTTAGGCTATCTCCGAGATGCCCAAAACGGGCTTGGCTGCGACACAGTCGTAAAAGAAACTTTTGCGGACGCTAACTCCAAAAGCAGTTAGTTTTTGGCTGCGCGCTCGCGGAAAGAGAATTTCCCGGAAGCCGTGTTGGCGAAGACCTCCGGACGATACATCAACTCCGCCCGCGACGGTGCGACGACAAAGTCTCCCGGCACCTGCACGCGTAGCGCATATTGCAACGTGTGGTCGCCGTCGAACGAATCAAGGAAGAAGACTGTGCGACGATCGCGAAACTCTCGCGAGCTATACCAATCGCACCAGTCGCGTTCGTTGTAATCGAGATTCAGGTTGCCGACACTCTCGAGTTGTTCCGCGCCCGCTGGAATCGGATCTTCAAGCATGACATGACGCGCTGATTGACCGGTCAGCCGCAGCTTAACAACCAGCAGGTCACCCGAGTTGATCTCTCCGGTCAGCGGAGTCAAGGACCACTTCAACTGATAGTTTTCTTCCGTGACAGTCAGTCGGTAATACTCGCGGGTGACATTCAGATCGGCCGATCCACGCGGCGCTGTCTGGTCCTCGTTAGTGTAGTACTCAACCGACGACGACAGATACAGATGCCCTTTGCCACGTTTGACGATGCGGACGTGGTTGGCGCCGCCGACTTCGCCGCCTTTGCGATTGACGAGGAACGTTTGCGCAGCACTTGCGTCGGTGACGCGTTCGGTCAACACATTCTCGCCGTTTACGTAAACCTCGAGATCGTAAGCAGGCGTTAGTTCGCGACTCGCTTTGACGTAGTCGATCAAGCCGTAGATTGCGAAGGCGGTGTCTTTAGTCGAGTTCCAGTAGTAACTGTTGGTCCTGTCAGAGACGAGCCAGCGAGCAACTTGCGGTAGCAGGGAACTGTTGGGTTTGATGCGTACGAGCGCTTTTAACGAGAGCGCCGTGCCTTCAGTTTCATCCTGGTCTGCAAAGTCGAGCCGCTTTTCGCGTCGCGAATGCCAGTAGGCAGTACCATTGCCACTCTTTGCGCTGCGTTCGATTTCGTTTGCAACTTCCGCAGCGCGTTTGTCCTTTTGCAGCGACAGAGACAGCGCCAGCAACGCACGACCGTACGGCTGAAGATTTCCACGTTCACCGTACAGCCTGTCCACGTAGGCGGAATTGACGCCACCTGATTCAGCAAGCGCATAGACCATGAACGCGCGTACTTCGGCGTCGAGTTCCTTGTCCTCGTCGTTCTTGCCGGAGTGGAGCATTGCTTCCAGTTTCTCGCGGCCGCGGGCGATGCGAGTGTCGTCGATCTCGTAGCCCGCCTGTCTCGCGAGTGTGAGCCCATCGACGACGTAAGCGGTCATGAAGGGATCGCTCTTGTCGTCTTTCCACCAACCCCATCCGCCGTCCTCGTGTTGGAACGCGTAGAGACGATTGCGCCCGCGCTCGACTTTCTTTTTCAACTCATTTCCCTTGTTAATCGAACTCGTCTGCACATCCTTCAGCGTGTGCGAAACGATCACGTTCGGCAGAAAACTGGACATCGTTTGTTCTGTGCAGCCGTACGGATACGTCGTCAGATAGTCGAGCGCCCCGAACAACGTGCCCGCGATTGACGGCGCAACTTCAACCCGCAACTTACGCGAATTGAGATCCGCATTCCCGGGCAGCTCGAGCGTAAATTGCTGCTCGGCAGTTTCCTCGCCCGTCTCCCATCGTTGAACTTTCGTCTCACGCAGACCACGCGGAACGACGTCGAGCGTTAGTTCAACCGCGTCAGATTCCGTGTTAGTCAAGGCCTTCGCCAGGAGCTGAACCTGACCGTTTTGCGGCGCCGAGATCTGCCAGTCAACACGATGCTCACCTTGTTGGTCGATCGTGACTGTTTGATCGGCGGAACCAATCAAGTTCGCTCCGACCACCGATATAGAGATCTGTGTTGATTTGGCTTCCTTGAGATAATTATGGACCACACCGGAGAGCGTGACTGTATCGCCCTGCGTAATGAAGCGCGGCGTTTCCAAACGCAGAATCACGTCCTTGCGTGAAACGACTTTCGAGGTCTTCACACCGACTTTCAAATCGCTCGTGACACCTCGTGCCGTTGCACGCCACGTCGTCAGGTTGTCAGGCAAGCGAAACTTCACAGTCGCACGTCCGTCAGTACCCGTAACTGCGCTCGGTTGCCAGAACGCCGTGTCGCGAAAGTCTTTTCTGATCATCGGCTGGACCTGGTCGGCCTGGTTCTTAAAGTCAGCCAATTGGTACGACGGTTTGTTCGCGGCAAGGTTCATCGGTTTATCACCTGCGTAACCGATGAATGAATAAGAGATCGACAGGTGCGTGGCGACGGAGTTGTAGCGTGTGCCGTAGAAGTGTTTGTTGATGTTTCCGGCGTAATCGGGCGCGAGACTGTAGATCGCTTCGTCAACGACGCCGAGACTTACTTCCGCGTTGCGCACCGGAGCGCCATCGGCATCGCGCGCGAGGATCGTGTACGAGGCTGTCTCGCGCGGTTTGAATTCGTTCTTGTTCGGAACGACTTCGAGGTTCAGCACCTTATCGCGCGCGGGAACGACGATTTTCTTTACGTCTGAGAACATGTCGCCGTCGTGAACGAAGGTTACACTCAGATAAACATTCGGCGCGTAACTCGCTTCGATCGGAACATCGAGAACGACTGTTTTGCCCGCGGCTTTCACGTAACGCGTGGACAGAACGCTCTCGACTTCCGTCGTTACGAGCAGGTTTGCAGACTCGTGTGGAAGAATCGCGAGCACGCGCGCGGTCTCGCCGACGCGGTACGACTTCTTGTCGGGAACAAGTTTTATTGAGCCATAGTTCTCGCTGAAGTAGGCACTATCGCTCCATTGATTTTCCGCGCTGGAGACCCAGATGAACCCGCCAATCGATGTGTATTCTTTGCCGTTCTCTTTAACAGTGGCTTTGATCGCGAGGTTGCCCGCGTGTGTAATTTGATACTTGAACTTTGCGCGGCCCTGTTGGTCAGTCGTGATCTGGCTGGACGATATTTCCTCCTCCAACATTTTGTAGTTCGAATCGTACTCGTTCTCTTTCTTCTCGACTTTTTGCCAGGTGCGCAGGACCATCTTGAGTGAGAGGTTTGCTGCGACAGGACGACCTTCGTAATCCGTCGTGATCATCTCAATTTCGGCCGTGTCGCCTTTCGTGTAGACATAGCGATCGGGCCGAGCATGTGCGATGACGTTGCCGCGCGTTGCTACGAGACTCGAACTCGCATTGATTGTGCGACGTGACTTGTCCGTTACCTGGGCTTCCAGTTGGTATTCGAAATCCCAGACGTCGTCGGGAGTGTTCTGCGGAACGTCGAAGTCGACCTGGAGCCGGCCCGACGCATCAAGCTTGCCCTCGCCTTGCGAGACCATGTCGCCGTAATAGTTCCCGTATTGTGAATACTCCTCGTCGTCATCTTCGTCTTCCTGCATGTCATCTTCGGAGCCGTAGTAGTACGGGTAATAACGGGAACGATAGACGTAGTACTTAACCTCCGCATTCGCGACCGGTGCTCCGAAGAAATAACGCGCGCTCACGTCAAACTTTGTTTTTGATCCCGCAGCCACGAATTTCTGAGGTGCAACAACGCTCACTTTGTATTCGGGCTTCTTGTACTCGGCGACTTCGAAAGTCCCACTCGAACTTCCTTCTTCAGTCTCGGCTTCAATCTGATACGTTCCCAGAGGAGCTTCTTCACCCAGGACCACCTCGCCGGAGAATGTTCCGGTGCTCGATAAACGAACCTCCTGCTCGAGTACGCGCGCATCGTTCGGATCCTTCACCAGTACGGTAACCGCCGGCGTTTTCAACCCGCGGTACTGGCCTTTTTCGTCGAGCGCACGAAGAATACCTTTGAAGAAAACCTTGTGATTGGGGCGATAGATCGGACGATCGGTGTAGATGTAACCGTTAACGTTCTGCTCCCCACCCTCTTCGCCGCTAAAGTAGTACGAGGCGAGATCGGAGATCGCGAAGTTTTCGCGATGCGTGGCGAAGACTATGTAGTCGTCGTTTTCGACGGCCTCGAGTTCCGGGTCTACCTCCGCTTCCTCTTCTTCGCTGTTCTCCTTTTTCATTTTAGTGCGGAACATTCCGTCAGCGTTGGTTGTTCCCGTCGTTACGTTCTTACGAGCCTTGATGATTGTTATCTGCGTGTTCGATTGCGGCTCACCGGTGACGCGGTTCACGGCGTAAACCAGCAGCTCGCCATTCGCGGATGACTTTTCGACCATCGCGAGATCTGTCACGACGACGATCGTGTACGCTCGCAGATCGTTGTTCACGGCTTCGACGAGATAGACGCCGGGTTCCCGCTTGCCCAATGGAATCATGCGGCGATCGTATGTAGTCTCGAGAGATTCCAACGGTTCGCGCCAGGTCGTCACTAACTGATTCGGATTTAGCAACGGCACGCGCGCGTAGTCCGCAACGTTCAGCGGTGTGCGACGCGCTTCTTCGTTGCGAAACTTCTGATTGAACGAACGGCGTGTTTGTGAATTCAACTGCACACGCAGGTAATCACGAAAACCGGAATACGCCCACGACTTAATCGCGCGGAGTCGTTCGAGGAACGACGGCTTGGGCCGAACAGTCGTCGTGAGTTCTTCCGTCTCATACTCACCCATCTGGTGCGGGTTGGTGAGTTGCGAGAAGAAACGTTGTGGATCGTTGATGCGGTAAACGCGGAAATCGAGTTTATCGATGCCGCGATAATCGACCCACATGCGCGGGTTCTCTTTGGTCCCGAACGTGCGGTTCGTCGCAAGAGAGAAGAACGGTTTGGCACTCACCACCGTCTCCACATTCTCAGGAAGAGTCTGCTTTGCTGCTTCCGACGACGCACTGCTGACTCGGGAATGCGCGAGCGCGAAAGCCGCCGCGATGACGACGACGTAGATCAAGACCGCACGGGGTTGGAGAGATTCAAGATTAAAGCGGGACACGTTCATTCCTCCGATGCAACTTGCTGGTTGAGGATCTTCAGACGATAAAAACCAAGGAAGTTAGGATTGTTGGGCAATGGTCGCCAGCGTTTATTCGGATGCTGGTCCAACACTGACAGCCGCACCTTTTTGACTTCGCCGGCGTCCTGCGGTGACGCGCCGGTGTGATAGACCACCCAGTCGCGCGCGTTATCGCTTGCGAACCGCGGTTCGCCGAGAAAGAGCATGACGTGATAGGGAAACTTCTGGACCCACGGCTGATGGAAGAAAAGCAGATCGCCGGGTTGCGCCTGTTGCCGGTCGCGCCCGACGAAAGCGGTATTAAACATCTTGAGCGTTTGCGCGTCGGCAAACTCCGAAAACCTGCCTTCGCTAATGTCGCGCGTCGAATAATTTCCTGGCATGGTTCGAAACAGTTTTTCGCGCAAAGGCTCGGACGTGAGATCGACCGAAACGTCGCTGGCGATCGGGTCATAGTCTTCACCCATTCGCTTGTACCAGGCTCGATCGTGTTTGCGCAGTGACTCGCGCCACGCGAACCGGACCAGTCCCGCACAATCGCGCTGTTCTGTATTCCACTCGTCGCTGAGTTTGTAGAACTGCATCTCGCCAATCCAGGTGAACCAGCGACGAAAACTTTCCCGGTCATTGAAGGTGCGAAGCTCTGCCGTGTCCGGAATCCCGTCGTGGTCCAAATCTGAGTCCGGGGCGGGTTCAGGTCGCGTTAAGCGTTTGTTTTCCGATTTGCCTTCTGATTTGCGTAGCGTGGCTGGTGAGAGCGACAAAAAGCCGAAGCCAGTTATGGATAAAAGGACCGGCACGAGCAGCAGCGGACACGCCAACAACAGGATCAACCGCCGCCGTCGGGTTTTTCTCAGTGCCAACATGCGCCGCATTATAGGTGGCGGCATTGATTTGGGACAGGATATTGGTAACAGTCAACGGTCCGGTTAGCCCTTGCGTTCAGAGTGGTTCGTTACGGTCGGCGCAAATGTGGAAACCCACAGTCCGAATTCCTGGAAGCGAGGTCCGTTTTAGCAGACTCACTCACAAGAAAGTTAGCGTGCCTGACGTCGAAAACTTTGCAAAAGAAACAAAAAGTTGGTGCCTTTGTGACAGCCCAATTGGACCATGCAACACGCTGAAAAAGATGGTTGCAAATTCCAGCGCTCGCGGGTAGATTGATTTGGTTGCGTACAAGGCGCGGTGCTCTCCCGACGAGGGATTAACCCTGCCTTCACTTAAATGCGGGGGAGGACGAAAACAGGTGCCGACCGGAACTTGCCCGGAATGTGATGCTGATGTCCATGTTGATTTGGACACGGACAAGGGCGAAATAGTGTCTTGTGAAGAATGCGGAACTGATTTGGAAGTCGTTGGGCTCGATCCTGTCGAGCTGGATATCGTTGAAGAGGACAGCCTCGACGAAGACGAAGACGAAGACGAGTACTGAGACTTAGCATTGGTCATTTTTCATTTTCAGCTGTGCGACCTGCTCAACGGCTGACGGCACTTGGCGGCCACAAATGACAAATCAGAAATGAAAAATGAAAAATGACCAATGGACTTACTTCGTTGCGGCGCGATATTCTGAACGACTTTGACGCAGCGTCAAACCACGTGGGCCCTCCACCCGAATCGTGTGTATCTGTCCATCTCGTCTCTTTTCCTCCGGCGGATAAAAAGCTAACACGTATGCCGAGCTGACCTCCTCCGCTAAAGCTCGAAACAACGGGGCGTAGTCTCGTTCGTTAGCGTAAACATTTCTCCCACCCGTAAGCTCAGCCAGGCCGCTAACATCCAGCGGCGTGGGCAATGGTGTCTGCGTTGACGAAGGCATCACGCGCGAATACGAAGGCAGCGTCACGACAAAGACGCTCACGTCAGCGGCGTTCGCCCGCTCGATCACCGTCTCAGGCTTCACCGTATCACCAACCGGAAATCCATCAGTCACTACCATCACTGCGCGCTTCATCAAACGACGCTCGCGTGTGCGCGGCGCCTTGCGGACCAGCATTCTTATCGCATCGTCGACTGCATCGTAAGTATGAGTTGATAGTCCGCTCGGCGCATCTTTCGAAAGACGCTCCAATGATTCGTCGAGCTTGCGAGTATCGGCGGTGAACTTTTGCAGCGTCTTGACGTTCATGCCAAACGTCATCACGGCATAGGAAACCGGATAGTCAGCAAGATAATTCGAAAACGATTGCAAGGCCGCGCGCAGGCGTGAAATCTCCTCGGCCGTCATACTCCCCGACACATCCAAAGCGAAAACGATCGCGAGCGGTCGCAACTCGCCTTGTCGCTTCTCGAGCTGAAAGAACGCGATCTGCTGTTCCACATTGTCGGAGTAGATTTTGAAGTCTTCCGGGCGGAGGTTCTTGACCGGGCGGCCTGTCGAGTCCATTGCCGTAACATCGACAGAAACCAGATCCGTGTCGAAACGAATGATCTCTTCTGCTTCCTGACTTTCGGGAAAGACTTTGCGCGGTCGGTGTTGCGACGGGTTTGCGGGATCCTGCGGAACGGCGGGCGTGACTACAGCCATGGCCGCGATCGGCAGAAGCGCGAGCAGCAATAACTTCACTACATAAGCCGCTGTTTTCTTCATCAAACCTCTCTTCTTGCCGGCGCGCCAAGGATTATACGGAGGCGACCCAAGGAAGCAAACGGTGATATGATTTGCCGCATCAATCAGGGAAATCTGTCTATTACGTGGAGGACTAACCGTGAGATTCAACAAAACTGCCTTCGCCGTGCTGCTAAGTCTCCTGATTGCGGGCGTTGCTCTGGGTCAGGATAAAGACAAGTCGCTCGGCTCAATCAAAGGCAAAGTGCGCGTCGAGACTGGTACGCCAGCGGGTGTGACGGTCGTTGTCAGACGCGGACAAATTGAAGTCACGCGAGTCCAAACGGAGAAGGGCGGCGATTTCAAGGTCGGACGGCTAAACCCTGGCATCTACGGTCTCACATTCCGCAAGGCCGGGTTGAGCATCGGCACGATTGAGGAGGTCGAGGTTAAGGCAGGGAAAACGCGTTCACTCGGAGATCGACTCGTTCTCACCGTCGACGAAGGATCGCTCGCGTTTCTGAGCGGATCGGTCTTTAGTGCCGATGGCCGCAGCGTTCCAAATGCGAAAGTCGAGCTTGCGCGAGTACTCGAAGACGGAAGCGCCAAGAAGATCGATGGACGGCTCACGACCGAGACTGGTTCGTTCAAGTTTCGTTTGTCTCCAGACGCGGCAAAGTATCGTGTCAGTGTTAAGCCCGACGGCGCAGAGCCTGTAAGCACAGACGTGCAGGTCGATGGCGCTGCCGTTTATCGCGTCGCACTTAATTTACCTCCCAGACCATAACTTTCCGTGACTGAAGAGAAGCGAGAAGAGTTTCTAACCGCGAGGCAACTTGCGAAACATTTGCAAGTTAGCGAATCGACTGTACGACGGCTCGCAGCGAAACGCCGGATACCATCCGTTCGACTGACACCGCGAATAATTCGATTTCATCTGGACGCAGTGCGTGAGGCGTTAGAAGTTCCTCGTTATCGTATTCGACACGGTGAGTACGCGGAACGTGTCGACGACGCTCAGATGTCGTTTGAAGATCTGTTGCTGTTGAGCTGAGAGATCAGGCTTGCTTCTTCGGCCCGCGCGCCGCGTTGAACTCCACCCACTTGTCGTTCTGCTTGATGAAGACCTGCGGCGACCGAATCTTGAATCCCTTTCCGAATGCAGGATTCGACGCAAGGAACTGTTTCACCGACGACGGATCGCCCGTCGCCACACGCCACTTACCCTCTTCTCGAATTAGATATTGCTGCGCGACGATCTTCCCTTCAGCTTGAATCGGGTTAACAATGCGTCCGTAGAGGACGGTGTCGACGACTGCGATATTGCCCGACACTTTAATCGTGCCGATGTCCATGCGATCGAGTTGGTAAAACCCCTGGGCGCGTTGGAGCGCACCGACAAAGCGTTCGCGCGACATGCGACTGCGTGCTGACGCAGGTAACAGATCATAAAGCGCGCCGTAGTTGTGGGACTTCAACTGTTCGAACACACCCTGCACCGTGGTGCGTACTTCGGCTTGCGAACCCCTGCCCGTCACCGGCGCCAAGCCGAGCAACAGGACCATTACAACTAAGCTAAGACTCTTCTTCTTCATCATCGTTAAGTTTCTGCTTCAACTGCGTGCGGTAATTAAGAATCCACGCGACTCCACCAAGGGCTGCGGCGACAAAAGCATTGTCGTAGTTGCCCCGGTACGCGAAGTACAAAGCTATTACGCCGCAAACCGCCGCCGCGATCAACCAAAACGTCTTCACTTCACGGTCACCGGTAACGTCAGGTCCATCGTACCGGGAGCATAACAGACTTGATCGTCACATGCCTGGACGCGCAATTTGGCCGAAAGGTTGTGTGTGCCCGGTTGAGCGGATTTTGCGCTGAGACGCACCTTAAGATCTGTTTCACCTTCATAAACCGACAGGGGTTGGTCAGCGAAGGAAAACTTCTTTGACAGCCCGTTAGGGTAGCTAATGAAGTCGACCGAAATGCCGGCGGCAGGAGTAAGCTCCAACTCGGTTGCGATCAGGTAAGCGAAGCTCGGCGGATTTGCGTTTACATGATAGCCGTTGTCGATGTTGAGTCGAACGATTGCCTCGCCTGATTCACCTTTGGTGAGCGTGGCCGCGACGGGAGTCGCTTTTACGACACCGGTTGAGGTCACGCCACGTTTCGGTTCGGGGTTTGAAGGTGGTTGGGAGTTGGTACACCCAACCACCAGCAAACACAGATAAAGACTAACTGCCCGATGGGGTCGAAAGCGCTTCAGCCAACTGGATTCGTTTTGCACGCCGTACAAAATACCTAAATAACAACCCGAGCGGCAAAAGGACGAAGACTGTGACTGGCACCATGATGATGACAAAACGGACCAGGAGCAAGAGAATCGCCGAACCGAGATCGACGCCTTCCGCGACAGCCTCACGGAGGCTGCGTCCGAAGGTGGTGGTATTCACAACTATCTGTCGTGGTCCTTCGAGGGCGACGACGATCGTTGACAGGCTGGCACGGTTTTCGAGAAAGCGTTTGCGTCCTTCCAGTTTCTCGATGTCCGTTCTGACGTCGGCGATCTGGCGTTGCACTTCCAGCGCGTCCTCGACTTTACGCGCCTGCTTCATAATTTCGAGAAACTGAAGCTCGAGCGCTCTTTGCGTCCTGATGCGTGCTTCGAGATCGATAAACTCTTCGGTGACGTCCTGTCCCGTGACGTTTTCTTCGCGCAGCGTATTCGCCAGACCACGGATCTGATCCAGTGCGGATCCGAAACGTTCTGATGGGACGCGCACCACCAGCTTGATATCGAGAGTGCGTTTTTCAGGATCGGCGTCCTCGCGTTGCTTAGATTCGGACGTGACCACGAAGCCGCCGTGGGATTCTGCGATAGACGTGACTTTGTGTTGCATGTCGGAGGTTGACTTAACCTCCATCGTGAGATTGGCGTTACGAATGATTTTGCGGTCGGCAGCTTCCGCTGCTGAAGCAGCGGTGTCGGCCCGTGTTAGTGAGACTTCTTGGAATTCGGCGTTCTGACTCGCAATGGTTTCCGTTTGAGCCGTTGTGGCGGCCTTCAGCTGCCTGGATTCTGCGCTTGGCGCGTTAGTGGCCGCATCACGCGCGCTGCTACACCCGGCGAACGCCATCAATAAAACAAGCACGAGCCCGATGGGAGATTTCATGATAGCCCTCCATAGAGTGATTAGATCGAACACTCATGGAACGCTCGCGAGGATGAGACTTGCACCCCGGCGACTAACATTTTCACGAGCTGCATGCGAATCCGACGGATCAACTCATCAAATCCGGACCCTTCGTGCTGGGCCGGGGTGAGCGCATTCATGTCGCGTCTTCGGGAACCTCCTCTAAATTTCGATTACCCAATTGCAGCCAGGTTAATTCTCAGACCTGGGCCATTCGCAAAAGCTCGGCAGTCTCCTTTTAAAAGTCCGGTGAAGGGTTGCGTTGCCCTAAAGTCGAGATACTGCTCTTTCCGTCGTTCAATATTTGTCACCAAAAATAACCACAGAGGCACAGAGGTTACACAGAGAAGAAGCCGAGTAAATGACTTTTGGGGCAAAGCCGTGAAGGGTTGCTTTTCTTTGGGTCCATAGTTCCTCCAAGGGTGGGGTGCAACCATGCGCAAGACGATCGCGATTCCTAAATTGAGATTTCGGCCGATAGCCGAATTGACAGAAGAGCTATCGGCCGTCTTCCTCGTCTTCTCCGTCAGGTTTCTTTATCCCGAACTTCTCCAGACGATACTGAAGCGTCCTGAATGTCAACCCGAGAAGTTTTGCGGACTTGGTGATGTTATAGTCCGTTTGTTCCATCGCCTGAGTGATGAGGTTGCGCTCGACATCCTCGAAGTTGATTCCCTCTGCGGGCAACTTGAACGCGCCTTCCGCGGTTGGGCCAACGTCCTGACGTACCTCCGTAGGCAGATCTTCCAAGGTGATCTGATCGTTTTCGGCTAACAGGATGGCCCGCTCGATCGCCGACTCCAATTGCCTCACATTGCCGGGCCAACTGTAGTCAAGCATGACTCGCCGCGTATCGGCAGTCAGACCAGTGATTAGGCGCGACGTGTTTCGGGTGTGCTTCTTCAGAAAGTAATCGATCAGCACCGGAATGTCGTCTCGACGTTCGCGCAGCGGCGGTACGTCGATCGATAAGACGTTGATACGGTAATAGAGGTCGTCGCGAAAACGGCCGTCGCTGACCATCGCGCGCAGATCGCGATTCGTCGCCGCAATCACGCGAACGTCGACCGCTATTTCATGCGTACCACCAACTCGGCGAATCTTTCGTTCCTGGAGCGCGCGCAGAAGTTTTGCCTGGATGCCGACGTCCAGCTCCGCGATCTCGTCGAGAAACAACGTGCCACGGTCTGCGATCTCGAACAGACCCTTCTTCTCCGCGTGCGCGCCCGTAAACGATCCCTTTTCGTGCCCAAACAATTCCGACTCGAGCAGGTTCTCGTTAATCGCCGCACAGTTGACCGCCTGAAACATTTCCGTCGACCGTGGCGACTGATTATGCACAGCTCGCGCGATCAGTTCCTTGCCCGTACCCGATTCGCCGCGAACCAAAACTGTCGAGTTTGACCGCGCAACTTTGAGGATCATCTTCTTGACAGTTTCCATCTTTGGCGACGCGGAAATGATCTCCACGTCGATCGCGTCGAGACGATCGAGCGCGCGGTTTATGGTTTCAAGCAGTGCTGCCTTGTCGTACGGCTTCTCAAGGTAGTCAAACGCGCCGCGTCGCAACGCCTCCTTAGCCGACTCGATCGAACCGTGGGCCGTAAGCAGGATGACGATGATTGAAGAATCGAAAGCGAGCAGGTGTTGCAGCAGCTCGATGCCGTCCATGCCGGTCATCTTCAGATCCGTCAACGCCAGATCGAAACGTTTCTCTTTAGCAAACTTCACTGCTGCTTCTCCGGATGCAGCGGTGGTTACGTCGTAACCTTCATCGACGAGGATCATCTCGAGTATCTCTCGCTGCGATTTCTCGTCGTCAACAACCAGTATGTTCTTCCGTGACATAGTCAGTTCTCTTTAGCCGGTAAGATTATCGTGAACGTTGTACCGCTACCTTCCTTCGACGCGACGCTGATCGTGCCGCCGTGATCGTCAACCGCCTTCTTAACAATTGCCAGGCCCAGGCCCGTTCCCGTTTCCTTGGTAGAAAAATAAGGTTCGAAAAGCTTGGAGATGTCCCCTGCCGGGATGCCGCAACCGCTGTCCGTGATCTCAACCTTCACAGACTTCTCGTCCGAGTTTGAGATTTTGATCGCGATGTTGCCGCCCTCGCCGTCGATCGCCTCGGCCGCGTTAATAACCAGATTTGTAAAAACTGAGCGAAGTGATTCCTTATCGCCCAGCACCTTCGGCAAAGGACCTTCCTCGACGATCTTAGTTTCGATGCCGCATTCTTCCATTCGCCCTTCAACCAACCGCAGTGCATCTTCAGCTTCAGCACGGAGATCGAGATCCTGCAATTCAAGTTTTGACGGGCGTGAATACTTCAGAAAGTCAGTGATGTGACGATTGATGCGCGCGACTTCCGTCTTTAGTTGATTCGTGAGCTGGATAAACGTCGCCTTCTTTTCGGCATCGGCAGGCGAGAATGACGAGCGAAGATGATCGAGCGTGAGATTGATGTAGTTGAGTGGGTTTCGAATCTCATGCGCGATCGCGGCCGCAAGGCGTCCGACCACGGCGCCTTTCTCAGCTTGATGTAACTGCCCTTCAAGTTCTCGCGCGCGGCCGAGCTTTGCGGTCATCTCGTTGAATGCCGTCGCGAGTGTGCCCATCTCGTCAGCACGATCGGTTGGCACTTGCACGTCAAAGTTTCCGGCGGCGACATTTCGCGCTGCGAACGAGAGATCTTTAATAGGACGCGTGAACCGCCAGACAAAGAACCCGGTGATGAGTGTAGTCACAAACAACACAGCAAGCGTTAGCAACGCCGAACGGGTCGTTTGTTGCTCGAAGACGTTGGTCAAAATGTTTGCTGAATCGAGGACGACGATGATGAATCGGCGTCCATGATCAGTCTCAACCGGAAAATAGAACGCGCCCGCTTCGCCGAAGTCAGAGGTGGTCGAAGGTGGAACCCAGGAGGGCAGTGGTTGTTCACCCTCGCCGCCGGGCGGGACCACACTGCGCAACGGCAAGACCTGAATGTCTTTGAAATTAACGTAACGAGGTGATTCGTCTTCGTTCTTCTGGGGGATGTATTCCGGCTCCAGGCTGTCTCTGATGTTCCCAACGTCGTCGACGACCATAATATTCCTGACGCGAACACGCTTGCTGTTCAACAAAGGTTCGCGCAGGTCGCCGATGATCTCGTCAAGATACCTAGCGGTCGTTAAACTCTTCAGTCCGACACCGATGCCGGTCATGATCGCCTGTTCCTGCTCGATGATCATTCGCGCGTTTGTTTTCACTGCTCGAAGGTTGAAGTAGTACTGGATGCCGAGCGTGAGCCCGAGCATCAAGGCGAGCAGCAGGAGCAACCGGGCACGAAAACTTTCGACTAAAGCAGGAAATCTCATCGCGACACTAAGAGGAATGAATCAGGCTCGCTGGTTGTCGCTCCACTCGAAAACCGGAAGACAGGCAACCCTTGCCGGTTTTCGTGCATTTAGCGTTCCAGTGAAATATGTATAATCGGTTACTTTTTTATTGCCCACAACTGCCGTGCGATGTTATATTTGCGTCGGCCTCAGATCAATGTCCCCAGAGGCCGCCGTTAGGGAAAACTCTTCCCACCCTCAATGTTGCAGTAGACGTTTGACACAATGTAGTGAAAAGAGGCGTTTTTTGAGGAAGCTCAGAACTGCACAGAAAGCTTTGTTTGAGGAAGGGTTGGCCAAAGTCGGCAGCCGGAATTTCGACTCCATTTACAGTCTTTTGTAAGTATCCCAAAAGGAAAGGTGTTTAGGCCTGATGAACCTGCATTTCCATTCCCCTAAACGAACCCGGCTCGTTTTTCTTGCAATTATCCTCTGTTCGCTTGTTTTTTCCGGAACAGTTTACGGGAAAAAGAAATCTTCTTCGGGCCGTAGCGCCCGCTCTACCAAGACTAAAAAAACCACTGCCCGCAGCCGCACGTCTCGACGCGGCAGCAGACAAGTGGCGCGAAGTTCGCGACGTCGCGGCGGTCGTCTGTCCGCGCGTGAGGTTCGTCGTCAACGAGCACTTGTAGCGCGCGAACAATCGAATTCTATAAGAGCACTGCAGCGTCGCCTTGGCCGCTCGCTCACAAAACGCGAACTGCGTCGCATGTCTTCGCGTTCTCGTCGTGCGATGCTCGCGGCGCGTCGTCGCGCTGAAGCCGCCCGCCGGGCTGCAATCGCGCGTCAACGAGCGATCGATAATGCACTGCGAAATGAAGTGCAGGCATTAATCGCGAGGGATGACATCACCGGTGAGGACATGGAAGTTCGCCGTGTGGCAGTGAACGCGTTGGGCCATCACGCCGGTACGGTCGTGGTGATGGATCCGATGACCGGTCGCGTTTACTCCGTTGTGAATCAGGAGTGGGCACTGCGTCGTGGATTTAAGCCCTGCTCGACTATTAAGTTGGTCACAGGTGTTGCCGGACTGGCAGAAAACGCGATTCCGGCTGTCGACACGGTAGGTGATGGATACCGAATCGATCTGACCTCCGCGTTGGCCCATTCGGACAATCCTTTCTTCCAGCAGGTCGGCACCAAGATCGGTTCAGAGAAGATGGTCGATTATGCTCGCCAGTTTGGCCTTGGTGAGAAGACCGGTTTGAATGTTCCGTTCGAGTTTCCCGGCAGGCTTCCGGAAATCACACCGGGCGAGATTCAAAGACGTATGTTCTCGCACGCCGATGGTTTTGAAGTAACGCCGCTTCAGTTAGGGACCATGGTTTCGGCGATGGCAAATGGTGGCCGACTGCTCCAGCCTCAGATTGCGCACTCGCAAAAAGAGCTTTCAAAGATGAGTCCGAAGGTCCGCCGCCAGTTGGACGTCACTTCGGAAGTTTGGCAACGCATGGTGCCGGGTATGGTCGGCGCCGTGAACTATGGCTCGGGCCGCAAAGCTTACGATCCGACGCAGACCGTCGCCGGTAAGACCGGAACTTGTATCGGTGAAGGCGGGTGGGTTGGTTTGTTTACCTCCTATGCTCCGCTCGCGAATCCGCGTCTCGCCGTCGTGGTTATCGCGAAGGGAACCGATGCTCGTCGTCACTTCCCGGCAGCAGTCGCGGGTGAGATTTATCGGGGGCTGAACCACCGTTTTGGTACTGCGATTAACCTTCAGGTAGCGACCACGCTCGACGATGAAGAAAAGGAAGTCGCCGACGCTGAAGAGGCTGCTGAGCAGACCGCCGATTCGATCGCCGCGGAAGCGCCCGAAACCAGTGTAGCGACTCCAGCCGTGAAGCCCGCTGAAGTAAAGACGGCAACGCCGGAACTACGTAACAATCAGGTCAAACCAGTGCTAATGCCTTTGGGAAAGAAACCCGAAGCGCAAAAGAGTACGCAACCGTCAACAACTCCGGGCGCCGCCGTTCCCGCTGACCAGCGTCCGCGCCGTATTCAACCTTAACCTTAATCATTCCGTTCCCGAGTTCGATTGGCTGCGCCGGATGCGAAACGCTCCGGCGCAATTTTTTTCAAAGGTTTTTCTATGGTAAGCGCGCATGTCCTTGACACAATTTGCCAAGTTGCAGGAATATTGCGAGCGTTCTACCCAAAGTTTCTAAAACATAAGAGAACCGCATCTCCCGCGGATGCAATAATCGGCAACCGGTATCTCTATCGCTCGCATCCTAAAGTACCTGTGCGGCGTTCGAATAACTGGAGCCCTCTGCGCGACTGTTGAAAAGATTTTGGAGGTTTCGACAACTAATGAAAAAGATAATGATGTTTCTAACAATCGGGGCGACAGTCGCAATGCTCGCTCTATCGGTTGCGGCACAGACCCAGCCCGCTGCGCCTGCGCCGGCGGCTGGCACGGCCCAGGATACGTGCCCACCGGAAACCCGGGACGCGCTCTACAAGACGTTCACTGAAAACCGCACTAAAGATCAGAAGGCCGCGTTCGAAGCTGGAAAGAAATATCTGGACTGCAAGCTTGCGGCGCCGACCGAAAGTCAAACAAAGATAATCGAGTACTTGACCCGATGGGTCACCGCTTACGAAAAGGGCGACCGGTGGAATAAGTTCATCGATGAGCTCTACAACAAAAAGAACTATCCTGCAGCCTTCAAGCTTGGTGGCGAGATCCTGAAGGATGAACCTGACAACACCAAAGTTGTGGTTCACCTTGCTGCGAATGGCTATCTCGTCGGTCCGTTGAAGAATCCGCAACTGACAGCCGAAGCCGTTGACTATGCCAGGAAGGCGCTCGCGGCGCTCGAAGGTGGCAAAACTATTGACGACTGGACGCCACTTCAGAATCAGGGCCTAGCGGTTGCCTATATAAACTACACCATCGGCTCGTTCACCGTCGAAAAAGAGCCGGCGACGGCTCTGAAGCACCTGATTAAATCTGCACAGGTTGAGACGCCGCTGAAGAAGTCGGCTTTCACGTATGCCTTGATTGCAGGCGCCTACGAAACTGGTCCTTATGCCACACAGGCAGAGGCGTACAAGATTTTTAAGGACAAGGAAGAAACTCCCGAGAGCAAGCTCGCGCTGGCAAACATCCATCAGGTCGTCGACCGTATGATCGATGGTTATGCGCGCGCTGTGGCCCTTGCCGGAGCCGATCCGAATTTGGCCACTCAAAAAGCTGCGTGGGCTGAGAGCCTGAAGCAGTGGTACAAGTTCCGCTACCCAACCGAGCCTGACACTGCTGTTGACGCAATGGTTGCGAGCATCTTGTCCAAGCCACTGCCGCCTGAACCGACTCCATTGGTTTCGTTGCCGCCGACTCCGGCGACGACGACCGGAACACCAGCGAGCGGTACTTCGACTGGAACTAACAACGGAACTGGTAACGGCGCTGCGACTCCAGCGAAACCGGCTGCGACTCCATCAGCGACGCCGGCCGTGCCCAACACCAAACCGGCGCCAGTTCCTCCCAAGAAACCAAGACGATAGACTGACAGCATTCTCCTTCTTCAACGCCGGAAGCTTAGTCACCTAAGACAAGCTTCCGGCGTTTTCGTTATAATCCTGCACGCTTTGAAACACCCCGAAACGATTCCTGACCTCGATCTCCTCGAAACGGTTCTGAATTACAACTTCAACGATCGTGCGCTACTCGAACGTGCGATCACGCATCGTTCCTGGGCCCATGAGAAAGTGGCACCCGGCGCAGATCTCGAAGCGCGCAAACTGCACAACGAGTCGCTCGAGTTTCTTGGCGATTCAGTACTCGGCCTCGTCGTGGCTCACTATCTTTGTACGAAGTATCCCGGAGGGACCGAAGGCGAGCTGTCTCGAATGAAGCACCGATTGGTCAGCGCGCCGACCCTGGCCAAAGCGTCGCAGGGACTTAAACTCGGCGAGTTTCTTCGCTTCGGACGCGGAGAAGAGAAAAGCGGCGGGCGGCAGAAGAACGCGCTGCTGGCCGACGTGTTTGAGGCCATTACGGGAGCGATTTTTCAGGACGGCGGACTGGAAGCGGCGACGCGTTTCGTCTGTCATGCATTGAGAAACGAGTTGGCGGTGGCGGATCCGCTCTCGGCCGCGAAAGCCGACTACAAAACGATGCTACAGGAAAAGCTTCAGGCTGAACGGCGGCCCGCTCCTCGTTACACGGTGATCGAGACGCTCGGTCCACCCCATCAGCGGATCTTTCACGTGGAAGTCTCATGGGACACCGGGAGGATCCAGGGTGAAGGTCATTCAATCAAAGCCGCCGAAGCTGCGGCAGCGCGCGCGGCTCTTGAAGCGATGAAGGTCCAGGAAACGACGTCCCCGGAACCGGATTCCTAAAACCGACTTTGAACGATAAGTCCGTTTCTCTGTGTAGCCGCTGTGTGCTCCGTATCTCTGTGGTTGTTTTTTCGAACGATTCCTGAACCACAGAGGACACTGAGAACACAGAGAACAGGTTCGATAAGGAATTTTTGAGCAAAGCTCCTTAAACCCTTGTAATGCGATTCTCGTAAGCAACTTGACCGCTGCGATCAACGTCTCTAGGATTGATTTTTAATGGCGACCAACCCAACCACTGACAAGGTAAAGACCGGCGAACCGGACACTACGACCGAAACCAAACGTTTTTCGTTCTCGCGGATCTTCAATCGCAACGGCCACGAAGAACAGCACGTGCCGCCGGTAAAGCCGAAAGGACCGCCGAAGACTTGGCCGCGAGAATATTTCGAGTCGGCAGTGGTGACGGTGATCATGGCTCTATTCGGCATGACCTTCATCGTGCAGGCCGTCAAAGTCCCAACCGGATCGATGCAGAACACAATCACTATTGGCGATCATCTGCTGGTTAACAAGTTCATCTTCGCTCCCGGTGACTCGCTTCCGTTTCTGCCGCAAAGAGAGATCCGCCGCGGCGACATCATTGTCTTTAAATATCCGGGTAATCCGTACAACCCCTCACGAGACAATCGTGCGGACAACAGGCCAATACTGACGAACTATGTGAAGCGCGTCATCGGCTTGCCGGGCGACCGAATTCGCATCGAAGGACAGAACGTCATCGTCAACGATCAGGTTATTCCGGAACACCGGATCGAAGCGCTTGAGCGCGGCGATAAGGATCCGTTAACGGTTGTCAATGAGGCAGAGCGTAAACCGGAAGAACTCTACGACGTCTATTACAAGCCGGGTGAAGAGATGACGGTGGGCGACGTGTTTGACGGCAAGGACGAAATCACGGTGCCGCCAAGCAGTTACTTCGTCATGGGCGACAATCGTAACAATAGCGAGGACAGTCGCTACTGGGGCTTCGTGCCTCGCGACCTGGTGATTGGCCGCGCAATGTTTGTGTACTGGTCTTACGATGAAGGAGCTCCGGCAAGTGGATGGGGCATCCTTGCCGATTTCTTCGTTAACACTCGCTGGAGCCGCACGGGCACATTAGTCAGGTAGTTACCATTGAAATCACTGGCAGTTAATGCTTTTCGTATCGCGCTACCAGCGTGTCTCATTGTCTTCACAATCGGCGTATCCTCTGCTTCAGCTCAACGCAAGAACCCAAAGAAACCAACGCCCGCGCCGACTCCAGTTAACGAACTGGCAAAGCTTCGCGACGATTACATCAAGACAACGAACGAGTACAAAGCGAGTCTCGAGAAGCTGATCGCAATCTACGAGAAGAACGTGAAAAAGGCGAAAGAGAAGCTGGACCAGTCGAAGAAATTATTAGAAGAGGGACTCATCTCACGCGTCGAGGTTGAAAAGTATGAGCTTGCGGTAGACGAAGCGCAGGAAAAGCTGGACGGCGCGCGACATCAGTTGAAAGAAGCGGATGCGCAGATTGCAGCGGTACTAGTTGAGACTGAAGCCGAGAAGATGATCGCCAAGAATCTTCGACTCGCGAGGCAGCGACTCGTGCGAACCGGTTCCTTCATTCGCTTCACGGGAACTTCCGGTTGGGGCCTCGGCCAGGCCTGGAAAATTCAGCGGTTCTTCTCGGACTCTTTCAAAAAGCAGTTGCCGGTAGCGGTCTTCGGGCAAGGCGCGATTCACGAACGCTGGCGGTTGGACCATCGTAACGCGATGGACATCTCGCTTCATCCAGACAGCGCTGAAGGGCAGGCGCTTTTGAGTTTTCTACAGCAGAACGGAATTCCTTATTTAGCTTTTCGCTCGGCTATTCCCGGCACGGCGACTGGTCCACACATCCACATCGGCAGGCCGTCGCATCGTTACTGAGCATCGATGAAACTCATCACCCTCCTACTACTTTTGCTCGCACCAACCGCGGCACTTGGATCGCAAATGAACGGAGCAGCGAAGTCTTTGAACGAGAAACAGGCATCGCACTTCGCTGCCCTCGCGCTGAAGTGCGTCGCGCGCGAGTTTCCCAACAAACCGGAACACGTCATCAACAATGCGAGCGAGGTAAAGAGTCCAAAGGGGCTGCATCCCGCGTTTTATGGCTGTTACGACTGGCACTCGTCAGTTCACGGCCACTGGATGCTGATCCGCTTGTTGAAGTCGTTTCCAAACCTGCCTGAGGCGACGTTGGTCCGCAGCGCACTCGATGCGAACCTGACCGCGGAAAACATTCAGGCGGAAGTCGCATATATGCTCCAGCCGAACCGGCAGTCGTTCGAGCGGACTTACGGTTGGGCATGGGCATTGAAATTAGCGGAGGAGTTACAGACGTGGAACGATGCCGACGGTAAACGATGGTCGAGGAATCTTCAGCCGCTCGCCGATCTCGTCGCCAAGTCGTACCGAAATTTTCTTCCGAAGCAAACCTATCCAATTCGCACCGGAGTGCATCCCAATACTGCATTTGGATTGGCCTTCGCTCTCGACTACGCGAAAACAAGCGGCGATCGTGAACTCGAATCGATCCTAAACGAACGTAGCCGCACTTATTTCGCCAAAGACGTTAACTACCCAGGAGGCTGGGAACCCGGCGGCGAGGACTTCTTTTCCGCCGCGTTGATGGAAGCAGACTTAATGCGTCGAGTAATGAAGCCGCAGGAGTTTGCGACCTGGTTTCATCGCTTTCTGCCGGGAGTCTCGAAGGGCAATCCATCAGCGTTGCTGACTCCGGCCATCGTGACGGATCGAAGTGATCCCAAGCTAGTGCATCTTGATGGTTTGAATCTCAGTCGTGCGTGGTGCATGCGGAGCATAGCGACCGCCTTGCCGGCTAACGATCCGGCGCGGCGCGCGTTGGCTGCCGCAGCCGAGAAGCACGCTTCAGCCGCGCTGGCGCACGTGGCGAGTGGAGATTACGCGGGCGAACACTGGCTCGCGTCATTTGCCGT
>DASRPN010000104.1:0-4990 GCA_035646355.1 Pyrinomonadaceae bacterium | reverse complement strand
GCGCGCACGATGCGCTGCGTACGCCGCAGACCACGCTTTGTCCGAATTGCCGTGAGCCCCGCATGCCCCACCGCGTATGCCCCAAGTGCGGCCATTACAAAGGTCGTGAAATAGTGCAGGTGGAACAATCCTAAGCTAAATCAGTGCGAAGTCAGTCGACGAATGAAGCCCACCTGACGGGCAAGGTCGTTCTCGACGCAATGGGTAGCGACCATGCGCCGTTCACTGAGATCGACGGTGCGCTTTCAGCGACCCGCGACTTCGGTGTGGGTGTGATCCTTGTGGGCCAACCGCACAAGGTCGAGCCTGAACTGCGACGCTGTGGTTGGCGTGGTGACGGCGACCAGGGAATCGAGCTGGTCGAAGCGCCGGAAGTCATCGCGATGGACGAAGCCGTTGCTAATGCCGTCCGGCGCAAGAAGAAGAGCTCTTTGAGAATCGGGTCGAAGCTGGTGATTGAAGGCCGTGGCGATGGTTTCGTCTCAGCCGGAAACACTGGCGCTGCGATGGCGACCGCGAAGATGGTTATCGGTATGCTTCAAGGCGTGGATCGTCCGGCACTCGCCGCAATGATTCCTACGAAGGCCGCGAAGCCAACGTTATTACTCGACGTCGGCGCCAATTCGGAGTGCAAACCGCACCACCTGGCCCAGTTTGCGATCATGGGTGATGCGTATTCACGTTCGGTGCTGGGAACGGTCAAACCGTCAGTTGGTCTAATGAGCATCGGCGAAGAAGAAGCGAAAGGAAACGACCTGACAAAAGAGGCTTTTCCGTTGTTACGACAGTTGAGCAACATCAACTTCGTCGGCAACGTTGAAGGACGCGACGTGTTTTCCGGCATGGTAGACGTGATCGTCACTGATGGATTCACCGGGAACGTTATGTTGAAACTGTCGGAAGGTTTGACGGAAGCGATGCTGTCGATGCTGAAGCGCGAGTTGCGCGCGACGGCAGTGACAAAAGCGGGAGCGGTGCTGGCAAAACCCGCTTTTCGGAACATCAAGAAGCGGCTCGACTACACAGAATACGGTGGCGCACCGCTGCTGGGAGTTAACCGGATCGTCGTCATCGGGCATGGACGGTCTAATGCGAAAGCAATTCGCAACGCGATTCGTAGCGTTAAAGAGTTTTCTGAACACCGTACGAGTGAACGTATCGAAAAGGGAATTGGGGAGACGGCCTCGTTGCGGTCAGTCGCAGTTTGATTGGAACTTTGTGCTTAGTACTTAGTACTTTGTTCGCTAGCAATCGTTAAGCTGCAATCGACCCGGTCCTAATGTGAACAAAGCACAAAGTACTAAGCACGAAGTACTGAGCACTAATCACGTTTGGCTTTTGTTTTGAGTCGATATATTCTGAGGCACTTAATGGCAAACCAACGCGCTGGAATTCTGGGTACCGGACACTCGTACCCTGAAGGCATTCTGACTAATGCCGATCTCGCCAAGATGGTTGAGACCTCGGACGAGTGGATCACTACCCGCACCGGCATCAAGCAACGGCGGAAGGCCGCGCCCGATGAATACACGTCACTGTTTGCCGTGCGCGCTGTTCGACAGGCGATCGAAAGAGCACGCCTCGATCCGTCGGACATAGATCTCCTGATCTGCGCGACAGTTTCTCCGGATCAAATACTTCCATCCACAGGTTGCATCATCCAGGCCGAAATCGGTGCTCATAACGCCGCGGCGATGGACGTTGTCGCTGCGTGTTCCGGGTTTTTATACGGAGTCTCGCTGGCTGATTCGATGATCCGAACAGGCCAGGTGCGATACGCGGTGGTAGTTGGCGCTGAGGTGCTTACGCAATACGTCGATTACACAGACCGTCAAACGTGCGTGTTGTTCGGCGATGGTGCCGGCGCGGCAGTTTTGGGAGCAGTCGAAGGGAACCGCGGCATCCTCGCGTCGAAGATAAAGTCCGACGGACGTTACGAAGAACAGCTTTTTTCGCCGGGCGGTGGCACGCGACGAAAGCCTTCCGCCGACACGCTGGCGGCCGGCGATCATTTCTTTAAGATGAAGGGCAACGAGCTGTTCAAAGTAGCCGTACGTTCGATGGCCGAGATCTCGCGCGACGTCCTTCAGCAGGCGGGAATGAAAGCGGACGACGTTGATCTCTTCATTCCGCACCAGGCGAACCAACGAATCACGGAAGCGGTGGCGGATCGATTGAATGTTGACATGTCGAAGGTCTATTCAAACATCGCGGTACACGGCAATACCTCCGCGGCGTCGATACCGATCGCGCTTGACGAATGCGTCGCAGCTGGGCGAGTCAAGGAAGGCGATCTGGTGTTGATGGCTTCGTTTGGCGGCGGCGTCACCTGGGGCTCCGTGTTGATGCGATGGTGAGTTATTTACCGTTTGTCATTTGTCATTTCTCATTTGTCATTTGGGAAAGAAACGAGAAAGCGCTAACCACCACAAATGGAAGATGAGAAATGGTAAATGACAAACGGAAAATGACTGGGTTTGTTTTTCCGGGCCAGGGTTCGCAAAGTCCGGGAATGGGAAAAGATCTTGCGGATAAGTTTCCGGTTGCGCGACAGGTCTTTGAAGAAGCTGATGCAGCATTGGGTTTCGCGCTTTCAAAGCTCTGTTTTGAAGGTCCGGCTGAAGATTTGCAGCTAACTGAGAATACGCAACCGGCGATTCTCGCGGTCTCGGTCGCCGCCTATCGAGCGCTTGAAAGCGCTGGCGCACCGGCTCCGGCATTTGTCGCCGGACATAGTTTAGGTGAATACTCTGCGCTTGTTGCCTCCGGTGTACTGGATCTGGCAGACGCGCTGCGGACGGTGCGCGCCAGGGGACGTTACATGCAGGAAGCGGTACCAGTCGGCACAGGTGCAATGGCCGCTGTGATTGGCGGCGAGTTGAATGAGGTTCAGCGCGTTTGCGCAGACGCGAGTGGAGACGATGTTTGCACAGTAGCAAACATCAACTCGCCCGGGCAGGTGGTGATTGCCGGAACTACTGCTGCTGTCGATCGCGCGATCGAGTTGCTGAAGGAAGTAGCGCGTCGAGTGATCAAGTTGAATGTCAGCGCGCCTTTTCATTGTGCGCTGATGAAGCCGGCCCAGGACAGACTGGCGCCGGATCTCGAGCGGCTACAATTCGGCGAACCGAAGTTTCCGGTGGTTACAAACGTCGATGCGCGCATCACGACCGCGTCCGGGGAACTCCGCGAGGCATTGGTCCGACAGGTATCGGCACCGGTTCGTTGGGTCGAGTCGATGCAGTTGCTGATTGAGAACGGCGTTGACAAAGTTGTCGAGGTTGGACCAGGAAAAGTTTTGTCAGGGCTCATGCGGCAGACGAGTCGCGACATAAAGTGTCTTAACGTGGAAGACGCAGCAAGTTTGGAAGCGACTAGCGCCGCACTTGCTGCCCCGGATGTATTAGTTTAATTAACTCACAGAGGAGAAAACGATGCCCGATCAAGAGATCGAGAACAAGGTAAAGCAGATTATCGTCGATGAGCTTGGTGTCGATGAGAACGAGGTAACGCCGAATGCGCGGTTTATCGACGACCTCGGCGCCGATTCGCTGGACACAGTCGAACTCGTCATGCGTTTTGAGGAAGAGTTTGGGATCGAGATTCCCGACGAAGACGCTGAGAAGATTCAAAGCGTTCGCGACGCCTATAATTACATCGACCAGCATAAGAAATAATTGATCGGTGATTGAACATCACCCGTCATTGATCGCTTCTGCTGTTATCAAGGAGTTTAAAATTTGACACGTCGTGTCGTGATCACGGGCCTCGGCCTCGTCACTCCCGTTGGCAACACTGTCGAAGAGACGTGGACTGCGCTGATGAATGGCCGCAGCGGTGCTGACTACATCAAGAAATTCGACGCTGAGAAGTTTTCAGTAAAATTTGCCTGCGAAGTTAAAAACTTCGACCCACTAACATTCATCGCAAAGAAAGAGGCGCGCAAGATGGGCGCCTTTATTCATTACGCGATTGCCGCGTCAGTCGAAGCGATGGCCGACAGCGGCATCAAGCTTTCCGAGGCCGGGAAACTCCCGGATGACATCTCCGAAAACGTCGGCACGTACATCAGCAGCGGCATCGGCGACTTCTGGGCCATCGAGCGTGAGCATTCGAAGTTGCTCGACGATGGTCCCGATCGCGTGTCGCCATTCTTTATCGTTTCGGCGATCGTCAATCTAGCGGCGGGACAGGTGTCGATTCGCTTCGGCGCGAAGGGACCAAACTCAGCTACCGCCACCGCCTGCGCCGCAGGCGCGCACGCTATTGGAGATAGTTTCAAGATCATTCAACGCGGCGACGCCGACATCATGATCTGCGGTGGTGCGGAGTCGGCTATTACACCGATGAGCGTGGCGGGCTTCTCCGCGATGCGCGCGTTGTCCACGAACAACGATGATCCGATTCATGCTTCGCGGCCGTTTGAGCGCGATCGCGATGGTTTTGTAATTGGCGAAGGCGCCGGGATCATGATCCTGGAAGAGTTGGAGTCGGCGAAACGTCGCGGCGCGAAGATTTACGGCGAGATCGTCGGCTACGGCGCTGCCGCCGATGCTTTCCATCTAACGATGCCGGACGAAACCGGGTCAGGTGCGCGGCGAGTCATGCAACGAACGCTGAAGGACGCCGGCATCGCTCCCGATCAGGTCGGTTACATCAACGCGCATGGTACATCGACGCCGTACAACGACAAGTTTGAAACACTTGCGATTAAGGACACGTTTGGTGCGCATGCTTACAAGCTGGCTGTCAGTTCGACGAAGTCGATGACCGGCCACCTGCTGGGCGCTGCGGGAGGAATCGAAGGTATCTTCTGCGTTCTGGCACTGCATCGCAACGTCATCCCGCCGACGATCAATTACGTCAATCCGGATCCGGAGTGCGACCTCGACTACGTTCCAAACGAACCGCGTGAAGCGCGCGTCGATTACGTGTTGTCGAACAGTTTTGGATTTGGTGGGACAAACGCGGCGTTGTTGTTTAAGAGGTA